>JARULB010000004.1:0-300000 GCA_029688905.1 Balneolales bacterium ANBcel1 | reverse complement strand
CGCCGGTTCCGAAGGCTCGACCGGCGACCATGGAAAACTGCTTGGTGTCGTCGTTTCCTGCGAAACCGGCATGAGCGGATACATTCCCGAGAACCTGCTGGTCTATATTGCCGTGGATGCCTCCACCAGGGGGCGCGGAATCGGCAAATCCCTGATGGAGCAGGCCATTCAAAATGCCGACGGCGATGTCGCGCTCCATGTCGAGCCGGACAACCCAGCCAAACGGCTGTACGAACGTATCGGATTTACGAACAAATATCTCGAAATGAGGTTTAAAAAATAATTATGGCTTATCTGAAGCTGTATCGTGACAAACTAAAACACAATTATGCTTTTCTGGAGAGTCTTTTCGACAAGCATGACATTGAATGGGGAGTGGTCACCAAACTGTTCTGCGGGAACAGGGAGTACATAAGCGAGGTGATCAATCTCGGTGCACGTGAAATCCACGACTCCAGGGTAAGTAACCTGAAGGTGGTCAAGAGCATCGATCCGGATGTCCAAACCGTTTACATCAAGCCCCCACCCAAAAAGTACATCAGTGATGTGGTGAAATATGCCGATGTCAGCTTCAACACCGAGTTGGAAACCATTCGGCTGCTGTCGGAAGAGGCGGTCAAACAGAACCGCAAGCATATGATCATCATCATGATCGAAATGGGTGACCTGCGGGAGGGAGTGATGCGCGAAGATTTGATCGATTTTTACGGCGAAATCTTCAAACTGCCGAATATCGAAGTCATCGGACTGGGAACCAACCTCAACTGCCTCCACGGCGTAATGCCCAGCTCCGACAAGCTCATCCAGCTTGCCCTGTACAAACAGATCATCGAGCTGAAATTCAATCGCACCATCCGCTGGGTGTCCGGCGGAACTACGGTGGTGCTGCCGCTGATTCTGCGCGGTGACCTGCCCGAAAGCGTCAACCATTTCAGGGTGGGCGAAGCGCTCTATTTCGGAATCGACCTGTTTTCCGGTGAAACCATCGAAGGGATGGAGCCCTCCGTGCTGGAGCTTTACACCCAGGTAATTGAAATCCATGAAAAGCCGATGGTTCCGAGCGGCGACCTGGCGGCCAATCCGCAGGGTGAAACCCTTGAAATCGACGAAGATCTGTATGGAAAAACCGCGTTTCGTGCGATTCTGGATATCGGATATCTCGATATCCAGCCGGAGTTTCTGATCCCGAAGAGCAAGGATATCGAAATCGTGGATGCCAGTTCGGATATGTTGGTGGTCAATGTGGGACAAAACGAACGCGACCTCAAAGTGGGTGATATGGTGTCGTTTCGCCTGAAATACGTTGGCGCACTCGGACTCATGAACTCGAATTATATCGACAAGGTGGTTGAGTAAACGTTCCGGCGTGGCAGCGGAGCCGGCAGTTTCTTGATCAAGCACTTCCATGAATATCGAAAAACCGCACGATAGAGCCGGCAACGCTGGCTTCCATCCGGTTGTCCGTATTGACGATCGTTACCGTGTGCTCGATCTGAGCCGGGGTTACGACCCCAATGCCATATCGCTCGATCCGCCATCCATCGGGCGCTATAACGAAAAGCGCCGTGACATGTATCGCTCGGTACTTTTTGGCGGGGTGCGGGATATTCATATGGGGCTCGATTTCTGGGTACCGGAGGGGACGCCTGTTTACGCTTTTGCCGATGGAGAGGTGCTGATGTTCCGTGACAATGCCAACGACGGGGATTACGGGCCTACCATCATCACCCGGCATGAGGGACCGGTGGTGCGGCATCTGCTGAAGCAGATTCGGGATCGGGCCAAAGGAAATCGCTACGGGCAACAGGAAACGGCAGAAAATACGTCTGAAGGAGCACTGTTTGCGCTCTACGGACACCTGTCCAGAGGCTCCCTGTCCGGTTTGTTCCCCGGGATGCCGTTCGGCAAAGGGCAGCAAATCGCCCTGGTGGGAGGGGAGCATGAAAACGGCGGATGGGCTCCGCATCTCCATTTCCAGCTGTCGCTGGAACCGCCTTCGGAACCGGACATGCCGGGGGTGGTTTCGGAAAGGGATCTTCCGGAAGCGTTGGGGCGGTATCCCGATCCGGCCCTGGTTACCGGCCGCTATTATTGAGTTTATTTTCGCGCTGTTTTTCGGTATCTATGAAAGGTTTATTGTTACCACCGAAATAGCGTTTTATTTTTCATGGATCTTGTCCAAATCCGAAAGGAACTGCACACTCTTGCCGAAACGGCACACAACGAAGAAAAGACGGCCGCTTTTGTTGCCGAACAACTGAGGGAGGCCGGGGTTGAAGACATCACGGAGGGAATCGGCGGGCATGGTCTGCTGGCGGTCCTGGACAGCGGCAGGGAAGGACCGTCGCTGCTGTATCGCGCGGAGCTTGACGCGCTTACGATCCATGAATCGCTGGATATTCCCTACGCGTCATTGCAGGAAGGGGTTTCCCACAAATGCGGACATGACGGGCACATTGCCATTCTCATCGGCCTGGCCCGTGACCTGCAGGCGAATCCGCTTCGGCGGGGCAAGGTGTATCTGCTTTTTCAGCCGGCCGAAGAGACCGGCGAGGGTGCCGAGCGCATGCTTCAGGACGACAAATGGCCCGATATCGCTCCCGATCATGTGTTTGCGCTGCATAATCTCCCGGGATATCCCCTCCATTCGGTGCTTTTGGGTGAGGGGGTGTTTGCAGCCGGTTCCTGTGGATTGATTGTACGCCTGAAAGGCAGTACCTCACACGCCGCCCATCCGGAGAACGCGCGGAGTCCGTCTTCGGCGGTTGCAGCACTCATTCGCGACTGGCAGGCGCTGCCGCGAACCATCATACCGTTCGACCGGGCGGGACTCGTTACCATCATCCATGCCCGGATTGGAGAACGGGCGTTCGGGACCACGCCCGGATACGCCGAACTGATGGCGACCCTGCGGGCGCACCAACCCGATGACCTGAAGCGGATCGGGGAAAAGGCCGTGGAAATGACGCGGTCTGTTGCGTCACAATGGCGGCTGGATATGGATTACGAATGGACGGAGTCGTTTGAGCCGGTCAGCAATACCCCTGAATCGGTGGCGCTTGTAGAGGAAGTTGCGCGGGGACTTGCTGAGAGCCGCGAATCCGGGAAAGGCGCAGCCGCCAGGGTCAGTGACGTTCGGCACATCCCCCGTCCCTTTTCGTGGTCGGAGGATTTCGGCCATTTCACAAAACGATATCACGGAGCCCTGTTCGGGCTGGGCGCCGGCGAACAGCATCCCCAGATGCACGATGCCGAATATGATTTTCCGGATGAACTCCTGGAAACCGGACTGGCGTTATTTCTGGGTATTGCGGATCGCCTGAAAATGCGGTAAACCCGGTATCGCCCTGATGGCGCCAGAGTTTTTTTAACACGTATTATATAGTTATATATAGCAGCCGGAGACACCCACGTTCTGATCCATCTCATGTTTCACACATCCTATATTGAAATCAACAAAACGGCGCTGAAAGCCAACCTTCGTTTTTTGAAGGGGCTGGCGGGCCCGGAAGCCCGTTTCTGTTCCGTGGTAAAAGGCAATGCCTACGGGCACGGTATCGAGCACTTCGTATCACTGGCCGAGGAGTGCGGGGTCGACTATTTCGGGGTGCACAGTGCGGATGAAGCCCTGCGTGCCCACATGGTCAAGAATGAGCACTCCCATGTGATGATTATGGGAATGATCGACGACAACGAGCTCGACTGGGCCATCGAAAACGACATCTCATTTTATGTTTTTGAGTTCGACCGGCTGCGTGCAGCCGTCAAAACCGCTGTGGAGCAGAAAAAGAGAGCACAGATCCATGTCGAACTGGAAACCGGCATGAACCGAATCGGTTTCGCCTGGGAGGATCGCGAAAAGCTTGTCGGGTTTCTGCTCGACAACGGGGAACACCTCCATGTGAAGGGTATCAACACCCATTTTGCGGGCGCCGAGAGTGTGGCAAACTATCTGAGAATCCAGAACCAGATCGCCAACTTCAACCGGTACCAGTGGTATCTGCGGAAAAAGGGGGTAGCTTCGGAGATGCGTCATACCGCTTGCTCCGCACCGCTCATTTCCTATCCGCAAACCCGGATGAATATGGTGCGCATAGGTATTGCGCAATACGGGTACTGGCCCAGCAAAGAGACACACATGCAGTATCTGACGCAGAACGGCCGCAAAAAAATGACCGAAAACCCGCTTCGTCAGATAATCAGCTGGAAAACCAGGATCATGAGCATTAAAACGGTCAACTCGGGTGAATTCATCGGATACGGCACGGCCTATCAGGCTACGGATGATACGGTGACGGCGACGATTCCGGTCGGGTACAGCCACGGGTTCAACCGAAGCCTCAGCAACCTCGGCAAAGTGCTTGTTCACGGCCGCAGGGTTCCGGTGATCGGCATGGTCAATATGAATATGCTGATCGTGGACGTTTCACACTGTCCGGGGGTCAAACGAGGCGATGAGGTGGTACTGGTCGGAAGCCAGAAAAACAACAGAATCACCGTGTCATCGTTCAGTGACCTGCTGAACAACGTCAATTATGAAACTCTTGTGAGGCTACCGCGCGACATCCCCCGTTTCATCGTGGATTAGTGCCGGAAACCTGAATCCCCGAAATGGTGTTTATCGAACCGTTCGGGTAATCGTTCGTCTATAACCGTTATATGTCGACCGCATGTATCATTGTCCCTGTTCTGTGCGTAAGGGGTTTCTGCATCATAATCGGAGGTAGGATGCCCCGGTAAAAATGGTTTCCCGGTAACGAGTGTTACCTGCCGGTTTGCAACTCTTTCGGCTGTCAAATCACATCGTTGGATTACCCATACCTGTAAATGAGTTTTCGCTTATGAGCCCGATATTTAGACGTACCCTGGCCACCGTGCTGCTGCTGGCTGTTATTGGTTTTTTATTGTGGATCCGGCTCTGGAGCGGGAGCGGAAATGCGCAGGAGGGTCCGGCTGCCGGCCAGGGAGCTGACAGAGGCAGCCTTGCGGTTGACGGTTTTATCGTAACTCCGGAATCGTTCAGGGAGACGGTCCAGGCAACCGGAAACATTCTGGCCGATGAAGAGATTTATGTGAGGCCGGAGGTATCGGGACGCATTACCGCCATCCACTTCCGGGAGGACAGTGACGTCCGGGAAGGTAATTTGCTGGTGAAAATGAACGATGCCGAGCTACGGCAGGAGAAACGGCGGATATCCTACCAGATCAATCTGGCGCGCATCCGCGAGCAGAGGCAGGATGAGCTTCTTGGGCGCAACGCCATCGCCAGGGAGGATTACGATATCGTCCTGAACGAATTGAATACGCTGATTGCTCAGCACGACCGGGTTCAGGCTCTGATCGATCAGACCGAAATCCGGGCGCCTTTTGACGGTATTATCGGGCTGAAGGAGGTCAGTACAGGCAGCTATGTCACCCCGCAGTCCACCATCTCCAGCCTGCAGAAAATCGACACCATAAAAATCGAGTTCTCCATTCCCGAGCGGTTTCGGTCCTCGGTGGCAAGAGGCCAGACCGTGCGTTTTCGTGTGGAAGGGGTTGAAAATGAGAGAGAAGGCGAGATATACGCGATCCAGCCCAGAGTGGACCGTGATACCCGTACCCTGCGTATGCGGGCCATTGCCGACAATGCGGATTTACGGATATTTCCGGGAGCATTCGCACGAGTCGAGGTCGACCTCCGGCAGCTTGAGGATGCGCTGTTGATTCCTTCCGAGGCGCTGGTGCCGGAAATCGCCGGCTACAAGGTTTATCTCTACTCCGGCGGCAGGGTTCAGGAGCGTCACGTTGAAATCGGCACCCGAACCGACCAGCGCGTGGTGATCCGGGAAGGCCTGGCACCCGGCGATACGGTCATTACCACCGGACTGCTGCAGGTGCGCGACGGCATGCCGGTACGTATTAATACGGCCACGGAAGAGTTTGATGCGAACAATAACGGGACGGGTTCGCAGGCATGGAACAGGAACCAAAGCCCGGGAGAGAACCGATGAGCCTGTCCGCTGTGAGTATTCGCCGTCCGGTCCTGGCCACGGTCATGTCCATCATGATCGTGCTGTTCGGGGTGCTTGGTTACTTCAATCTGGGGGTGAGGGAATACCCGTCGGTGGATCCGCCGATCGTCACGGTGCAGACCAACTACCCCGGTGCCAACGCCGAAGTGATCGAGTCACAGATCACCGAGCCGCTGGAAGAGCAGCTCAACGGCATTGCGGGCATCCGTAACATGACGTCGGTCAGCCGGGAGGGCCGAAGCACCGTAACCGTGGAATTTGACCTGGATGTGGATCTGGAGGCGGCGGCGAACGATGTCCGTGACCGGGTTTCCCGCGCGGTAAGGAGTCTTCCGCCCGACGTGGACAATCCGGTGGTCTCCAAGGCCGATGCCGATGCCAGTCCGATCGTGTTTCTCAATGTACAGAGCAACACGCGAAACCTGCTCGACCTCAGCGATATCGCCAACACGGTATTCAAGGAGCGGCTGCAGACTATACCCGGCGTGAGTGAAGTGCGCATCTGGGGCGAAAAGCGGTATGCGATGCGGCTCTGGATGGATCCCGATAAAATGGCCTCCTTCGATGTTACCGCAACAGATGTGCAGGCTGCGCTGGACCGCGAAAACGTGGAGCTGCCGTCGGGGCGGATTGAGGGATTGTTCACCGAACTGACGGTGCGCACGCTGAGCCGGCTGGAAACCGCCGAACAGTTCAACCGGATGATCATCCGGGAAGAGAACGGCTCGGTGGTGCGTTTTGAGGATATTGGAAGGGCGGAGATCGGCGCGCAAAACGAGCGCACCATCCTGAAGCGCGACGGCATCCCCATGGTGGGGGTGGTGCTGATTCCGCAGCCCGGGGCCAACAATATTGCCATCACCGATGAATTCTACAAAAGAGTGGCGGAAATCGAGCGTGATCTGCCGGGCGACATCTCCACCGGCATCGGATTCGATACCACCGAGTTCATCCGCGATTCCATCAATGAGGTCCAGCAAACGATTCTGATCGCTTTCTTTCTGGTGGTTACCGTCATCTTTCTGTTTCTTCGGGACTGGCGCACGACCATTATTCCGGTGATTGTTATCCCTATCGCCATCATCGGTTCCTTCTTTATCATGTTCGTGGCCGGGTTCTCCATCAATGTGCTTACGCTGCTCGGACTGGTGCTGGCCATCGGCCTGGTGGTGGACGACTCGATTGTCGTCATGGAAAATATCTACGCCAAGATCGAGCGGGGGATGGAGCCCACCCGGGCGGCGCTCCTGGGCGTGGGCGAAATCTTTTTCGCGGTGATCTCCACCACCACGGCACTGGTGGCGGTATTCATGCCGGTGATTTTCCTCGAAGGGCTCACCGGACGCCTGTTCCGTGAATTCGGCGTGGTGATGGCCGGAGTGGTGATTATCTCGTCGTTCGTGGCACTCACACTCTCCCCGATGCTCTGTTCGAAAATTCTGAAACAGCGTAAGAAGAAAAACGCGCTGTACCGGGCCACCGAACCCTTTTTCGCCGGTCTCAACCGGGTTTATCGTGACTCCCTGCAAACATTCATGAAGGTTCGCTGGGTCGCTTTTGTGATCATGGGCCTTGCCGGTGGCGGGATGTTTTTATTCTGGACCCAGCTGCCTGCGGAGCTGGCTCCGCTGGAGGACCGAAGCCGAGTGCGTGTCTCTGTTTCCGGTCCGGAAGGCGTAACTTTTGAATACATGGATCACCACATGGATCGCATGATACGCGGTATCCAGGAGACGGTACCGGAAAACGAGGCCATTATCTCGGTCACTTCGCCGGGTTTCGGGGCGGCAAGTTCGGTCAATTCCGGTTTCATGAATCTAATCCTCAACGATCCGTCGGACAGAGGCCGGTCCCAGATGCAGATCGCCGACGAACTGAACCGTTATCTGCAGCAATACCCTGCCACCCGCAACTTCGTCAGCCAGGACCAGACGATCGGCCAGCGGCGCGGCGGACTTCCCATCCAGTATGTTATTCAGGCGCCCACATTTGATCGTCTGGAGGCATTGCTCCCCGAATTCCTGGATCGTGCCGGAGAGCGCTCCGAGTTTTCCGTGGTGGATGTAAACCTGAAGTTCAACAAACCCGAAATTGAGATGTCCATTGACCGGGACCGCAGCCGGGCGGTCGGGGTTTCGGCCAGGGATATCGCCAGGACGGTACAGCTGGCCCTTACTGATCAGCGGCTCGGGTTCTTCATATTGGACGGCAAGCAGTATGAGGTGATCGGTCAGCTTGAGCGCGAAAGGCGGGGCAGTCCGGCCAGTATCCGCAATCTGTATGTAACAGGCAGCAACGGTGTCCAGATACAGCTCGACAATCTGGTGACGCTCCAGGAGCGAAGCAGTCCGCCGCAACGTTTCCGTTTCGACCGTTACGTGTCGGCGACGGTTTCGGCCGGTCTCGCTCCCGGTTACGCCATGGATGACGGTATCCGCGCCATGGATGAAGTTGCGGCCATAGTGCTGGATGAGGCGTTCACCACCAGTCTCAGCGGTGCCTCGCGGGATTTTGTGGAAAGCGCCGACAGCCTTTTTTTCGCCTTCATTCTGGCTATCGTTCTGATATATCTGGTACTTAGCGCGCAGTTCGAGAGTTTCCGGGATCCGTTTATTATTCTTTTTACGGTGCCACTGGCGGTTTTCGGCGCGTTCATGACCCTCTGGTACTTCCATGAAAGCTTCAATATTTTCAGCCAGATCGGTATTATCATGCTCATCGGCCTGGTCTCGAAGAACGCCATCCTGATTGTGGAGTTTGCCAATCAGCGTAAGGCACAGGGAATGAATATCCATGATGCGATTACCGATGCGGCTGCGGTTCGATTCCGGCCTATCCTTATGACTTCCCTGTCGACAGTGCTCGGTGTGACGCCGATTGCCCTTGCCCTGGGCGCCGGATCCGAGAGCCGGGTTTCCATGGGCCTGGCCATTATCGGGGGACTCATTTTCGCCAGTATCCTCACCTTGTTTGTGATTCCGGCCATTTACTCCTATTTCAGCTCGGAAACAACGACCGCCGACAACCGGCCGGAGCATGCAGGAGTTGCGCACCAGCACCCGGTGCGGCAGGATGTGACTTAAACGACTTTTTTCGACCTGCTATTTTCGATTTTCGGCAGACGTAAACGGAAAATTGTTCGTTTAAAAACTGTGGGTGTTGCTACTCATCCCCGTGATGATTTTATTCTATTTATGAAAGACCGTAAAATCGTTCTTCTGATTCTGGCCCTTGCCATTCTTTCCAGTGCATGCTCACGTGCATTTGACCCGGAAGTTCGTACCGGATCGCATTTCCGTCCTGCCAACGGACATCCCGAGATTCTTGTATCCGCGATATCGTTCGTCGACGATGAAAACAACCCGGTTATCGATGTGAGTCTGGATATTATTGAAGGCAGTCTGATTTACCGCGAGCGCAACGGTATTTTTTCGGCCGAGGCCGGTGTGCAAATTGATGTCTTCAAAGTGATTGATTCTTCCGACGATGAATTTCAGCGAGTGACTGTGATCAGAGATTCCAAAACGGTAGAAAGCACCCATTCGGGCGTGACCGACAGCCGCGACGTGATTTCTCTCGAAGAGCGCATACGCGTGGCTCCGGGACGCTACCGTGTCCTGGTTACCGTTACGGATCTGGATTCCGACCAGACAGCCAGCCGCTCCGCAAATGTGCGGGTGTACGACCCCAATGACGACATCCCCAACCTGAGCCATGTGCAGGTCAGGGGCGAGGATTTTTCCGACGGCTCCTTTTCGCTGCCGCTTTCCACATACAGCATCCCGGGCAGGGTTGATACCATTCGATTCGAGTACCAGGTGACCCGGCCGGAAGGCTCCCCTCCGCTCAGGGTAACCATGCAGCTGAGGAAATTTGATTCAGATACCTCGCCCCCGCGCCCCATGTCGGGAATAACTCCCTCTCGGGGATCGATCGAATATCGCGGCATCAATTACAGCCGCAGCGAGATCATTGAGACCCAGGAACGAATCCTGGAACAGGAGTACGGGACCATCACCATCGAATACCGCACAGATCGTCCGCCGCGCGGCAACTACCGGTTTGAAGTACGGGTTGCAGGGCCGGATGATGAAATGGATGAGCTCTTCAAAGCCCGCGACTTCGCCTCCATGAGTGACAACTTTCCCCATGTAATTACGGTAGAGGAGCTGTCGAAACCGCTTGTCTACCTTATGCGCCGCAGGGAATACCGTGATCTGATGCAGATCGAGGACCAGGACTCGCTCAAACGGGCCATCGACCGGTTCTGGTTGTCCAATATCGGGGACAAGGATCGGGCCTCCCGGGTCATTGAACAGTATTACCAGCGGGTGGAGGAGGCAAACAAACAGTTTTCCAACTTCAAGGAGGGGTGGATGACGGACATGGGAATGGTCTATATTTTGTTCGGCTCCCCCTGGTATGTGGAGCGTTCGCTGGACCGTATGGTGTGGATTTATGGTTATGATCGTGCCAACCCGAGGAGGGTCTTCTATTTTCAGCGAACCAGGGTGAACAGCGACCAGTATCCCTTCGAGCATTATATCCTTCAACGGCATACGCAGTACCACAGCGTCGAATACGAACAAATTCAGCGCTGGCTTACCGGCACGATCCTGTCCAGGCCGATATGACCCTTTTGTTTGCGCATAAATTGTTGATAAAAAACATCTTATAGGCGGCAGGGTAAATGTTTTTTGTTGAAAACAGCACTTCTGTTAAAAAAAAATTGCTTTATTTTCATTTTACCCTAATCTTTACTGCCATGCGTAATATTGAATAATTACTTGCATAAGTAGTATATTCAGTATTTTATTACGGTTTGTTGATTGAATGTAAGTCCTGTGTATTTGCTTTCATTTCACAAATTGATAAAGGGTTATGAGTTGCAGGGTAGAAACGGTCGTAGCGGGATGGTCCCCCGTGCCCGGCAGTTTTTGCTCTTGTACCTTAGCTATCGCCACCAACCAAAAATAAATTTGAGGTCATATATGTTCAGAAAGGTACTATCGTTGGCTTGTATAATAGCCTTCATCATACCGGCATCTGTTTTGGCTCAAGTGGGGTCTCTTGCAGGGACCATCACTGATCAGGCAAGTGACGAAGCTCTGCCTGGTGCTACGGTGTATATCGTGGAGCTGGACAGAGGTACGGCAAGTGGAATTGACGGTCAATATGTTTTGACTAACATCCCGACCGGAGAGTACAGCGTCCGTGTCACCTATGTCGGATATCAGACGGTTCGTCAGACCGTAGCCATCACCGAAGGTGAAAACGAACTGGATTTCGTTCTCCGTCAGGATTTTCTGGGACTGGACGAAATGATTGTTACCGGCCAGCAGATCGAGCGTCAATCACGCGAGCTTGCCTATTCTGTCGCCACCGTTCGGGGTGAAGAGATTACAAGAGCCCGGGAAACCAACTTTGTTGATGCCCTTGCCGGAAAGGTTCCGGGTGTGGAAATCACCGGCCAGTCAGGCAATATCGGTGCGTCCACACGTATCGTGATTCGGGGTATCTCTTCCCTTTCCGGTGACAACCAGCCGTTGTTTGTTGTCGATGGTGTGCCCATCTCCAACGCCAACGTGGTTGGCCCGACCAGTCAGGATCGCCTCACCGGCGCCATTGACGTAGGTAACCGGGGCGCGGACCTCAACCCGGACGACATCGAAAGCGTGACCGTATTGAAAGGTGCCGCTGCCGCTGCACTCTACGGTTCAAGGGCCAAAGACGGTGTTGTTCTGGTTACCACCAAGCGTGGTACCCAGCAGGATCCGTTTTCCGTAACTATCAACTCCTCCGTACGGGTTTCTTCCGTTCTGGAGCTGCCGGATTTTCAAAATGAATTTGCCGCAGGTTCTGCCGGGAAATATAACCAGACCAGCCTGAATGGTTGGGGTGCACGCATCACCGGCCAGGAAGTGACCGATATTTTCGGTAATACGGTAAATCTGCAGGCTTATGAAAATAACGTAAGTGATTTTTATGAGACCGGGTTGCTCTCCGTACAGAGTGTCTCGTTTGCCACAGCAGATGAGAATTATGACCTGCGCCTTGGGATTACCCGCCAGGATCAGGAAGGTATTGTTCCCAACAGCCATCAGGGTCGAACCGCGATCAACTTCAATACAGGAAGCCGTCTTTCCGACCGTCTGAGCACCCGGATATCGGCTCAGTATACTGCGACCAATTCCAAGGGCCGCGCAGTAGCCGGTGGTAACGACCCCAACGTCATGACGTCAATCATGAACACACTTCCGAGAACCGTATCCCTTGACGATCTCAAGGATTACAAGGATGAGCTAGGAAATCAGACGAACACGTTGGGAAGCTTTACCAACAACCCCTACTGGATCGCCAAGGAAAACCAGTTTACCACGGAAGTGGAGCGGCTGTTCGGTAACACACAGCTTGTTTTCAACGCTACTCCCTGGCTGACCTTCACCGGCCGCGCGGGCCTTGACTACTACTCGGAGGATCGTCAGAATGTAAATTCCAAAGGAACGCTGGGTCGGATGGACGGACTCTTCTCCATGGACAACATCCAGGAGCGTCAGATGAACTTTGACTTCCTGTCGGAGATTCAGCGTGACATCAACCAGGATGTCTCTTTCCGCGGTGTACTTGGATATAACGTTAACATCATTGACCGTCAAATTTTAAGGAATGAGGGATCCGACCTTGAGGTCGACGGTTTGCTCAACTTTGCAAACGCCAATGCAAACACACCGAACAACCAGTTCCTCGAACGACGCCTTCATGGTGTATTTGGTGATGTTACTTTCGGATACCGCAACTACCTGTTCCTGAACCTGACGGGAAGAAACGACTGGTCATCCACACTGCCGACGGATAACAACTCGTTCTTCTATCCTTCGGTTAACCTGAGCTTCGTGTTTACAGAAGCCTTCAATCTTGCCTCCGATGTGCTCTCCTACGGTAAGCTTCGCGCCAACTGGGCACAGGTAGGTAGTGATGAAGATCCCTACCAGCTGAGATTTACCTACTCGCCGATTTCCAGCGTATTCGGCCAGTACGGTACCGGGGTCACCTTCCCATTTGGGGGCTTGACCGCTTTTGGTGCCACAAACACCATCCCGCCGGAAAACCTGAAGCCGCAAAACCAGGTTTCCGTGGAAGTTGGGGGTGAACTGCAGTTCTTTGACGGCCGCATTGGTCTGGATCTGACCTACTACGATGTAAGTACCGAAGATCAGATTATATCAATTCCGATTCCCCACACGACCGGGTACACATTGAACCGTACCAACGTAGGTGAGGTTTCGAACAAAGGAATTGAAGCGCAACTGTCGCTGAACCCGATTCGTACCCGTGACCTCAACTGGGTACTGGATGTCAACTTTACCAGAAACCGGAACGAGGTGGTTTCTCTGGCCGAAGGCCTGGATGAAATCGTAATTCAGAGCGGATTCAACTCACTGCAGGTGAAAGCCGAGCCTGGAAAATCCCTCGGTCTCTACGGACCCGGTTTCCAGCGTGATGAAGAGTCCGGCCTGCCCATCATTGATGCCAATACCGGCTTGAGGCTCGAAGGAGACATCATCCGCCTGGGTGATATTGACCCCGACTTCAGATTGAGCTTCAATAACTCATTCAACTTCAGAGGAGTGAACGTAGGCTTCCTGATTGACTGGAGACAAGGCGGAAGCCTCTTCTCACAGACGGTAGGTCTGCTTCGCAGAAATGGAATGGTTTCCGAAACTGCCGAAAACCGTGGCGGAACCTTCATTGATGAGGGTGTGATTGTGGAAGCCGACGGCTCTACCCGGCCCAATGATGTACCCGTAGCCAGCATGCAGAGCTTCTGGCAGCAGTATTCTGCCGCAGGTATCCATGAAGGCAATATCTTCAGCGCTACGAACGTCCGTCTGCGTGAAGTCCGTATCGACTACACCTTGCCGGCACGATGGATCGATTCCCTCCCGATCAGCAGTCTGGCGATCGGATTTGAGGCTCGTAACCTGTTTATCCTGTATAAAGAGGTTCCGCATATCGATCCCGAGACCGGACTCTTTGGATCAGCCTCTAACGGCCAGGGTATCGAATGGAACGTTCTGCCATCGACCCGCTCCTTCGGAACCAATATCCAATTACGATTCTAATCCATAAGTGTATCTATTATGAAATTATTCAAAGTATATCTTCTCACCGGATTGCTGCTGCTCTCGATGGCAGCATGTGACGGGTTTCTAGATGTGAATGAAGACCCCAACCGGGCTACAGAAGTTCCTGGCGATCTGTTGCTGCCGACCGTTCTTGTGAACGTGGCATCCAACAGAGCCATGGAAATCCAGCCCGGAACGGCATTCTTTATTAATGCCTGGGCATCTAACGGTTCTACGGGCGTATTCATCGACCCTGACCGGTACATCATCAGCTCCTTTTCAACAGGAAATACCTGGGTGAACTTCTATGCCACAGGCCTTAAAAATCTGGACCTGATGAGAGCTGATGCTGACGCAGTTGGCCGCGTGAATGTAGTTGCGCAGGCAGATATCCTCAAATCCTATCTTTTTTGGATGCTCACAGCCATGTGGGAGGATATCCCCTATACCCAGGCACTGGACGGGGACACCTATCCGCATCCCGAATTTGACGACCAGGAAACCATTCTCCGAGGTATCGTGGAAACACTTGAAAATGCCGTGGCGATGATCGATCCCGATGGCTTGCCGGGTGTGGATGATGGAGACCTCATCTTTGGTGGTGATATGGAGCAGTGGGAAAAATTCGCCAACTCCCTGAAACTCCGCACGCTCATGATGATCCGCAATCAGGATGCCGGTGTGGACAGCCAAATCGCCGCACTGCTGAACGAGCCGCTCATCCGTACCAACGCAGATGAAGCCGCCATTCCGTTTTTCGATGAAACCAACAATGAGAACCTCGTCTGGAGGCTGAATAACATGTTTGGTGGTTTCACCAATTCAATGAACGGCAACAGCTTTATCTACGCCGGAGAGACTTTGGTGGATCTTATGAAAGATCTCGGCGATCCCCGGATCGACACCTACTTCGAACTGGCGGTGGAAGATCATAATCAGTCACCTGATGGCGGCGGCGCAGCCACAACGGAGCATTTCGGCCAAACCGCCGGGGTTGCCAACTGGAACAACAGTGAGACCTCCATGGTCAGCCAGAACATCATCCGAAGGGACTGGCCCAGCCGTATTCTCCCCGCTGCTGAAGTCTGGTTCTATGAGGCCGAATTTCTTGCTCTGACCGGTGACCTCAATGGCGCTCATGCCAGCTATCTGCAGGGAGTGCAGGCCGCCCTGGACTTCTTTGACGGAAAGCCAGGTGCCATTGCCGCCGATGACAAGCAAGCTTACATTGACGGGTTGCCGGGCAGCTTTGGTTCTCAAGGTGTGGCACTAAACGCCATCCATGCCCAGCAGTATATTGAAGTTCTCGATCGTGCTCCTGAAAACTGGACACATTGGAGAAGAACCAAGTATCCGGATCTTCCGGTAGCCGAGCAGGCAGTTCTGGGTGACATCATCCGGCGCTTCCCGCTTCCGCCATCCGAGTTGTCCTCCAATCCAAATACCCCGGCCCCGCCGAATCTGGATGCGCCGATGTGGTTTGAAGGAAACTAATCTTGAACTTATATAGATGAGACAATCATTATGAAATATTTAAAAATAACGTTAATCATGGGGTTGGCTCTCCTCATTTATGCCGGTTGTGAGAATGTCGACAACCCGGTAAATGAAATGGGAGAACAAATCGGACCTTATGTACGCTTTCAAGCTGAAACTGCCGTAGGGGCACCTGAAAGCGTTGTAAACGTCATCGTCCAGTTGCCGACAACCATCGAGGAAGATGTGGATTATACCGTCTCCTTCGGTGGAGATGCGGTTTACGGCGAAGATTTCACTATCGTTGACACCGATGGCAATGTGCGTGGCGGCTTCTCCGCAGAAGGTGGTACCTCAACCATCTTCTATGATGCGGAAGAAACCAGCATCGACCGCGATACGCTGTTTGTCGCTATTGACTTTGACGCCGTTGACGGCAGACAGCTTTCGATCCAGCTTGTTGAAGCCGAATCGGCCTCGGGTCGTGAAGTCCTGCCCGGCCGGGGAGAGCTCTTTACAACCTTTGATCTCTCCCTTGAAGGGTTTGTTGACATCCCGGTCGGCACTTATGTCGGCAGCAGGGTAGGCTTCTCTCCCGCGGATGCAGAAGTGACCATTGCCAAACCGGATGGCGGCATCGATGTGGGTGGCGATCTCTACTTCTTCGAGATCTCCGACTTTACAGGCGCCGGTGACCTGTTCGGTGTTGGAATCCCCTGGGCTTTCAACGTAACCTCCGGTGGTACAGTGGTAGGTGCCGATGAATCCCATGTCTTCGATCTCGGAGCAGCAGTTTCCGGCACGTATAACTTCGACAGCCAGGCCCTGTCGCTGGATGTGGTTTATACTCAGAATGGTTCGGTATTTGAGTGGGCCGTGGTCGTTTCACTCGACGAATAACCTTTTCTGTTACTTTTGAAAAGGCCATCGGATGTAATCCGGTGGCCTTTTTTTTTGCCGATATGTGCAACTTGCTGTGCGCGGCGGCCG
Source organism: Balneolales bacterium ANBcel1 (assembly GCA_029688905.1). Lineage (NCBI taxonomy): Bacteria > Pseudomonadati > Balneolota > Balneolia > Balneolales > Balneolales bacterium ANBcel1. The sequence continues at coordinate 283,394 of JARULB010000004.1, read as the reverse complement.
ATTATGATCCGGCTGATGTTCCCTCGATCAGCAGAGTACAGGTGCTTGTAATATCCCTGTTAACTTGGCATGCATAAAGTTCTTATCTTTGCGGCAAGGCACAGAAATGTTATATCCAGAAAGTTGATCCGCACACTATGGAAGTAAGCACCCGAAGGACGAAACTGGTCTGTACCATCGGCCCGAGCACCAACTCCCCCGAAATGATCGAAAAACTGATACGGGGCGGGTTGAATGTCGTGCGTCTGAATTTTTCCCACGGCAATCACGAGGTCCACAAGAGAAACATTGACAATATTCGCCGCATATCGGAGCGCCTGGATGTCACTATCCCCATTCTGATGGACCTGCAGGGCCCAAAAATTCGTGTGGGACGCATGAAGGGTGAAGGAGCCGTGCTGGAAACCCATTCTTACGTCAAACTGACCCCGGATGATGTTGAGGGAGACAGTGAAATCATCCCCATAGACTACCCTAATCTGGCGCAGGATGTCAAACAGGGGAATACCATCCTCATGGATGACGGACTGATGGAGCTGCGGATCGTGAAAATATCGGATGGCGATATAACGGCACGTGTAATAAACGGTGGATTTCTCAAACCCCGAAAAGGGGTCAACCTGCCGGATGTTAAAACCTCCATTTCGGCAATTACCGAAAAAGACGAAGCCGACCTGAAGTTCGGTCTGGAGCAAGGCGTTGATTTTGTCGCTATCTCATTTGTCCGGTCTGCGGCCGATGTTCAGAGCCTGATATCCAAAGTACGTGTGCAGGGGAGCAACGCCGGAATCATAGCAAAAATCGAGAAGCCGGAAGCACTTAATGAAATCGACGATATCATCGAACAGGCCGATGGCATCATGGTGGCCCGCGGTGACCTTGGTATCGAAATCGCAAGCGAACGGGTTCCCCTGATTCAAAAAGATATCATCAACCGATGCAAAATCTCGGGCAAACCGGTGATCACCGCTACGCAGATGCTCGAGTCGATGATGAACAACCCCCGGCCCACCCGTGCCGAAAGTTCCGATGTGGCCAATGCCGTACTGGACGGGACCGATGCCGTGATGCTTTCCGGCGAAACGGCAGCCGGAAATTTCCCGATTGAGGCGGTGCAGCATATGGACAAGATCTGCCGCAATATTGAGGCAAAGGCACCTAAAATTTATCAAACCCTGGAATTTGTGCAGCCGGAGTGGCGAGAAAAACAGGTAGTAGAATCATTGAGCTACTCCTGCGTGACGATCGGTGAAGCCGTAGAGGCCAAAGCGATCGCTACCATTACCCACTCCGGAACAACCGCACGAAGGATTGCAAAATTTCGGCCAAAGGTTCCCGTTATAGCATTTACGGAAAGCGTTGAAGTACGCCGGCAGCTGATGCTGGTCTGGGGTGTAACCCCGGTGCAGCTGGACAAGATTTTCAACACGGATGTCAGCGTTAAACGCATAGAAGAGTACCTGAAAGATGCCGGCCTGGTGCAAATGGGAAATCGTGTGGTAGTTGCCACGGGAATGCCCATAACCAAACGGGGAAGCACCAACATGATCAAGGTCAGTACCATCGAGTAGGAAACACGGCAAGCACACACATGATTCGACTGGTCAGGCTTTTTGGAACCTTGCTCCTGCTTTCACTTTTTATGCAGAGTTGTTCCACAACATTGCGGAGCTCCTGGAGAGATTTCAACGCCTATTTCAATACCTACTACAATGCCAAAACCAGTTTTGAGCGCGGACTGGAGACGCAGGAGCAGCAGACCGTCGAGATAAATCCCGAGCGGCCCATCAGGGTGCACGTCACACCGCGGCAGGCGGGTCAAAATGATTTCGCTCACGCCGCAGAGAAAGCCGCCGACGTCATCAGGTTTCATCCACAATCCCGATGGGTGGATAATGCCATTAAAATCATAGGCATGTCGTTTTACTACCGCCAGCAGTATTTCTCGGCGGATCAGAAATTTGTGGAATTGCTGGCATCGACTACCGATCCAACGCTCAGGCAGGAGGCTATCATGTGGAGAGGCAAGGCCGCGCTGGAGATGGAAAACTATTCCGAAGGCATCAACTTCCTCCAGTCGCGACTGTTCTCCTCCGAGCTCGACTGGGATCCGAAAATTGAAGCAGGTGTCAAACTGCTCATCGCACAGATGTATGTTCTGCGCGGTGAGTATGAGGACGCCGAAGTGTATATGGCGGAAGCTCTCCCTGAGATCGGTGAACGGGACATGAGAATGAGGGCCTACTTCCTGCACGGCCAGATTCTGGAAAAACTGGAGCGTTTTGATGAAGCTTTTGAATCGTATGCCAAAGCCACACATCGTTCCAATCAGAACTATGACCTGCTCTATCACGCGGAACGAAAAATGGGCGTGGTTGCACGACTACGCGGGGACCTCGAATGGGCCTATGACCACTTTTCATCCATGAGCCGGGATGACCGGCACTTCGGGTATATGGCAGCCATTGAATATGAAATTGCAAGGACATTGCAGGAGCAGGCCAGTTATACCGCCGCAAAAAGAAGGTACGAGTACATTTTTGAACACCGTACGATGACCCCCCCGCCGGAGCTACAGTCGCGTATCTACTACGGCCTGGCTGAAATCTATCGCGATTTTTACCAGGATTATACTCTTGCGGCCGCCTATTATGACTCTTCAGCCCAGCAGGCCACCAACCGCCGGCTCCTGCCCGAAAACTTTGACGCGGATATTATGGCCAGTTCCTTTGGTGAATATTCCCGGTTGAAGGCGGAGGTCCACCATCTTGACAGCCTGCTGTGGCTTGGTTCGTTGTCGCCGGAGGAGCGCGATTCGGTCATCGCGGAAGTACGGGCACAACAAATCGCCGAAATGGAGGAGGAGGCCCGCAGACAGAACCGCGCCCGTATGGTCTCGGTAGATGGAATTGAAGAGGCGGGAGCACAGGCCGACGAGCACACCGATAACGGTTTTTTGAACCACCTTAATCCCCAGATCATGCAGCAGATGTCACAGGCGTTTCAGGCTTACTGGGGGCAGAGGGCCCTGGTGGATGACTGGAGGAGGATGGATATGGTGCGGGTTAATATTGTGCGGCAGGCCGAAGAGGGGGGAGAAGAGGTGGAAGATGTCGATGAAGTGCTGCAGGAAATGGCCGAACGACAAGCTCCGACCATCCAGATTGACCTTTCAGGGGTGCCTTTTACCGAAGAAGAGCAGCAGGAAACACGCCACAGGATTGCATCCTATGAATATGAGATCGGAAATGTGTTTTTTACATCTCTTGCAATGCCCGATAGTGCCGCAACGTATTTCCGAAGCGTGATGGGGAGATTTCCGGATTCCGAACTGGCCCCTCAGGCCATTTACTCTCTTTCGGAACTCTATCACGCCGCCGGCGATACTGTGCAGGCCCTCCAGTATGCCATGCAGCTGACGGATTTCTACCCCGGTACCATCTTTGCCCGGAGAATGTCCGACCGCTATATGCTGGATCTGGAGATTCCGGAGGAGGAGATGAGCCGTGAAGACAGCCTTTCACAAGTGTATAACCGCATTTTGTCATATGAGGATCCGATGAAAAGGGCGGAACAGTTGCGAAGGTTTGTCGTAGCATATCCCGATTTTGAAAAAGCTGCGGACGCTTTGTACCGGGCCGTCAATGAGTATGTGGCCGTGGCAAGGCAGGATGAACAGTATAACTTTAACCTCTATGAACTTTCGACCGTGGAATCAATCTGGCGTCAGGAACGTGCGACACGGGAATCGATGAACGAGTCTATCCAGGCAATGCTGGCCGATACCACCTTTATGGAGATGGTCAACGCATATACGATAGAGCCTGCAGTGACAGATACCTCCGAAACCGGATCTTCAGGTGGACTTCAGGATGATGGAGCAGGTGAAGAAACGGAATCGCAGAACGATGCTGGAGATCCGGAAGAATATCGCGACAGTGAAACGGAAACTGCAAATGGTACTCAAAATCGCCGGACGGAACGTGGTCGGCTTCTGGAAAGCGCTAATAGCGATCCGTACCGGTCCGCTGATGCGCAGGAAGTCTCCGAAAATCTCCAGGCGGACACCCTCCTGGCTGCTGAAGAACCGGAGGATACTACAGATTACGCCGAAGCTACAGAAGAAGCTCATGAAGCCGATGAGTCCGATTCCCGTCAAATGGACGAAAAGGACGAAGAAGCTGCAGAGGAAGCGGTTGCCGGTGTAACCACAGAGGAGCTGTTTCGGGATATTCTTTCGAAAGAGCTGCAGGAGCCCGACTTCAGTGAATGGTTCCCCTATGAGGGCGCTTATTGGGACAGTGCGCGAGTGGCGGTGTTTATTTTGCAAAGTAATTATCCGGACTTTCCCCGGCGGAGGGTGGTAACCGAACTGGCAAGAGAAATTGACGCGGATAGGGCCATATCCATAATGGTGGATCCGGATCGCGTACATGAATGCGGAGAACTTGAGAGCAAGCCGGAAATCATTGGTGGTTTTGATGCAACTCTCGAACAGAGCGGCTTGCAGGATGTGATCGATGCCTACCTGATTCGAGGTTCTGTGACGCTTTCTGTGTTGATCGACCCAGAGGGAAGTCCCGTCGAGATTGATTTTGCCGATATTGATTTGAGCGAATCCGCGCATGGTCTTCTTGAGCCTGGCACCACCGATAGCAACGATGAGGAAAACGTGGAAGCGTTGCGTGAAAATCCGGATCCGGTAGCAGACACGCTTGGCAACCCGCCGGATACGCTCGAACAATCAGCTGTGGTTCCGGATGGAGTTACGGAACGGGATTCGTTAGCGCAAGAAACAGAAGCGGTTGCAGATACGGCGGCTGTGATTGAAACGGGAGATGTGAGCAGTGAGGTCGGCGGTTTGGAGTCCGGACAGGAGCCGGTATCGGTGGAAGGGGAGCCCGATACAAGGGACGAGCAAGGGTCCGCGTCAGATGAAAGCGATGCCGGTGAGTTTCTCGAAGGTTTGCGAAGAGCCGTGCACGAACACCTGCGGTTCAATCCACCTGCGGTATTCGGGGTCTCTGTTCCGGCACAATGCGAGTACCATCTGGAATTCGAGCCACGCTCGCAATCAAGTGACGCCGGTCAGGCTGCCGTCGAGGAAGAGTGACATACACCGTCGGGCGGAAGTGAGGTGAAAGTCGATTATTCCGGATGATGCTGCGCCAGCCATGTGCGCATCGACCTGTGGCCGTTTTTGATAACAGCATCCGAAATGGCGCTGTGAATCGAAGGCAGCAGTGACGGGCCTTCATAAATAAATCCGGTGTAGACTTGCAGCAGATTGGCACCGGCTTTTAACACGCGAACAGCCCTCTCCGGTGCGTCAATTCCTCCGCAACCTATAATTACACGTGATTTTGGAACTTGTCGCCTGACATGCATAACGCGTGCTATGTTTCCCTCGAACAACGGAGCACCACTTAACCCTCCCGCTCCCGCGTCATTAACATTCTTTTCAGGAGTGACAAGACCCTCTCGGCCGGCAGAGGTGTTGGATAGCACATATCCGCTCACATTCTGTTCTTCACACACATCCAGCATGGCATCAAGTTCCTTAGTGGAAGAATCCGGAGAAAACTTTACCAGCAAAGGAGGATCTTCGGGTTCCACCACACCCTTCACCCCGTCAATCAGATCCTTTAGTGCATGGCGGTCTTCAAATGTCTTGCCCTCCCGGGTATTGGGACACGAAATGTTCAGTGTAATATATCCGGCAGTACTTTTCGCCTCGAGATAACTTGTAATATAATCTCTGATGGCTGCATCCCCCGTTATCTCCGGGCTGTGTGTTTTGGCGATATTGATTCCGACAGGAAATTGGTGAAAAAGATATGGGGAACGATATTTCAATGTTGATATGCGACGACATATCGTTTCCGCCCCCTCGTTGTTCAAGCCCATGCGATTGACAAGGCCCCGGTCGGACGGTAGTCGAAACAGTCTTGGTGCAGGATTGCCAACCGATGAAAGTGCGGAAATACTGCCGTACTCTGCAAAACCAAAACCAGATGCTCGCAGAAGATGAGTATGCCGCGCGTTTTTATCGAATCCGGCGGCAACCCCGACAGGAAGCGGGAACGGCATTCCAAGGCAGAACTGCTCCAGATTGGGCCATTTACCGATATATCGTTTGGTCAGTATTCGGTTAACAACAGGCAGGGATGCCAAACGTTCGCCCGCTGTGACGGCGAGGTGATGCGCTTTCTCCGGATCGAGCCGGAAAAAAAGTGGCTGAATGATTTCTTTGTACATCAATAACCGGTGCTTTCAAATTAATTCGTGCGTTACTGGCTGCAATATACGATATTCGAGGGCAGCTAACCGCACTGTTAACGCTCTGTTCTGGTGAATCGATTTTCAGATATTTCCGATGTGAACCGGTACCTTGACCGGTTGCCGTCTTTTCAGGTACACGGGGCCGTGGCGGCACGTCTGGGCCTTGGGCCCATGCGCGACTTTTTCAGCCGTACCGGGCGTCCCGAGCGAAGTGTGCCTGCGATCCATGTCGCGGGAACCAACGGGAAGGGGAGTGTGAGCGCAATACTTGCGAAAGTGTATCAGGAGGCCGGATTTACCTGCGGATTGTTCACCTCTCCCCATCTTATGGACCTCAGGGAACGGTTTCGGATTAATGGAATCATGATTGAGGAAGAGGAACTGATCCGGTTTTTCCAGCTGCATGCCGGGCTGCTGGAGGAACTGAAGCCAAGCTATTTTGAGATCAGCGTGGCGATCGCTTTTTGGTGGTTCCGGGAGCGGAATGTGGATCTGGCTGTAATCGAGACCGGTCTGGGCGGCCGCCTGGATGCGACCAATATTATCGTACCGATGATTTCGGTGATTACATCGGTCGGATACGATCACATGAACTTTTTGGGAAGTACCATTCGGGCAATCGCAACAGAAAAAGCCGGGATCATCAAGGAGGGGCGTCCTGTTGTTATCGGATCGATGCCCGCCACAGCCAGGGATGTCATCACTCGGATAGCTGAGAAGCACGGTTCGGAGCTGCTGGATGCGCGATCCATGCGGCCCCGGTTTACAGCGGAAAATCATACGAAGGGGATTCGGAGCCGTATCAGATTCAACGAAAATGGTCGAAGAATTGAAGTGAACACAGACCTCGCAGCCCCGGTTCAACGCTGGAATGTTGCCATGGCCAGACTCGTAACCATCCTCCTGAACCCGGACTATCCGGTTTCGCTGCCGTTGTTCCAGCGGGCGATACGCGATGTACACGGCCGAGGCTGGCTTCCCGGCCGTTTTGAACGGCTGCATCCCCGGTTGCCGTGGTACTTTGACGGTGCGCATAACACGGAAGCCGTTGGTTCGTTGATCGATACCATACAAAGGCACGAATGGGGCACTGAGCCCGTTATGGTATTGAGTTTGATGAAGGACAAGGCCGAAAAAAAAATCCTCACACCGTTTTCCGTTTTTAAAAAAAACTACTATTATACCTTGCACATGGAGAGGGCGGCAGATATTACGCAAATAACGCCATATTTGCCCGATATTAAACCTTTGCCCCCCCAGGAAGAGGAAATCATCGATTTCTTAGCAGGCTTAGAAGAACAAGTGGTAATTTTCACAGGAAGTTTCTATTTTTACTCTAGGGTCAAAAGATGGATTTCGAGAATCATCAGGACCTTATAGCTGTTTCCTCTCTCCGTATTGTTGCAAAACACCTCTTACCTATAGTCGCTGACTAAAATCCGCATAACCGGATTTTCGCTTATCCCTGATGAAATCGTTGCGCTTTCCAGCACTTCAGGAGGTATGCCTGCGGATTATGAATTTTACCTACACCAAGTTGGTATAGCATTGAAAGAACTGGATCATATACAAAACAAGACGCTTAAAGAATTGCAGGACCTGGCCAGAAAATCGGGCCTTAAACCTGTGACCGGATTGCGAAAACAAACACTCATCGAGCGGCTTCGGGAAGTTGCCAGCCAACAGGCGCAGCAGCTGATTTCCTTTGACGAAGAAAAGGCAGGTTCCGGGAGTAATCCCGATGTGCCCATGTACCGGAAGAAGGACCTGAGCAAGTACAAGAAGCCCCGGAAAGTGGAAGACGATTCCACATCGCGAAATCCTCAGAATGGACCTGAGACAGGTGAATCGCAAAATTCATTTGACCAACAGGAGCATCCTGGCAATATGAAGGAGAGCTCTGGACCGGGCGGGGAGTCACCGGCAGAGCGTAAGGGAGCGCCAGACCAGCATCGCAAAGAAGAGGGTTCCCGGAAGCCTGCCGATCAGGGCCGTAAGTCTGCCCCGGACACGCGTAAATCAGCGGGAGAGGGACAACCCTCCGGTTTCCGCAAATCCGACACGTCCGAAAGAAAGCCATCCCGAAAAGAGGGCGGGAAAGTCCGCGGTAAAAAGCAGAAAAGCAGAAATGAGCCACAGGCTCCATCCCCATCCCCCAAAAAACAAAAGCAGCAGAGCCAGGATCAGGAAAGCGGCAAAAAGCATGTGAATAACAAGCTTCCGATCTCTGAAGCCGAAACCCTGGAAGAGCGGCTTAGCGAGATTGAGCCCCAGCTCGGCGGACATTTAATGAACGAAGGCACTCTCGAAATTCTTCCCGACGGGTACGGCTTTCTGCGATCGGTCAATTATCACTATTCGGCCAGCCCGGATGATATCTATGTATCACCGTCACAGATCAAGCGCTTCTGCCTGAAACAAGGGGACAGTGTCATCGGGGTTATCCGGCCACCGAAAATCGGGGAACGCTATTTTGCCCTGCTTCGGGTGGATGGCGTCAACGGCCGGGTACCGTCGAATATGGATTCCCGGAAGGATTTTGATGACCTGCTTCCGGTCTACCCGGACAGCCGCTATGTTCTGGAGTACAGCGCTCCGGACTACACCACCCGGCTGGTCGATCTGTTTGCCCCTATCGGAAAAGGGCAGCGGGGCATGATTGTGGCCCAGCCCAAGACGGGCAAAACCACCATTCTGCGCAACATCGCCAACGCAGTGGCCGCCAACAATCCCGACACCAAAATCATCATTCTGCTGGTGGATGAGCGCCCTGAGGAAGTTACCGAAATGGAGCGAAATGTGACCAGCGCCGAGGTAGTTGCGTCTACCTTCGACCAGAAGCCGGAAAATCATATCGGACTTGCGGAGATCGTTTTTGAAAAAGCGAAACGCATGGTGGAGAGCGGACACGACGTGCTGGTGCTTATGGACTCGATTACCCGATTGGGACGCGCATACAACATCTGTTCCAACACCGGCCGCACCATGTCGGGCGGGGTGGATGCCGAGGCACTGAAAAAGCCTCGAAAACTTTTCAGCTCTGCCCGGAATATCGAAGACGGCGGAAGCCTGACGATCGTCGCCACCGCCCTGGTGGATACCGGCTCGCGGATGGACGATGTGATCTTTGAGGAGTTCAAGGGCACCGGTAACATGGAACTGGTGCTGGATCGCCGTCTCTCCGAGCGGCGTATTTTCCCGTCCATTGATGTGTTCAAGAGCGGTACGCGAAGAGAGGATTTGCTGGTTGACGAGGCCGAGCGTGAAAAAGTGGTGCTGTTGCGGCGTTACCTTACCACCATGACGCCCCATGAAGCCATGGAGTTTCTGCTCGATAAAATGAAGGGAACCCGAAGCAACCACGAGTTTCTTCTGTCGATGAATCAGTAGGGTTCAAGCGTCTTTCGGATGCCTGCAGCCGATGCCTGGATGCCAACGTCGGGGTCTGGCTGAGGTTCCTTGCTGGACTCTGGTTGCCGGTCATTTGCGGGAGTCTATCTGAGGTCCATCGCTGATGCCAGGTTGCCGGTCTATCGCCGGAGCAACGGAGCAGTATCGCTTCGGAGAGCCCGGGCTACTTGTTCCGGAGCACGAATTTCCGGTTTTTGTCACGAGTCACTTTGCCCGCCTTCTGGTAAACAGAATGGTAAAACAGCAGTGTTGCCTGATCGTGGTATGCCTGCTGCATCAGCAGCATTCTGGCTTTCCGGGCTTTGGTGATATCCGTATCGACCCTGCTCAGGACATAATGGTTCAGATGGAACTCGCTGGGGATGAGGTCGCCACAATAATAGGCAGTCTCTCTTCCGCTCCGGATTCGCACGATTTGGTGTCCGGGTGTGTGCCCGCCGGTACGGATGACGGTAAAACCGTCCAGAATTTCCTGCCGTTCCTTTTGGAGGAAGACAAACCTGCCGTCGGCAACCAGCCGGTAGAGGTCATCCGGGTCATAGCCCACTTCCCGGTTATACTTCCGGTTTTCCAGGCTGTGCATGGCGGCATCCCACTCGGCTTGCTGCACATAAATCCGTGCGTTGGGTAGCGAGGCGGTGACGTTGCCTGCGCGGTCGGTGTAGCTTAGCCCGGCGACGTGATCATAGTGGAGGTGGCTCAAAATGACGTGCCGTATATCTCCGGGGCGGTATCCGAATATCTCCAGGTTGGTTAGCAGGTTGGAGGTATTGCGGTCGGGTTCACTGGAGTCCAGGCCCATGCCCAAACCGGCATCCAGCAGCACCAGGGTGTTGCCGGTATCGATCAGCACGGGATCCAGCCCCACTCGCTGGACGGAAGCAAGCGCCGTCTTCTCCTGCTGATGATTTCGGATCTTCTGGATAGATCCACCGGAAGAGATTTCAAAAATTCCCTCACTCAGCTGTTCTGCCCGGAAACCACCGATGTCCATAGCCTGGTCCTGCGCGTGTTACCTGTTGATTTTAGTGGATTTTATGATCGAACGGAATGCGCGCAATCGCTGTGCGCGGATCGTTTCTCAATATATGAATAATCGGATCCAATGACTCCAGTTCCTTTAATCCCGGATTCATGAAATAGCGGATTTGTGCCTGTGCTGATCCGCTGAATAGATCAAAAAGGGATTTCGGTCTGGGAAGCATTTCTATATTATACTCGTCGATACCCGCTTTTTCCGCGGCAATGGAGATGGCGGTATCCAGTTCGCCGATAACATCCACCAGTCCGGTCTCCAGTGCGTCAGGCCCGGTCCAGACCCGTCCCTGGGCTACTTCATGCACGTCTTCGGGAGTCATATTCCGGCTTTCGGCAACCCGGTTCAGGAACACATCGTAAAAATCATCCACATAGCTCTGGATCATGCGGCGGGTCATTTCATCGAGTGGCTTGTCGGGAGAGCCCCATATTGCCTGCTCGTGTGAAGTTACTTCGTCGAAATAGATACCCAGTTTGTTGTTCAGGAGTTCCTGCATGTTCATATGCGCGCCGAAAACGCCGATGGAGCCGGTAATGGTCTGGGAAGACGCCACAATGGTGTCGGCCGACATGCCGATATAATACCCGCCGCTGGCGGCTACCGAGCCGAATGAGGCGATTACAGGCTTCTCTTCTGCAGCGCGTTTAACTTTGTGCCAGATAAGATCGGAGGTGGCACCCGATCCACCCGGACTGTTAATGCGGAGGACAATGGCCTTGACATCGTCGTCTTCGAGTGCGGATTCGATATTCTCGCTTAAATTCCTGGCTGTGATGTTGTCCGTAGACCCTGGGAACATGCCGGGTTCGCTGGTCTCGGGCATGATATTGCCATTGGCATAGATAACCGCAATTTTGTTGGAAGTGGATACTTGCTCCACCCCGGCACCTGAGGGGCTCACCCTGTTGTAACGGCCGAATCGGATGGTGCGCATTTCACGGTGCCCCATCTCCTTGATACGCTCCTCGATTCGGGTTTCCAGTTCATCAGGATAGACGAGCGCATCAATCAGGCCCTGTTCGTAGGCGCTTCTGGAAGTAAATATCTGCGCCTCGTTCATGATGGTATCCAGCTCATCCCTGGACATGCCTGTTCGCTCGGAAACGGCGCTCAGAAACGTGTCGGCCACATTGTCGATAATCGCCCGCATCTGCTCGCGGTTTTCATCCGAAAGATCGTTTCGGTACAGAGGCTCCATTGCGCTCTTGTAGGCCCCGGCACGGAAAATTTCCGCCTCCACACCTATTTTGTCGAGAAATTCACTGAAAAAGACCGTCTGCATGAAAAAGCCGTCAAATTCAAAAAATGTTTCAGGTGGTGAAAAAATGGAGTCTGCGGCGGTAGCCAGAAAATAACTCTGCTCATTAAAGCCGAGGTCATCGGTCGACACATAGATGAACTTGCCGGACTCTTCCCTGAACGTGAGCATCATCTCTCGAAGCGCGACCAGGTGGTTCCATGAGGCCGAGAGGTTGTTGACCTGGAACCAAACGCCTTCGATACGGTCGTCGGCGGCTGCTTTGGTCAGGCTGCTTTCCAGCCCGCGCAAGGTGACCGGCGCCCGTGAACTCTCCTGAAACAGCAGGCTGAGCGGATCATCCGGAGGACGTTCGCTGAGCGTCATACCCATGCGGATTTCAAGAACGGAACCGTCTCTTACATAGGGCTCCGTCTCCTTTTGAGACGAGATTACAAGGATCATGCCGATCAGGAACAAAAAGAAAAAGGAGACGATTATGGCCAGCAGAGTGGCAAAGAATGTTTTGAAGAAACCCATCATGTGTCGATTTTGTGGAAGGTGGCGGAAATGAAATTACGACTTTTGTACGTAAACAAAACTCGTAAATTGGCAGAATTATTCCCGTGCTGTACGAGTTTTTTGATAAAAATGTTTCAGTGAAGAATTTATTTCGCCATAAAAAATGGATATTAGAGGTAACTATTGAACAGCTATGATGTTATCGTAATCGGGTCGGGGCACAACGGACTCACGACGGCCTGTTATCTGGCAAAATCCGGGCATAAGGTGTGCGTGCTCGAGCGGCGGGAAACACCGGGCGGCGCCGTCTGTACCGAGCCCATGTTTGAAACGCCGGAGGCCCCGGAGGGCTATCGCGTCGATGTGGGCTCATCCGCCCATTTCATGATCCACCAGACACCGGTAATCCGCGATCTCGACCTGGAATCGTATGGGCTGGAATATATTGAAATGGATCCGTTCATGTCGTACCCCGTGCCGGGAGGAGGCGTGATCCATTTTCACCGGTCGGTGGAAAAGACCATGGAGTCGATCGCCGCCGTCTCGCCACCGGACGCGGCCGCCTACCGGGATTTTATCGATTTCTGGAAACGGATCAACAAGAGGGTGCTGACCACCTTTTTGACGCCTCCGGCACCCGGCGGACTGTTTCGGGAGATTTTGGCGGGGCAGCTCCGCGACGGCTCCATGTTCGGCAAAGGGGATCAGGTGGATGGAATTCGAAAGATATTGAGCAGCTACGGACAGGTAGTGGACGAATATTTTGAAAATGAGTCGGTAAAGACGGCTCTGTTGTGGTTTGCCGCGCAATCGGGTCCGCCGCCCGATCAGACGGCCACCGCCGATTTTGTCGGATGGCAGGCGATGCTGCATGAAAGCGGGGGCAAACGCCCGAAAGGAGGGAGCGGCATGCTGACGCAAGCGATGATCCGTATGCTGGAGGCCCATGGCGGGGAGGTCCGGTTGAACGCGCCGGTCGACAGGATTCTCATCCGGCCGGACGGCATCAGCGGCAGGGCGGTGGGCGTCAGGCTACAAAGCGGGGAAGAGATCGCCGCCCGGCGAGTGGTATCCAATGCCCATGTACAGACCACCATGCTCTCCATGGTAGGGCCCGAACATCTGTCACCCGCGCTGTTCAAACGGGTGGGCGATATCAATGTCGGGAACGGGTTCGGAATGATCATCCGCTGCGCGGTGGAAGAGCTGCCCGTATATGACGCATGCCCCGACGACCCGCTGATCCACAACGGACTGCAACTTCTGGTTCCATCCCGCGAATACATGGATGCCTCACTGGGGGATTTCAAGGCGGGAAGAACGCCGGAACATCCGTCGGTGCTGGCAATGACGTTTACCAAAATTGATCCCTCACTGGCTCCGGAAGGCCGCCATCTGCTCTATGCCTGGGCCCAGTGGCACCCGTGGAAGCTCTCCGGAGGACGGCAATGGGATGATATCCGGGAACAGGAGGCCCAAAAGATATACGATGTGGTCACCCGCTATGCACCCAATATGAAAGACAAGCTGATTGACTGGTACATCCAGGCACCTCCCGATATTGAACGAAAACACGGCATGCCGCGCGGCAATGTCATGCATGTGGAGATGACCTTCGACCAGATGTTCCTGTTCCGGCCTACTCCCGAACTGAGCCGCTATAAAACCCCGGTGAAAAATCTGTATCTTTCCAGTGCATCCTGCCATCCCGGCGGGGGGGTGTTTGCCGCGGCCGGATACAACGCGGCACACGTTATATTGAAAGACATCCGCAAAGAAAAACGATGGTTTGGCTGGAGGCGGTCCTGACCGTCCCCACAGATAACGCGAAAACAGAACAAGCGTGCACGGGCAACGGCTTACATATCGGAGAAGAACAGGCACCCGCCGTAACGGGCTCAGGATCACGATCGATCCTCTGTTGCCGGTAGTCATTATTTTCATGGCATGGATTCTCAGCGACCGCTACTTCCCGCAAATCATGTTCACACAGGCCACCTGGGTATACTGGGCCATGGGCATCGTATCCTCCCTGTTTTTGTCGCTTTCCATCTTTTTTCATGAGTACGGGCATGCGCTGGCGGCCCGGGCCCTGAAACTCCCGCTGGAACGCATTCATCTCTATCTGTTCGGGGGGATGGCCGAGTTGAAACAGCGGCCGATGAGGCCGGTCGAGGAGATGTTGATCGCCCTTGCCGGACCGGTAGCTTCTCTTCTTTTTGCCGGAGCCGCATGGGGGTTGTCACAGGTCATCCATCAGGACCACAACGAGGCGTTCCTCGTGCTTCAGTTTGTCTTCTACATGAATCTGCTCCTGTGCGGGTTCAATCTGCTCCCGATTTTTCCGCTGGACGGCGGCCGCGCCCTGCGGGCGGTACTCTGGCACTTCAAGCGATATTTCTACAAGGCATCCATCCTGACCTACTACATCAGTATCGGCATCATCATCGGGCTGCTGGTCATTACCCTGGTGCTTACATTCATTGAGGGCTTTAGAACCTCTTTCTGGGCCGCTCTGCTGGCCGGTTATCTCTGGTACACAGCCTACAGCGGGCGGGACGAGCTCATCTACCGGCCACGGTTTGAGGATCTGGTCTTCCGGATTCACGAAAAGCGCAGTCCGGCTTCCATCATCCGGCAGATCAACCGGATTGATGCCCGATACCTGCCGAACGCCGTGATTCCGGTATCCAGCAACGGAGAGCTGGAGTCGGTGGTTCTGGGCCGGGATATTGAAAAGCTTCCCGAGAACGAAGAGCCGCTCGACCATCTGTACCGGCCGGTTGAAAGGGGATACTTTGTGGATGTAGAGGATGAATCGACCTATAAACCCGGCGTCTCGCTGAAAGCGGACCTCCTCCCTGTGCTGAAGGACGGAACCATCCTGGGGATGAGCGACGCCAATGAAATTCGCTTTTGGTTATTGCAGCACAAGAGCGTAATATTTCCTCCGCAAAATAACGAGGAAGGTCTTGCATAAACCGCCGGAATTAACCGCGTCATGAACACCCTGTATCCGTTTTATCAATCCTGTCTGGAGCTGGACCGGGAGTCGTTGCGAGCCAACGCCCGGCAACTTCAGAAAAATCTGGCGCCGGGGGTACGGTCCATGGCCGTTGTCAAGGCCAATGCCTACGGGCACGGAGCCTCGTTGATTGCCCCCGTACTGGCGGACACGTATGATGCCTTCGCAGTGGCGAATGTTGCCGAAGGCATGGAGCTCAGGGATGCGGGTATCACCCGGGATATCCTGGTTTTCGGGGTGCCCGTCCGGGAGGCCGCCGGGACCTTCCTTTCACACGATCTGATTGCGGTAGTGAGCGCTCCCGACCATTTCCGTTTGTTGAAGTCAGGTACGCGCTATCATATGGAGATCGATACGGGTATGGGCCGGCTCGGTTTTTCGCATCGCGCCCTGGAGGAGGTCGCCCGGATGGTGGAAGAGCGGGCCGATCTGCATTGCGAAGGGGTGATGACCCACTTCGCTACTGCCGATGAATCCGGCTCCAGCCATATGGAACTCCAGAAAGAGCGGTTTCGGGAGATGCGCAGTTTTTTTTACGACCGTTTGCCGGATAGCCGGCAGATGATATTCCACGCAGCGAACTCCGCCGCTTCGCTCGATCACCCCGACAGCCATGGCGATATGGTGCGCCACGGCATCGCCCTGTACGGCTACGACCCGACGCCTGACCCATCACCGGAATTCCGCCCCGTGATGCGGTGGAAATCCCGGGTGGCCGACTGCAAGATCATCCGCAAAGGGGATACGGTGAGCTACGGCGCGACATGGGAAGCACCGGCGGACGGCCGGCTGGCAATCATTCCCTCCGGCTATGCCGACGGTTATCGCCGTAATTTGTCCGGGCTGATGCCGGTGGAAATCGACGGAAAGTGGTATCCGCAAGCAGGATGCGTAACCATGGACTATATCATGGTTTGGCTGGGAGATGACCGCTACAAGCCCGGTACGGAAGTGACGCTGATGGGAGGAGAGCGAAACCATGCCGCGCTGTGGGCAGATGCCATCGGTACCATCCCCTATGAAATATGTTGCGGGATTCATCCGAATATACCCCGAAAACTGGTCTGATTATCGCATCGTCAAGAGTTTCCGGCAAAACGAAATGAAAACCGGCGAAAATTGCGGCCAGACCCCGCGATATGTTTCGGAGCTGAAACCCTGCAGGGTGTTTCGTTTCGGCGGAAGTTAGTCCTGGAATGAAATTTCGATAATCTCGAAATCGAAAATCAGGGTGTCGCTGCCCAGCCAGTGGCCCGGGCTGTCTCCATAGCCCAGTTCCGGGGGGATGATGAGCGTCCGTTGTGTGCCTTCCCTTGAATAATACTTCCGTTCACCGTCCACATGTACCCCAACCAGGCCCTGGAAAAAGCCTCGAATCAGATCGTTTCTGCGGACATTCATGGAACGCGGACTGTCAAACTCGTTCCGGTAGGAACTGTCGAAAATTTCCCCGTCGGTCGTTCGGCCGGTGTAGCGTATCAGGACCTGGTGGACCTCTTCGGCGATCTGGGCTCCGTCTCCTTCCTGGTGTTCGTAGATGACCAGCCCTTCTTCGGTTTCGATGCGTTCAGCACCGGAGAGGTCGAAGGGACCAATATCGTGGTAACTGATGGATGTTATATTGTTGTCATCGCACGAGGCAAGTGCGACAGTCAGTGCCAGGGCCAGTGTAATAAATAGCAGGGAAGAGGAGGCGTTTTGATTCAACATGAATTCTTCGGGTTCTGTATGTGGTGTTGCGAATAATGATCATCCGGGAACAACTGATTAGGTAAACGAATACGTCATTCCCAAGTTGTGTTAAAAATTACCGGGATGATACGATTTTTTCCCGAAACATCTCTGGAGAATGCACCGGAGCACGACATTCAAAATCACGGCAGATGTAGGCGGTTGTTTGTCCGTTGCGGGCTTGCTTGTCACCGTACAACGCCTCGAACGCGGTGCCCTTGAAGGAGGTGTTTCCGGCGATTGTCACAAGATACGAAGACGGGTCGTAGTATTCTCGCCAGATGGCGGCCATTTTTTTTGCCACGGGATCGGTTTCGGGGGTGGATTCTGGCGGACATACGATTACGATTTCGTTGCCGGGATGGATGTGCCGATGCATCGTCTGAAGCAGATATCCGAAAGCGGTCGCGTGTTCGGCGGCGATTTCTGAAAGCGGCTCCATGGCAGTAACCGCGGTTCGAATCCATTCGGGGCGGCCGGCAAGGTGCCCGGCCCGGTACAGCGCGGCTATGGCTGCAGAGTTGCCGCCCGGCATGGCGTTGTCGAAAACGTCACGGGTTTCGGATACGAGCGGGGCCTGGCCGCGGGCGGAGTAGCGGAAAGCATTTTTATCCCGGTCGAAGAAAAGGTCCAGCATCCGTTCGGTCAGTTGTACGGCAAGCTCGAGCCGGGCGGGGTCGCCCGTGATTTCGAACAGGCGTGTGAATCCGTCCGTCAGCAGGGCATAGTCATCCAGAAAACCCGGTTGTTTGGCTGTGCCATGATTATCGATGATGCGGTAGAGGGTGTCGCCGGAGAGGGCGTGCCGGGTCAGAAAGTCACCGAGGCGAACCGCGTCATCATCACTGCGGCCGAGAGAGCGGCTGGAGTGGCACAGCGCGATGAGCATGAGCGCATTCCAGGATGTGATGATCTTGTCGTCCAGGCCGGGGCGGGTCCGTTTGTTGCGATAGTTCCGTATGGCCTCTTTTATTTTTTCCAGTTTCCGGTGGATGGATTCGGTGCTGCTGCCGCGGTCGGCGGCAAGCTCCCCGATTCCGGCAGCCCGGTGGAGGATATTGACTCCCTCCCAATTTCCGCCGGGTGTGAGCCCGAACCGGTCGGCGGCAAGCCGGAACAAATCGGGTTCCAGAAGCTCCTCCAGCTCCCGGAAGGAAAAGGTGTAGAATTTGCCTTCGACACCATCGGTATCGGCGTCGAGCGCGGTGTAATAGGCGCCGTTCTGGTGACGCATTTCCCTGTTCAGAAAACCGATGGTTTCCTCGACGGCGTCCCGGAAAAGCGGCGTGCCGGTAAGCTGCGCCGCCTCGGCCATCACCGGAATCAGCAGCGCGTTATCATAGAGCATCTTTTCGAAGTGGGGAACAAGCCATTCCCCGTCGGTGCTGTACCGGTGAAAACCGCCGCCTGCCTGGTCGTAAATGCCGCCGCATATCATTTTCTCGAGGCTGTGCAACGCCATTTGGTGGGCTTCCGATGTCGCCGGATCTGAAGGAGACGGAGGAGAGGCGGAGGTGTCTGAACGGGTACGGGTCGGCGCCGGATCGGGGGCGGATTCCGGTTTGCCGGGCTTGTGGCCGTAGCGCAGCAGGAAACCGATGCTCATGGCCATCGGGAACTTCGGCGCCTCCGAAAAGCCTCCGTGAATCGGGTCATAGTTCTGGGCATGAGCCTGAAAGGCACGATCAAGCTGCAACCCGGACAGGGCAGCGGGTTTCAGCCGGTCGTAGATATCACTGTTCAGAGCCTTTCGCATTTCGGCCGCTTGCTGTTGCACTTTCTCCGGGTACTGGCGAAAGGCATCGGCCAGGCGCCGGATGACGGTAGTGAACGAGGGCCGTCCATGATAATCTTGTGGCGGGAAGTAGGTGCCGGCGAAGATGGGAACCTGTTCGGGAGTCAGCCAGATGTTCAGGGGCCATCCACCGCGTCCGGTCATCATCTGCAGCGCCTCCATATAGACCGCGTCCACATCGGGTCGCTCCTCGCGGTCCACTTTGATATTGATGAAGTGGGTGTTGAGCAGGCGCGCGGTCTCCGGGTCTTCAAACGATTCCCGTTCCATCACATGACACCAGTGACAGCTGGAATAGCCGATACTCAGGAAAATCAAGCGTTTCTCGCGGCGGGCGCGTTCCAGAACCTCATCCCCCCAGGGGTACCAGTCTACCGGATTGTGGGCGTGCTGACGCAGATAGAGGGAGGACTCGTTAATTAGCCGGTTGGTCTTCATCATAAGTCATCGTTTGGAAGCAGGGTAGTGAAGTGGCCGGGTGCCATCCGCCGAAGGGGCCTCGTCTTCGGCAGTGGACCGGTGGTCGTTCCCTCTAAACGGTAGATTCCTCTAAATCCGTTTCCTCTGAAAACGGGATTGCCGGGCACTGCGAATTATTCCGGCCTGCCTTCCGGTCCCCATATTTCCCGGTCACGTTTCCTGTTAACCACCTTGCTGATGTAGATGCCCAGCTGGTAAAGCAGCAACAGGGGCACGGCGATCATGATCTGTGAAACCGGGTCGGGCGGTGTGAGGAAAGCGGCGAGGATGAAACAGACGATGATGGCCCATTTGCGGTGCTTTCTAAGTATTTCGGGGGTGAGCAGCCCGATTTTCGAAAAGACATAGCTTACCATGGGAAGCTGGAATATGATACCGCAGGAGAGGCTCCACATGGTCAGGGCCGAAAAGTAGGCGTTGATATCGATGTCGTTGCGCACCGAAGCGGATATCTGAAAGTTGCTGAAGAACTGCACGGCGAACGGTGTGAGAATCAGATATCCGAAGCCGACACCCATGATAAAAAGCAGAGTCATGTAAAAAACGAGCAGGCGGGTGCCTTTCTGTTCCCGCTTGTCCAGAGCCGGTGCGATGAAAGCCCATAGCTGGTAGAAGAGCACGGGAACCCCGATAATAAACCCGACCACCAGCAGTGTTCCCCAGTAGGTGAAAAACTGTCCGGGAAGGCGACGGTTCTGCAGGTCCAGGTCAGAGGCATTGATTCCGATCCATTCGTAGACAAAAAAGTCTGCTTTGGCCGGACCCAGCAGCACCTTGTCCATGATGAAATCGGAAAAAAAGAATGCTACGATCACGCCGATACCGATGCCCAGCAGGCCCTTCAGTATGCGCCAGCGCAACTCCTCGAGATGATCCAGAAAAGACATTTCATCCGGCAGGCCCGGTGAGGATGCTGCGGGCGGGATTTCCCCCATAACGCTGCGGTCGGTGGCTTCGCTTGTGGCCATGGCGTTTATTCAATCAGGCGACTACAAAGTCGTAGAGCGGGAATTTTTCGCACATATCGTGCACCTCGTTTTTGACCTTTGAAATGACGGTTTCGTCGGTCGGGTTGGTCATAACCCGGTCCATCATCCCGGCGATGCGCACAAACTCCTCATTGCCCATGCCGCGGGTGGTCATGGCCGGAGTGCCGATGCGGATGCCGGAAGTCACAAACGGACTCTCGGTGTCGTAGGGCACCATGTTTTTGTTGACAGTCAGCTCCGCCCGTCCCAGTGCTTCCTCGGCGGTTTTTCCGGTGATGCCCTTGTTTCTGAGGTCTACAAGTATGAGGTGATTATCGGTGCCGCCGCTGACCAGGTCGTATCCCATTTCCAGGAATTTGGTGGCCATCGCCTTGCTGTTGCTGATCACCTGTTTCTGGTAGCCTGCGAAATCCTTTTGCAGCGCTTCGCCGAAAGCGACGGCCTTGCCGGCGATCACATGCATGAGCGGCCCGCCCTGGGTTCCGGGGAAAACGGCCGAATCCAGCAGTTCGCTCCAGTTTTTGATACGGCCCGATTTCGGTGCGATTTTTCCAAGCGTGTTCTCGCCATCGCGGCCAAGCAGAATCATGCCACCACGGGGCCCCCGCAAGGTTTTATGCGTAGTAGTGGATACCACATGGGAATGGGGGAGCGGATCTTTAAGCAGTTTGGCGGCAATAAGACCGGCGGTATGCGCCATATCCATCCACAGAAAAGCATTTACCTCATCGGCGATCTGGCGGAAAGCTTCGTAATCGAAATCGCGCGGATAGGCCGAGGCGCCGATGGAGATCATCTTGGGGCGAACCTTTTTGGCGGTATCGCGGATGGCGTTCATATCCAGCCGGCCCGTCTCCTTGTCGACTCCGTAAAAACTGGCATTGTAGGTGATTCCGGAGAAATTGACCGGAGAGCCATGCGTGAGGTGGCCGCCATGAGAGAGATCGAGGCCGAGCAGCGTTTCTCCCGGCTGCATGAAGGTGAGGTAGACAGCGGCGTTGGCGGTAGCCCCGGAGTGGGGCTGTACATTGACCCATTCGGCATCGTAGAGGATTTTGGCACGGTCGCGCGCCAGGTCTTCCACAATATCCACATAACGGCATCCGCCGTAGTAGCGCTTGCCGGGCAGCCCCTCGGCGTACTTGTTGGTCAGCGACGAGCCCATGGCTTCCATCACCGCCTTGCTGGTGAAGTTTTCGGATGCGATGAGTTCCATCCCCCGGTTCTGCCGGTCGGTTTCTTTTTCAATGAGGCTGAATACTTCGGGATCCTGGTCTTTCAGATGCTTCATGGATGCGTTGAATGATTTGGGTTAGATATGCGAGTTCCGGGCAGGACCGGCGGAGTGACATGGGCAGCCGGCAGGCGCGAAACCATCCGTGCCGCCGCTGCGTCGCCGTCATCGCAAACGGGGTCAGTCACTGTTGGGGTTCACGGGTTTGATCTTCTCGACCCGGGTCTTGTGCCGGCCGCCTTCAAACTCCGTATTCAGCCAGATGCTGACAATGGAGCGCAGCTCCTCTTCATTGAGGTACTTGCCGGGAAGGCAGAGGATATTTGAGTTGTTGTGTTGCCGGGAGAGCCGGGCCATTTCATCGTTCCAGACCAAAGAAGCCCTGATTCGGGGATACTTGTTTGCCGTCATGCACATGCCCTGCCCACTGCCGCACAGGAGAATACCGACAGGATGCTCACGGTTGTTTACGGTCTGCGAAACCATGTTGGCAAAGTCCGGGTAATCCACAGACTCGCCGGAATCCGTACCGTAGTCGATCGTGGTGATGTCCATTTCGTCAAGTATGCGCTTCACAATTTCCTTGGCTTCGAAGCCGGCATGATCGGATGCGATCGGGATAATCATTTTTTCCTTTTTTTCCATTTTTGGAGTCCTTTCCAACCGTTATATGATATCGGGGAAATATGCGTAAAATACGCGTGAGATTAAAGTCTCATTGTGGCTCAATTTTCCCTGGTGAAAGCGTAAAGGAGCAGGTTAACACCCATCTGAAGGGATTTGTCGGTGATATGCTGCGGGTTGTCGTGCACGTCAAACGCCCAGCCGTCGGCCAGGTTGGATTCATAGGTGTAGTAAAGCGCCAGGCGGCCGTTGCGGAAGATACCGAACCCCCGGGGCGGCTTTCCGTCGTGCTCATGGATCTTTGGGAGGCCATCGGGAAAGTCGAAGACCATGGAGTATATGGGGTGCGATGCAGGCAGCTCGATCAGCTCTTCACCGGGAAAAATCTTTTCAATGACGGACCTGACATACGGGTCGAATCCGTAATCATCATCTATGTATAAAAAGCCACCATTGTCCAGGTAATCGCGCATGTTGGCCGCTTCGGTGGCGTTAACATCGATATTGCCGTGGCCGGTCATGAAAACGAACGGATAGGAGTGAAGATCGCGGCTGCCGATCGGAACATCGTCGTACTCGCGCTGAATCGATATCGGCAGGTAATCGACGGCAAAATCGATCAGGTTGGTTAGCGAGGACGGGTCGTTGTACCAGTCACCGCCGCCCCGGTATTCTATTCGCGCAATCCGGAACTTGTACTCCTCAGGCACCTCGTTGCGGAAACTTGCGGGTGCGTCGCCTGCCGGCTGCGCGTTAACGGATCCGGCCGGAGCCATGCCGAAAACGGCAAGTGCCGCAATGGTCAGTATCATCAGACCCGCCGCCAAAGATCGGTGAACCCATCCGGCATATCCTTTAATAAGACGCACTGGACCGCTGCAGGTTGTTTCGGACTTGCGAATTTCGAAATGATCCTGGCTGCCTGTTTCCTTTTGTCTACATCGCATATCTAACCGAATTGCTGGTGTGAAGTTGCTTCCGTTGCTTGTTGCCGCGTTGATTTGTCGTGTCTGATGATACGGACTTTATAACGCAACAGGCACCGGTATCGTTGTGGATGGTTTTGCATTGAAATCCGCCCATTTCATTTTTAATTCTGAAGGAGTTGTTCTATTTTGTAAGGGCTTACATTTTGTTTAATCACGGACATAATTACTATGACTATGGCTGGAAGATGGATTGTTGCACTGATGTTTTTGGTTTCGGTTTTGCCGTTTACGGCTGCGGAAGCGGTGGAGCCCGATCGGGTGGAACCGCCGTTCTGGTGGACCGGCATGAATGATTCCCGGGTTCAGTTGATGGTGTACGGAGAGGATATTGCGAAATCGCGCCCGTCGGTGGACTACCCCGGGGTTTCGCTGGAACGGATCATCGCCGTCGAAAACCCCAACTACCTGTTTATCGATCTGAAGATCGGAGAAAAAGCCCGGCCGGGTACCCTCGACATCCGCTTCCAGCGTGAGGATCGTTCCCATACCTGGAGCTACGAGCTTCGTGAGCGGCGAGACAATCGCATGCGCCACAGAGGGTTTGATCCATCTGATGTCATCTATCTCATTATGCCCGACCGTTTTGCCAACGGGGACCCCTCCATCAGTGAAATCGAGGGGATGTACGAAGGAGTGGACCGCAGCGAGCCTTTCGCGCGCCATGGCGGCGATATCCAGGGCATTATCGACAATCTGGATTATATCCGGGACCTCGGCATGACCGCCCTCTGGCTCAACCCCATCCTGGAAAACGACATGCCCTACGACTACAGTCAACAGATCGGATTCTACCACGGCTATGCCGCTACCGATAAATACCGTGTCGACCGCCGGTTCGGCACCAACGAAAAGTTTGTGGAAATGGTGGATCGTGCGCACGAAATGGGACTGAAAGTCATTATGGACATGATTCACAACCATATCGGCACCCACCACTGGTGGATGAAGGATCTGCCAACCAGCGACTGGATCCACGACCAGGAGGAGGTCGGTAATACCTCCTTCCGCACCAACACCATCATGGATCCCTATGCCTCGCGCAACGACTACGAGACCACCGTCAAGGGCTGGTTCGTTGATGAGATGCCCGACCTGAACCAGCGCAATGAGCTGCTGGCGAACTACCTCATCCAAAACACCATCTGGTGGATCGAGTATGCCGGCATCGACGGCATCCGCATGGATACCCACCCCTATCCCTACAAGGATTACATGGCCGAGTGGACCCGCAAGGTGCTCGAGGAGTACCCCGATTTTAACATAGTCGGTGAAGCATGGATGCCCAACGTGCCGACTACCGCCTGGTGGCAATACGACTTCCCCACCCAAAGCGGGTACAACTCCTATCTGCCGAGTGTTACCGACTTCCCGCTTTACAATGCCATTGTGGCCGGCCTCAACGAAGAGGAGGGATGGGATACCGGTATGAATCGCATCTATTTAACTTTGGGGCAGGACTTTCTGTATACCGATCCGCTCCTGAATGTCATTTTCGTCGATAACCATGATCTGGACCGCTTTTTCTCCTCCATCGGCGAAGATTACGACAAGTTTCGCCTTGGAGTGACCCTGATCTATACCACCCGGGGGATCCCGCAAATCTATTACGGGACGGAGATCCTGAAAACGGGCGCGGGTCCGGATGCCCTAAAACGCAAAGATTTCCCGGGCGGCTGGCCGGATGATCCGATCAACGCCTTTACCAGTGAAGGCCGGGCCGAACTTGGCGAAAAACGAGGCCTTCCGGTGTCGGATGCCTACGACCTGATCAAAACGCTGAGTTGGTGGCGGCAGGACAAGCCGGTGCTCCATTACGGCGACCTCACCCACTTTGTGCCGGAGGAGAATACCTATGTCTATTTCCGCCACAACGACGATGACGCCGTGATGGTGGTGCTGAACGCATCGGACGAACAGGCGGTACTGGATCTGAGCCGGTTCAGTGAGGTACTGGACGGCTACCCGGCCGCGCATGAGATCATTACCGATACACCGGTCACGCTTGATGGAATTCTGGAAGTGCCCGCGATGACCCCGATGGTGCTCGATTTGATGTCCGGTAAATAACCAGACAGCACGAGCTTGTCACCCGAATGCAAAAGCGGGCCGGATGGGCATTGCGCAAAGTTCATAACTTTTACCGCGCTATGAACGGCATGCATGGCCACCGGCTAAGTGTCTGCCGTAGGCATCCGCCTTCCGTTGAAAACCCAATTGTGACGAGTCGGCTGAGGTTGTTTGGCGGTGTGTCCCAGGTTCAGGGTTGCGGCGAAGGCGGGCGGTCGACCGTTACCAGGATATCCAGTTTCGACATGCCTCCGAACAGGCCGATTCCACCATCTACATGGTAGATGATGTTCTGGATTTCTCCGGGGGATATGGATCCTGCGCCCCCTCCGGCCTGCACCGGTTGTGAACGGAAGAAATCATAGGTGTTATTGTCGATGGAAAAGGTCGAAATGATATTCTGCCCGTAGAACGCGATCCCGATCCAGGGCATGCGCAGTGTGAGGGTGCCGTCGGGATTGATATCGAAATTCTCTTCATTGACAATACCGGTCCGTATGCGGATGGCATCGTCCAGATCGTCTGTGATGTCATCCCAGAAGGGTGTCAGATTTTCTTCGTACGGCTCAAGGGATTCGGTAGAATATATATAATGGTTTTGCCGGCCGGCCTGACGGTTGCGTGTAATCCGGAACTCGAGCTGTTCCGGGTCCTGGTAAACGGCCCGGTTGCGGACAACCTCCATCACCGAGAAAGTATCCGGGATGACGGTTTCCGCTTCTATACGGTGAAGGGTTCCGCTCGCAAGGGGCACATCGGCTTCCAGCCGGTACATATGGCGCGGCTCAACCTCTGTCGCCCGGTCCGGTTCCGCCGGAATGTAAATACCGCGCTCTTGTTCGATATAGCGGAAGCTGGACCGGCGCTGCCCGCCCTCATCATACCATGAGATGGTTATGTCGGCATCGCCGACGGCCCGCTCCTCAAAATAATAGCTTTCATCAAAAGGCGCCGTAATCGACAGGCGTACCTCCGGAAGCGGTTCTCCGGCAATCAGGTAGCTTTCAACGACAAACTGCTCTTCATAGTCATCCTGCCTGTACAGTTCGCATCCTGCCGGCACAAGGGACACGGCAGCGAAGGCCATCAGCCAGAACAACAGAAATACACCGGAACCGGTGCCCGGCGTTGTACGGGGCCGGGCAGGGTTCGTGTGCAGAGACGGATCCTTATGGGTTCGTTCGGAATATGGCATGGTTAAAAATGTATGGTGTAGCCTACGACCGGTATTATGGGTAGCATGGTGGCTTCCTCGCGCTTAACCGGGTTTTCGTCGAAATCATACATGTAAAACCAGACATTGCGTCTGGAGTAGAGGTTGATCGCCTGGAACTGCCACTCCGACTCGGCGATTCCAAAAAATGAGCTTTGCCGGGTAAAACCGATATCCAGCCGGTGGTATGCGGGTAATCGGGATGCGTTCACACGTCCTACGACAATGGCATCCACGGTTCCTCCGTCAAAGGGGTTGGAGGAGAGTGCGGTGCGACCGAGCGGTTCGGTGTATGCCTGGCCCGTAGCGTAATTAAACACGGCGGAGGCGGTCCAGCGGCTGCTCAGCTGGTAGTTGGCAACCACATTGATATCGTGGATGCGGTCGTATTTCGGCGGGTAGAACCGGTCGCGGTTGAAGCCTTCAAATTTCCGGCGGGTGATGCCCCATGTATATCCGATAAATCCGTAAAGGCGTCCGCGTGTTTTTTCAAGGAAGGTTTCGAAACCGGCGGCGTATCCCTCGCCAAAGCGGAAGAGCTCGGCGTAATCCAGGCCTGCAGCGTCAGCCAGAAAGGGATCAAACTCGAACAGGTCGCGCATGGTTCGGTAATAGAGTTCAAACTCGAAATTGTACCCGGGCAGGGAGCTGTTTTTGACGCCCAGTACGAACTGATCGCCGTAGGCGGGAGGTACGCCGGTATCGGTTATCAGCCAGAGATCGAAAGCGGATATGGCTTCGTTGGTGAGCAGGGTAAGGAACTGGTGGTAGCGGCCGTAGGCAGCCTGGAGGCGGGTTTCGGGAGTCAGATAATACTCGACGCTCAGTCGGGGATCGAGTCGGAAATAATCACCGCTGCTGAAATAGTTGGCACGCAGGCCAGCGTTGATGATCCAGCGGTCCCGGGGCCTCCAGATGTTTTGCAGGTAGAGGGAGCCGTAATCGGCGCCGATGCGTTCATCCATGGTCATCTGATCGTCGAAGTAGTCCCTGAGCCGGAAGGTTTTGCGACCGCCCCAAAAGCCGGCCAGCAATTCAAACTCGCCGGACGGAATCCACTCCAGATCTGCTTTGGCGGAGATGTCGTAAATGCGGTTCTGCCGCTCGAAATCGGTGCCGCCGAATTCAAAAGCAGGGTCGTTGAAATACTCCGAACCGGTTATGGTGATGTTGGTGAAAGTGCGCCGGGAGAGGAGGTGGGTCCAGTCGATGCTCAGGGTTCGGTTGCCGTAAAACAGGTTGAACTGGCTGTCGTCACCAAACGGAAAGCGAACCTTGTCGGTACCGGTGTAGGCGGCGATACTCAGCCGGTTGTTGTCCCAGTGGTCGTAGTTGATTTTGGCATTTATATCGTAGAAATAGAAGGCGTGCGGGACATTGTCGACCGATGTGCGCAGAGCGGCCAGCAATGGCTCCAGTGTAGATCGGCGAACCGCCAGCATATAGGATCCTCTGGAGTAGGGCCCTTCGATCATGGCTCGTGAGGAAAGCATGCCCAGGCTCAGTGAGCCCCGGGTTTCGTAGCGGTTGCCGTCCTTGTTGTACACATCAAGCACTGAACCGAGCCTGCCGCCGTATGAAGCGGGGTAGGCGCCTTTGTAGAGCCGGACATCCTTGATGGCATCGGGGTTGAAAGTCGAAAAGAATCCGAAAAAATGGGAGGGATTGTAAACGGTGGTGCGGTCGAGCAGGATGAGCGTCTGATCGGGCCCGCCTCCGCGGATGTAGAGGCCGCTGGAAAAATCGGAAGCCGCCTTGACGCCGGGCAGCAACTGGACGGAGCGGAACACATCGGCCTGCAGAACCGACGGCACGCTTTTGATGAGCTCCGTGGAGACCGACGCGGTACCGATATTCTGCCGTTCTTCGCGCTCGCGGGCCGACGTCACCACCAGCTCGTCAAGGACGAACTCGGCGGGTTCGAGATCGATGTCGATGCGAAGGCCGTCGCCGGCTTCGAGCGTGACTTCCACCCGCTTTTCGTTGTACCCCAGATAGGAAAAGCGGACGGTATAGGTACCGGGCGGGATATTGTTGACAATATAGTATCCGGAGTGGTTGGTCGTGGCTCCACGACTGGTATCCATCAGCAGAATGGTGGCTCCCATCAGGGTTTCTCCGTTATCAGCATCACGAATAAACCCGTTAATCGATGCTCTGGTCGTCTGTTCTTCGGTTGCCGTGCCGGGGTTGGCCGGCGGCGAACCGTTGCCGCCTGCGCTTCCTGTATCACCGGCGGCCGGAGTCATGCCGGCGAAAACAACGACAAAGAGGATCGAGACAATAAGGGGATAGTAATTGGCGAACGTGCGCATCTGCGGATTCTTCGGACGGACTGAATTCTGACGAAAGCGGGGTGGTTCTGTTGATGAAGCGCTGAACCGGAGCAGGTGCCGACCGAACCGGCAACCGCTGTCGAAACCGCGTTGCAATTTAACTTTTTCCCACGGATTGCGTACAACGAAAATATGCAATTTTTTGTACCTTTACGTATTGTTAATCCTCTTGTTTCAGGGCTGTCGGATGTGCTGACAGCCCTGTTTTTCACCCCTGCGCTGATATCCCAACAGCAAGACAAATCGACATGAATAAATGGTTCGCAATTACCGGAATGCTCCTGGTGGCCGCCACCGCAACCCTGGCGCCTGCCGCACTATGGAAGGCTTATGCAAATGAAACCGGGGACAAGGTGTATGTTATCCGGGTGGAAGGGCTTATCGACAACGGCCTTTACATGTATATCGACCGTGGACTCTCCGTCGCGGAATCCGACGATCGGACGGCCGGGGTTATTTTGCATATGGATACATTCGGCGGACTTGTTGATGCCGCCGACAAAATCCGAAAGCGGTTGCTTGCGACCGACCTCACCGTCGTCACGTTCATCGATGCCAACGCAGCTTCGGCCGGAGCCCTAATTTCTTATGCAACCAGCAATATTTTCATGGCGCCCGGAGGTTCCATCGGTGCCGCTACCGTCGTTGACGGAACCGGGGAGAAAGCCGACGAAAAACTGCAGAGTTACATGCGCGGACTCATGCGCTCCACCGCCGAAGCCAAAGGTTACGATCCTGCAGTAGCAGAGGCAATGGTAGATGAACGCATTGAAATCGAAGGGATCATCGCCGAAGGTGAGTTGCTCACGTTGAGCGCCTCCGAAGCCCTGGCACTCAACGTTTCCACCGCTACGGTGCGCTCAATTCGGGAAGTGGCCGCCGAAATGGGGTGGGAGGAGGTCGAACTGTTTGATGTTGATGAACGCTGGCAAGAGTCGGTGATCCGGTTTTTCGCTTCCCCGATCCTCCAGAGCCTCCTGATGCTGATGATGCTGGGCGGACTCTATTTCGAGCTGCAGTCGCCCGGTATCGGATTCGCCGGAGCCATCGCCGGTATCGGCGCGTTGCTCTTCTTTCTGCCACTCTACATTATGGGGCTGGCGCAGTTCTGGGAAATTCTCATCGTAATCCTTGGCATCGGGTTGATTCTCGTGGAGCTATTTGTGCTGCCCGGATTCGGAATCGCGGGTATTACAGGGATCGTTCTGCTCTTTTTCGGGCTTTTCGCTTCTCTGGTTGGCAACGTAGGTTTCAATTTTCCTCAGCTTGAGGAGATGAGAATCCAGCTCTGGACTCTGTTCATCACCCTGGTTCTGACATTTGCTTTTATCGGATCCACACTGCGCTATGCTATGAAAACACCTTTTTTTGGTCGACTTGTACTCACCAGATCCACCGACAAAGACTCCGGCTATACCTCCTATTCCAGCAGGGATGATCTTATGGGGCAGGAAGGGGTCACACTTACCACCCTCAGAATCTCCGGCACCGCCAGGATCGGTGACCGTCGTGTTGATGTGGTTTCCGATGGTGAGTATATCGACAAGGGGACGCGCGTGAAGGTCATATCCACCGCCGCCGGTCAAGTGGTCGTAACCCGCGTCGAAGAGTGGTAGCGGTTCTGAATCGTATCCACCCCCGATCCTGGAGTTTGAATAATGTAAATCAGCGTCGAAGAGTGATAGCGAATCCGGATCACTTCAGGCCCGCTTCCAGCTTTCCCGGGATACCGCATTTCTTGGCGCCGCTTTCTGTCGGGTTGCAGCCGGTTGTTGCCAAACCCGACCCACTGAAACCAATACCGCTGATAAATATCCGAAAAACCGTAGCGACTGGTTGGTATCCATGGCACACCTCATTATATTTCACGGAATACGATTTTTTATAGCAGATGCAGTACCTCGTTAACCAAGTCCCGCCATGCCGTTCTTAAAGGCAAGCGGGTGCGGTATTTTCCGCGGCACGCATCCACAATAAACCGGTGATTGCCGAATCGTAACTGGTGATTCCGGATTTTTTTAATCAACTACTAATTTGTGGGATCTATGGACGCCTATTTTCCCCTTGGAATGATAGCCGGGGGTATCCTCCTGCTATTCATTTTCTTCTATTTTGTTCCCATCGGACTCTGGATCACTGCGCTTTTTTCCGGAGTGCGCATCGGTATTTTCCGTGACCTGGTGGCCATGCGCCTTCGCAAGGTGCCTCCCGGCCCGATTGTCAAAGCCGCTATTACCGCCACCAAGGCGGGCCTCAAAGATGTGGAAATCGGCATGCTGGAAGCTCACTACCTGGCCGGTGGAAATGTTCAGAGAGTGGTCAACGCCCTTATTTCGGCTGACAAGGCCAACATTGCTCTCGGTTTCGAACGGGCGGCCGCTATCGACCTGGCCGGCCGTGACGTATTCGAGGCGGTTCAGATTTCGGTGAACCCCAAAGTGATCAACACCCCGGTGATTACCGCGCTTGCCAAGGACGGTATTCAGGTGAAAGCGACCGCTCGTGTGACCGTGCGGGCCAACCTCGATCGCCTCGTGGGTGGCGCGACCGAAGAGACCGTCCTGGCCCGTGTGGGTGAAGGGATTGTTTCGACTGTCGGTTCCTCCACTGATCACAAAGCGGTACTCGAGAATCCGGATCAGATTACCAAGACGGTACTGGACAAAGGGCTTGACAGCGGCACTGCGTTTGATATTCTTTCCATTGATATCGCGGATGTGGATGTCGGTGAGAACATCGGTGCGAAACTGCAGACCGATCAGGCAAGCGCCGACCTTAAAGTCGCCCGTGCACGCGCTGAAGAGCGCCGCGCGATGGCTGTTGCCGTCGAGCAGGAGAATCGCGCCAAGATCGAAGAGATGCAGGCTCGTGTGGTTGAGGCCGAAGCCGAGGTTCCGAAAGCCATTGCCGAAGCCTTCCGCAGCGGTAAGCTGGGTGTCATGGATTATTACAACATGAAAAACGTAATGTCCGACACTGATATGCGCGAATCGATCGCCAAAGGCACCGAATCGAAGGATACCGGCGATCCGGATGATGAAAAATCCTCCGGCCGACGCAAGTAACCGTTAGCTGACTGTTTGAACGTGGATTCTCCGGCCGGTGCAGGTGATGCATTGGCCGGGGATCGCGTTATATCGCTTTCCCCCGATGTGCCGGTGTGCTCCTGTTGGTGAATGTGACTGTATGCTTCTATTGGTGCCGCAATCCGGAGAGATCAACGCCACCGAACGTATTCATATTCATCCCATACTACAGAGAGCCGGGCGCACCCAACCGTGC
The DNA here is from genome assembly GCA_029688905.1 of Balneolales bacterium ANBcel1. NCBI lineage: Bacteria > Pseudomonadati > Balneolota > Balneolia > Balneolales > Balneolales bacterium ANBcel1. The sequence continues at coordinate 251,138 of JARULB010000004.1, read as the reverse complement.
CGTGGCTAGACCGGCCACAAAGGATGAAAATGGTGCACCGGGCCGTACCCCTGGCCGATCTGCCAGTCGACGGATTTTCGCAGCGCCCGGTTTACATAGGAAAGCGCGCTGCCGACAGCCTGTTCACGACTCATGCCCCTGGCCAGTAACGCTGTTATGGCGGATGACAGGGTGCAGCCGGTCCCGTGGTTGTTGCGGGTTTCGACCCGCGGCATTTCATACCACCGTAATGTGACCTGTATACTGCTATCGGACATATCCGCCGGATGTTCAGCGGCATGTTCAATGAGGCAGTCGGGACTGAGATCCGAGCCGGTGAGGTGTCCCCCTTTTACCAGCACGGCCTCGGGACCCATTGCCAGCAGTGCCCGCCCCGCATGTTCCATTTGCTGACGGTTTGTTACATCCGTGCCGGTCAATACACCGGCTTCCGGCAGGTTCGGTGTGATGAGGGTAGCCAATGGGAGCAGTTCCGTTTTCAGGGCGGTGATCGCCTCATCCTGCAGCAGCCGGTCTCCGCTTTTGGCAACCATAACCGGGTCCAGGACAATATGCGGCGGTTTGTAACGGGAAAGAACTTCGGTGACCGTGTGGATCACCTCCGGCCGGTTCAACATGCCGATTTTGACGGCATCAACCCCGATATCGCTGAATACAGCTTCCATCTGATCGCGAATAAACCCGGACGGCACATCGTGGATGGCTGTCACGCTGCGGGTATTCTGTGCGGTGAGGGCGGTGATTACGCTCATGCCATAACACTGCAGCGCCGAAAATGTTTTGAGGTCCGCCTGGATGCCGGCTCCGCCGCCGCTGTCAGAGCCTGCTATGGCAAGTACTTTTGGAGGGTGCATCGGTCTATCGTTGAAAGGATGAACATTGCTGTGATTTTGACTGGAAACTGCGTTTTTGCGTCACGGTTGGAATTGCAACCGGGGCACCGTTTCAGGCGCTCCTGAAATGGTCAAAGCCGGGGCGGCCGGGTTCGGCAGGCTCGCCGTTCCGTGTAAAGCGCACTTCCCCTCCACGGAGCAATCCCGCGGACTTTTCATGCGTCTTCTTCCCGTCACCGCTGACTTTTCGAACAGTACCCACAGCATGCAGGTCGGAGTCGAACACGTTGCGGTATTGCACTGACAGGGTGTCCCATTCTGCCGGGGCGCATGTACCCATCAGAACATAATCCTCACCGGCCGAGCAGGCCAGTTGCACCGGGTCCCAGTTGCGTTTCCGGGCGACCCGTCTCAGTTCGCTGCTTATCGGCAGGGCTGACAGCTCGATGTTCATGGCCACTCCGGATCGGTTGGCAATATGCCCGGCGTCCGATGAAATCCCGTCCGATACGTCAATGAGGGCATGAACGGCAGGTTGCTGCCCCAGCCAAACCCCTTCGTCAACACAGGGCCAGGGCAGGTTGTGAGCGGTTATCAGTTTCTGCTCATCCGGATCGGTTGTGTAGAGATCTCCCTCCAGCAGCAATTGCAGCCCGCCACCGGAATCGCCGACTGGATCGGTTACAAAAATGATGTCGTCCGGGCGGGCGGAGGATCGGAATTTCACTCTGTCGGGAGCAGCCTCACCGGTCACCATGATATTAATGACCAGGTGATTCTGAGAGCGTGTGGTATCGCCTCCCATCAGTTTGACTCCGTATTTATGAGCCAGGTCCTTCATCCCCGAAAAAAAATCTTCGAGCCAGTTGAGGTCGGCCCGTGTGGTGAGTCCGATAGAGAGCCAGACATTTTTGGGGCGACCACCCATAGCGGCGATATCGCTCAGATTAACCGCCAGGGCTTTATGCCCAAGTTGGTATGGCGTGATTTTTTCAAACAGAAAATGTGTCTCTTCAATCAGCAGGTCGGTGGTTACCAGATCGACGGAGTCGCCGTTGCGTTTTAATACGGTACAGTCGTCTCCGGCGCCTTCCAGGTCGGTCGTTTCGGCACCGAACCAGGATAATATCCGGTCGATTAATCCGAATTCGCCGATTTGTTTGAGGGGGTGCTCTTCCATGGCTGTCATTTTGCGTTTAATGCCGAATCAATGATGGCCAGCAGTTCCCTTGCGGCCATTCGGGGGTCGCCGGCGGCACAAATAGCCGAGACAACCGCAACTCCGTCGGCCCCGGCTTTGAGGGTTTCGGCGATGGTTTCCCGGTTCATACCGCCAATAGCGACAAGCGGAATGCGTGTGGATGTCCGCAGTGTGCGAAGGCCGTCCAGCCCCCACGGGATTCCGGTATCGGTTTTGGTCGGTGTTGCGAAAATCGGGCTCACTCCCAGGTAGTCGATGTCCCATAACTCTGCCATTTGAGCCTGTTCCGGTGTTTCAACCGAATAGCCGATAATAGCATCGGGTCCCATGAGCCTTCGTGCCGTTTGCGGATCCATGTCGTTCTGCCCGACATGTACGCCGTCGGCACCGATAGCCAGGGCCACATCCACCCGGTCGTTGATGATGAGCGGAATACCCATTGGCCGCAGCTTATGGAGCAGGGTTTCTGCCTCCCGGATCAATTGTGCGGTGGAAGCGGACTTTTCTCGATACTGGACCATAGTGGCTCCACCCATGGCAGCTTCGGCCGCGCAATCTGCCAGGCGCCCGGGCCCGGTCATCCCGCTGTCGGTTACCAGATAGAGGCGATAATCCGGTGTCGCCGGGCGGGATGTGGCGGGAGGATGGCTCCGCGCCCCTTTCTTGTATAAGTCAGTTTTGCTCACCTTCATCGAATTTGGCCAGTTTGGTGACGGTTTCCGCATCCAGTTTCGCGAGGGTGTCAAGCAGAACGACCGGAAAGCTGCCGGGACCGCGGCTGTCCATTTCGGCAATTTCGCCGGCAATGCCGAGGGTCGCCATTGCGTGGGCGGCGGCTTGGAGGTACTCCTCATTCACGGCACAAAAAGCACCGGTAAATGCCGAGGCGGTGCAGCCCATTCCGGTGATGCGCGCCATCAGGGCGGTTCCGTTTTGAACCCGGATGTGCTGTTCTGCAGAGATAATGTGATCGGTTTTACCGCTTACCGAAACGATGACATCGTGCCGGAGAGCCAGCTCCCGGATGGCATCCAGGGCCTGGTCGGCGTCGTCGGTACTGTCAACGCCCTTGGTCCGGCCCCCGGCCGGGGTAAGGGCCAGAATTTCCGATGCGTTGCCACGAAGCACGGTGATGCCGCCGGTTTTAAGCAGTGCAAGAGCCGTATTCGTTCGGTAGGAAGTAGCTCCGGCACCGACGGGATCCAGCACTACCGGTGTACCGGCGTCCACGGCGGCTTCCAGGGAAAGATGCATGGCTTCCACCCACAACGGACTCAATGTACCGATGTTCAGGACCAATGCCCCGGCGATTCGGGTCATATCCGCGGCTTCTTCCCGGGCATGAGCCATCACCGGGGAAGCGCCCAGTGCCAGCAGGCTGTTGGCGGTGGTATTCATCACCACATGGTTGGTGATGCTGTGGACCAGAGGATTCGATTGCTGAATTGTGGTGATGTCACGGGAAAGAGATTCGGTCGTCATGGCAAAATCTGTTTTTGGGATTCATAAGTCGGTTTAGCCGAATCGGCGGCCGGCAAAAAAAAAGCCACATCCCTTCGCCGGTTGTATTCTGTCGGAGAGGGGGATATGGCTTCAAATGACCATTTCCTTCGCCGGCATGACCCGGATCAGGTTGTTGAGGGTGTAATCTCAGCCGATTTCACGGCACCCCTATGGTGGAGTATGTTATTATTGTCCAGAACAAAAGGTTCGGTGTCCAGCATTCCATCATGTCGTGGACAATCGGGCTTTGTTCCAGTGATTCTATTCTATCGATTTTTTGATGTTGATTCCCCATTCCTCAAGGTTTTTGAGGAATGGTTCGGCATCGATGACCTCTTCTGGCGCCTTCACACCGGGAGAGCCGGAGACTTCGCCATTGAGCACCGACATGGCGATCATGGCGGTGGGCACGGCGGTGCAGGTCATGATCGCGGAGTGGCCGTCATCGGGGTTGTACTCATAGACCAGTTCGTATCGGTGTGTTTGCGACTTGCCATCGATTTTTCCGATGAGGCGCACCTTGGCCAGAACAATATCGGGCAGGTTTTCGGGAAGCTGGGAGCGAAACTTGCGGATCAGCAGATCACGGTACGTCATGCTGGTGCCGATATCGATGATCCGTTTCTCGGCAAATCCGAGTTTTATCAGCGCCTCCATAATATCGTGGTTGCCGCGGTGCCGTATGGTTTTATAGCTGATGTTGTCCACCGAACCGGCCAGGGTTTTTGCTATGGAGGTGATATGGCCGCCGGTGTGGAACTTTTCCAGGCCTTTCAGCTCGGGATGGGAAGTAAACGAAACCGGTTCAAGTCCGCTGAGGGGTTCCACGTTAACCGGTTTGCCGTCGCGGACAGCCAGCACCGGGGGCAGGTGTTCTTCAAGAAAGCCGACAGCCGAAAAGCTGAGGTGATGGTTGAGAGGTGGTTTGGGGTTCAGGGGGAGGCCGCCGCTCATAATCTCCAGGGTCGAGACACTGTCAAACTGTTTGTAACCGTTATAGGCGATGATGTTGAGAAGGCCTGGAGCCAGGCCGCAGTTGGGGACGATATAGGTACGGTTTCTCGCGGCAAGGTCGTCGAGTTCCAGCTGTTTTTCAAACACCTGGTCATTGCCGCCGAGGTCAAGGAAATGGCACTCGTTGTTAGCGGCAATCCGGGCGAGCTCCAGGTTATACTTGTATGGAAGTGCCGAGATCATCACATCCATATCCTTGATCAGGGTCAGAATCGAAGCGTATTCTTCCATACCAACCTTGAAGGTGCGCATTTTGGAAATGGAAGGGTGTCCGGCCATCTCCTGTTTGAGTTCGTCCAGGGCATTCCCATTGCGATCGAGGATGATGAGCGTATTGATGGCCTCCTGCTCCATCAGGACATGGGTGAGTGCGGATCCAACAGAACCCGCTCCAATAATGGCAATTTTCATGGTTTCAGAAAGTTTGTGATCGGGTTGGATTCGGTCTTTCGGTTTGGAAAACCCGGTCCCTTGGTCTGTAAAACAGGAGGCGGGCTTTCTGTATGGGAATTCAGAATAACGGAACAGTCGGGCAGCGCCATAAGGTTCATGGAAGCGTCCGGCGGGCGCTGCCTTTGATGAAGATCAGCATGTCTGAAGATACACATTTGCCAAAGCAATATCGGTTTGTGTGAAAACAATCTGTCGGATGTTCCCTGCGGGACGGTGTTTTTTTTGAGAACGGAAAACCTGTTGCAAGAAAAGCGGTGTTCGCACGTTGTACCATTGTGATTGACGCTTGCGCTGGTTACCTTAGGTGTCTGCCGCAAGCATTGAGCGGCACCGATAACACAGAGCCGGCTGTTGAAGCGGTTTGACGAATTCCCGAAGGGGGTGACATGGCTTCGACGGGGTGATCGTGATCACAAGTGGCATGCCGAGTTTCCGTCACGGGTATCTCGTAAAAAAATCAGTGGCACTTTAAATGTAAATGCTGAAAATACTCAGTTCCGAATGGCAGCCTAACAGCGCCATTCCGTCCGTTTGGCGGTTTTCTTGCTAACTGCCTCTCAGGGCGCCAAACCTGAGCAAGATAGTGTGACGTCCCGGCCGGTGGCGTTACGCGAAACCTGACCCGGCCTGGCCTGAAGATCGCCTTGTTGCCCGGCAACCCTTCAGGCGAGATACATAGGGCGACTAAGCATGTAGAAGCTTGATGGGGCGTTATCTCGGACCCGGGTTCAATTCCCGGCACCTCCACCAGTAAAATTGGGCTTGCAAGATCGATACTTGCAGGCCCTTTTTTTACCCGGACTTTCCGCTATATTGGCTGCATGAGCACACCTCTGGAACAGATACTGTTATCCCACTACAAGAAGGAGATACTGGCCAGGAAAAGCCGAACCAGGCATATCCCGGGTACCCGAAACAAGAAGATTTCGGATAACCGGAATACCTGGCAAGCGACCTGCCGGAAAAAAATCCTTATTTGAGAAACTGCATTTTGCGGGTCCGGGCCGCATCACCAACCTGCAGGCGGTACAAGTAGACGCCGCTGGAGAGCCCTCTTGTGTGGAAGTGAACGGAGTGTTCACCTGCCGGCCGGTATTCGTCCACAAGCAGTGCCACGCGTCTTCCCAGGATATCATATACGGAAAGACGCACCTGTCCGCTTTCGACGGTTGCGTAGACAATGGTTGTTGAGGGATTGAAGGGGTTGGGGTAGTTTTGATCCAGACGCACCCGGGAGGGGATATGGGTCTCGGCAACAGGAGCATCGGTCACTGTTAACCTTTCATGAATAAAGGGATAGCCATCGTTGGCGATTCCATCGCTGTCATGCTTCCACACCTGATTGAAATCCCATTCTTCATAGGTGTTTTCGGCATAAGGCCAGGTCATCTCATCGGTGGTGCGTCCCATCACGCCGTCACCGCCGGCACTTTGCATCTGTCCCGAAGTTTCGGTGTTCCAATAACTTTTTTCAGGAGATGCGGAAAATACAGAACCGATCAGCCCGCCGACATCATCGCCGCTACCGGTCACCTGCCCGATGCTGTAGGTATTCAGGATGTCTCCCCAGGTAAAATTGCCAATCAGGCCGCCAACGTGATTTTCACCTTCTACGCTGGCATGACTGTAGCTGTCGCCGACTACACTGGTGCCGCCCGAATGACCGATGAGGCCGCCTGCATTACCTACATCGGCCCACACATGTCCGTATGAGGCCGACTGATATATCTCTGAGTCGATAAAGTCGCCTATAAGCCCGCCCACTCTTCGTGTCCCGGTAACGGTTACATGAGCAAGATTATGGCGAAACACGCTGTTATCTACCTTGCCAGCAATACCACCGGCCTGAGACCATCTGCCGCCTGCTGACCGTATATCACCATTCATCTGAATATTTTCCATGACCACCGATTCGCCCTCTCCGATAATCCCGCCGATGTAGTCCGATCCGATTACATAATGATTGTCCAGGATGAGGTCCCGGATAACGGCGTCTTCAGCATGACGGATGATTCCGGTGTGATCACGCATGGGGGCGTTGATCACCATGCCGGTGATGCGGTGGCCGTCACCGTCCAGCACACCCGTGAAGCGCTCGCCTTCATCGGTGCCGGCCAGAGGCGTCCATCCCCGCCCATAATTCCAGATGGCACTGGACTCCAGGTCAATATCGGCGGTCAGTCGGTAGTGGCCGTGGACATTATCCGCCATGGCCAGCAGCTCAGAGGGCGAGGAAATGAGCCAGGGCGAGTCGCTGTTGCCAGAGCCTCGGAGATCATCGGTGGAAGCCGGTTCGGGAATCTCGTATTCGGACAGGGCCTGGAAAGAGGGGTAGGAACTGCCATCATTGATCTGCCAGAGGGAGTGGAAATTGAAGCCGTCGTAGGTTTCGCGCTGCATCAGCTCCGATGTGGAAAGGCCTTTCACACCCTCTCCGCCCGCGCTTTCACTTTGGCCGGTAGTGGTTTCGTCCCAGTAACAGTGGCTGATGTTCATGCGTGTTGCCGAGAAGACCGAGCCCAGAAGTCCGCCCACATCATCACCGGTGCCGGTTACCCGGCCGGTGCTCAGGCAGTTCTGGATGCGTCCACTTTGGAAATTGCCGATCAGTCCGCCAACATGTCTTTCGCCTTCCACGTCGGCATGGCTGTAGCAGTCGGTGATCACACCTGCGCCGCTGGAATTACCGATGAGCCCACCTGCATTACTTACATCGGCCCACACATGACCGTATGAGGCCGAATGATACATCTCCGAGTCGATAAAGTCGCCTATAAGCCCACCCACTCTTCGCGTCCCTGTAACGGTTACATGAGCAAGATTATGGCGAAACACGCTGTTATCTGCCCTGCCTGCAATACCACCGGCCTGAGACCATCTGCCGCCTGCTGATCGTATATCACCATTCAGCTGAATATTTTCCATGACCACCGATTCGCCCTCTCCGATAATTCCGCCGGTGTAATCCGAGCCGATCACATAATGATGCTCCAGTATGAGGTCATGGATAACGGCATCTTCAGCATGACGGATGATCCCGGTGTGATCACGCATGGGGGCGTTGATCACCATGCCGGTTATGCGGTGGCCGTCACCGTCCAGAACACCCGTGAAGTGCTCCCCTTCATTGATGCCCCCCAGAGGCGTCCATCCCCGCCCATAATTCCAGATGGCACTGGACTCCAGGTCAATATCGGCGGTCAGTCGGTAGTGTCCGTGGACATTATCCGCTATGGCCAGCAGCTCGGAGGGCGAGGATATCAACCAGGGCTCATCGGCTGTGCCATCGCCCTGAAGCTCATCGATGGAAGCCGGTTCGGGGATCTCGTAATCGGACAAGTCCTGGAATGAGGGGTAGGAGTTGCCATCATCGATCTGCCAGAGGGAGTGGAAATTGAAGCCGTTGTAGGTTTCGCGCTGCATCAGTTCTGTCATGGACAGGCCTTTCACGCCCGCTCCGCCCGCGCTTGCTGTGATATCGGAGGCGGAAGCATTCCAGAAACAGTGGCTGATGTTCATGCGTGTTGCCGAGAAGACCGAGCCCAGTAGCCCGCCCACGTCGTCGCCGGTGCCGGTCACCCGTCCGGTGCTCAGGCAGTTCTGGATGCGTCCACCTTGTGCAGAAAAATTGCCAATCAGTCCGCCGACGGTATTATCACCTTCCACGTTGGCATGGCTGTAGCTGTCGGTGATGACACCGGTGCCGCCCATAAGACCGATAAGACCACCACTATTTGATCCTTGCCCCGAAATCTGGCCGTAGGAAGCCGATTGGTATATTTCAGCAGAATTGGTGAAGGATCCGATCAAACCGCCAACTGTTCTGTGTCCTGTGACTACCACATCCGCAATACAATGACGCACGATGCCACCTCGAATCGAGCCGGCCATGCCACCGGCCTCTGACCAATTCATTCCTGTACTTCCGTGGGAAATCACCTCACCGCTTACCGAAATGTTTTCGAAGATTATGCCCTCGGCAACCCCGACCAGGATGCCAACTCTTCTGCTTCCTTCCACGGAAGCATCAGTGAAGATCATATTGCGGAATACGGCTTCTTCGGCCGCCCTGAAGAGTGCCTGCTCGTTCATTTCCGGTTCGGAAATGCTCATGTTGCGGATCTCATAATGTGCTCCGTCGTAATACCCGGTGAACGGGTTCGAGGGGCTTCCGATGGCTGTGAAACTGATGCCGGCCATGTCTATGTGGCCGGTCTGGATAAAATATCCGTCCAGGTGATCGTCGATATTGAGCAGTTGGGTCGGACTTTCAATCTGCCAGGGGGCTTCTGCAGATCCGTTCCCACCTGCGAACTGTGCTTGCAGTGGCGACAGAGCGGAGGAAGAAACGACAAAAATGATGGTCAGAAGTATTCGTAGCGAGTTCGTCATAGAGGCTCCCCATTATGTGTACCCGTTGATGACGGTCTGCCGGCGATGTACTGTGCTCTGGTACCATAACCGCCATGTATGTCAAAGGAAAGCGATGCCTTGCGCGCTGTGACAATCTAAATAATTCCCGGCGATTCACTTTCCCGGTGCAGTATTTCCGGAGGTGCAGGTTTATTTCCGGATTTATCAAAAGGTTAAATACTTTCTTCAGTCAACATAATAAAGGGTATGGGCAATTTCAAGAACTTTCGAACTGGCCGGAGACACCCGAAAGAAATGTGAGGTACGCTCTTACCGGATGCGCTGATTCAATGAGCTCAAAGGTATTGGCGGGTGATGCAAAACGGGAAGCCGGAAGGCGGGTAGGAGAAATTTTGGCAGGATGAGGTTGCGATTGTATGGGGTTATTATGGTAACATGAGATTACGGCTGGATATGGCTGCGGGGAGAACGGGTAAGGCATAAAAAAAGGCCACACTCCGGTGGAGCATGGCCTTTCAGTAATTTTGCGCCGTCTGCCATACAAGCAGTGCGGCGTTTGCCGGATTAAGTCAACGGCAAAGCATATCAGTCGGTTCGGCAACCTGTGACGATGCCGCCCGGACATGCGGGATTATTTGATCAGTGTCATTACACGGGTCTGCATATGCTCGCCGGCAGTCAGACGGTACATGTACATGCCTGATGAGAGGTTGCTCCCGTCAAAGCTGTAGGTATGCTGACCGGCTGCCTGATGCTCCTGATTCACCAGGGTAGCTACCCGTTGCCCAAGCGCGTTGTACACTTCCAGAGTTACCTGGGCGGACTGATCCAGGTTGTAACGGATTTGGGTGGTCGGGTTGAACGGATTGGGATAGTTTTGCTGAAGTTCGATATGGCGGGGAGCTTCGGCTACCGGCTCGGAGCTGGTCGGTACCACTGCCCAGACGTCGTTGACTTCCATATCCTCGGTAGCGTTGATTTCACGGTTGGGGTCACCGTCCCATTCGCCGCCGTCCCAGGTGGGGGCATCTTCCACTATGAAGTACTTGTACATATGTTCTCCCTGGTCGATGAAGACGGTAATGGTGTAGATGTTTTCGTCATCTTCGTGGGGAGCCAGCACAAAATCAGGATTGCTTCCGGGCTCGACCCATCCGGTGAATGTGCCGGTAACAAACACTTCGTGCGCTTCCGGGTCAAAATCTTCGGCGCCGGACATATCTACGTTAAAGGTGATGTAGACAGGGGGAACTGCCCAGACGTCATTCACCTCGGTATCCTCATTTACCACTACTTCACGGTTGGGGTCGCCATCCCATTCGCCGCCGTCCCAGTCGGGCTCGTCTTCTACCAGGAAGTATTTGTACATATACTCACCGGCCGGAAGTGTTACCGTAAGTGTATAGATATCGGGGTTGTCGGCATGGGGTGCCATCATAAAATCCGGATTGCTTCCGGGTTCGGCCCATTCCGCCATGGAACCGGTTACAAAAACATCATGGGCCTCGGGATCAAAATCTTCGGCTTCCGACATGTCCACATTGAAAGTGACTTCATACTCGTCACCGTGTTCATCGGCGACCTGGTCGTTTGCCCAGGCATATGCCCCGGTAAGGCCGAATCCGATCACCAGTGCAAAAAACATACGCAGTATCTTGTTACTCATGGTTGTATCCTCGTTTATTTTATTGTTAAGCCGCATATCATGTCACTCATGTTCCAGGTAACCTTCAACGGTGAGTCGGACCGTCAGATTGTCTTTGCATGATACACGTATATGTAAGCGCTTACTTGTAATGTAAATAAAATCCGGGTAATATATCAAGCAAAATTTGGAAACGGTTTTTTGCGGCTTGATGGGCCATTGTACGGGCCCATGCCGACCGTGTCCCGTGCCCGTATCTTCGACTTTGACGCCTCTGCTGCCGCAAGATTCCGTGAAAGAACAGAACCCGGCAAAAGTTCAGATGTCTAATGTTCACGACCCCGGCTATGTCATCAGGGGCTGCCAGAAAAAAACATCCGGAGACAATATTCCGGGTTTGAGTCCTGGAAAATCCATATCTTACCAAGCTTCAAATTATTGAGGCTTACAGGACTTTGCCGGCCGCCAGTCGCACCACCAAATTGTCCGGCATCGGCACTGCCAAACCTGCCCTGCAGTGTGACGGCAACCGGTTTCTTCGCCGGCTATCACATTGTGCCACGAACGACAACGATTATAAACGGGCGCTCGAAACGCCTCCGGACGCCACTATTGGAGAACGCTATGAACCAACCCATCAGAAACATTGCCATCATTGCCCACGTTGATCACGGCAAGACGACCCTGGTTGACCAGATGCTCATGCAGAGCGGCACCTTTCGGGAGAACCAGGAAGTTATGGAACGGGTGATGGACTCCAACGCGCTGGAGAGAGAACGCGGAATCACCATTATGGCCAAGAACACGGCTGTAAACTGGCATGGCACCAAAATCAATATTGTCGACACTCCCGGTCACGCTGATTTCGGGGGAGAGGTGGAGCGTATCCTCAAGATGGTCAATGGAGTGATCCTGCTGGTGGATGCCGCCGAAGGCCCGCTGCCGCAAACCCGTTTCGTTCTTCGCAAGTCCCTTGCCCTGGGATATCGCCCTATTGTGCTGATCAACAAGATCGATCGCCACGACGCCCGTCCCGATGAGGTGGTAAACGAAGTATTTGACCTCTTTGTAAGCCTGGACGCCACCGACGAGCAGCTCGATTTTCCGGTGCTTTACGCGGTCGGCATCAAGGGATTCGCCCGCACCAACCTCACCGATACCAACGAAGACCTGGCTCCGCTGTTCGATGTAATCGTATCGAATGTTCCCGAACCGGAGAGGCCGGTTGAAAAACCGTTCAAGATGCTGGTTTCCAACGTGGAGTGGAATGATTACGTCGGGCGTATCGCCATTGGGCGGATTGAGCAGGGAGCCGTGGAACGCAACCAGCCGATTCTGCTGGTGAGCCGCGACGGTAAGGTCAAGGAAAAGTCCCGTATCACAAAACTTTTTACGTATGCCGGACTGGAAAAGGTGGCCGTCGACCGGGTCGAAGCCGGGGATGTGGCCGCGTTGGCCGGATACGAAAATACCGAAATCGGAGATTCGATGGCATCGGAACAGGATCCGGCTCCCGTTCCCTACTACGATATCGACAAGCCTACCATCGCCATGTATTTCCGGGTAAACGACTCTCCGTTTGCCGGACAGGAGGGCAAATATGTCACCTCCAACATGATTAAGGACCGGCTCATGAAAGAGCTGCGTACCAATGTATCGCTGCGGGTGGATACCACCGATAACCCCGATATCTTCAAGGTGTCTGGACGTGGTGAGCTGCAGCTGGCCATTCTTGTGGAAACCATGCGGCGTGAAGGGTACGAGTTTGCCGTATCGCGCCCGGAAGTGCTCATGCACGAAGTGGATGGCGTGATGCACGAGCCGGTTGAGGAGGTGATTGTAACGGTGGAAGAACAGTACAGCAGCCGTGTGATTGAAATTCTGATGAGCAGGAAGGGAGCCCTGAACAGCATGTCGCAGGAGATGGAAATGACCCGACTGGAGTTCCGGGTTCCGTCACGCGGACTGATCGGCTTCCGTGGCGATATCATGACCGAGACCCGCGGCACGGCAATGATCCATCAGCAATTCGATACCTACGAGCCCTACAAAGGCGATATCCCGGGCCGGGCCAACGGAGTGCTGATTGCCCTTGATAACGGAGGCGTCACACAATACGCCCTGGAAGGACTCCAGGACCGCGGGCAGTTTATTGTGAACCCGGGGGATCCCGTCTATATGGGGCAGGTAGTTGGTATCAACAACCGCAGTGACGACATGATCGTCAACGTCGTCAAGAAAAAGAACCTGACCAACCACCGGGCTTCCCAAAGTGCGGACAGCGTTAAAATCGCAACCGCCAGAAAGTTGAGCCTGGAACAGTATATGGAATTCATCGACGATGATGAGCTGCTGGAAGTGACACCCGTGAGCTTCCGGGTCCGCAAGAAGTACCGGGATCCGAATGAGCGTAAACGGATGGCATAGGGTTCACAGGCTTGTTATATTTTCGGTCATCAATACTGCAGCCGCCGGGCAGCCCGTTACCGCTCCAGATTCCATATTAGATCATGTTGTGTTTTTGATTCCGCACGGAACATTGCCACAAGCGCATCGGAGCACGAACCATTCATACTGAACTTCACTTTCAGGATTATTTGCCATGATGAAAACCCGCTACCATTTTTTTTATAATGCTATCCGTTTGATGCTGATTACCGCGTGTATCACTCTTGGCGCGGGAGCCGGCGTGATTCAGGCCGGGGAGCCGACTGGCGGAAATGGCAATTCGTCTGCTTTTTCGAATCCAAATTTCCAATCCACCCAAGGCGCAATCGTGCAGGCGGAAGATGAAATCCTGATTCACCACTGGAACTTCAACGAGATTCCCAACGATTCCAATTTTGCCATCGCCACGACGCTGCTTATGGACGTTTCCAGCCGGCGGTACGGCGCCTTTCTTATGTATGACGGAGCCCGCTGGGACCGGGTCAATGACCCTACGCCACTTAACGCCCGCGAACAGCCGTATGAAGAGGACGATGACCGCGCCCTGAGGCTCAGAAATCCGGCCGGTTCCCTGCACCTGTTCCTGCCGACATCCGGTTACCGTGATGTGGTTTTCCGTTATGCTGTCAGCCGGACCTCCAACGGAGCGCGTGATCAGCTGGTGGAGTACTCTGTTGACGGCGGCGAAACGTATACCGATGAAGGATTGTCGGGTAACCTCGTACAGGTCAATGAGGACCAGTACAAATGGGTGGAATTTGATTTTTCCGGAATCGCGGGCGTGGATGATAATCCTGATTTCAGGATCCGGATCACCATGACCGGCGCCGGATCCGACCCCGGAAATGACAGTGGCAACCAGCGAATCAACAATGTCACCCTCGACGGCAGATGGATCGATGACGGGCCGGATCGCAGCCTCATCCACCTTTGGGAGTTCAATGACATCCCCAACCCGGACGATCCGGATAACGGCGAATTTACCTTTCCGCTTGGCATAGACATCAGTGCGGGCGGCATTGTCGGCGGACACAGTACCGTCGCCGGTGCTACCATCCGCTATGACGGGGCCCGCTGGGACCGTGTGAACGCCCCGACTCCGTTCAACGCACGCTCCATCCCCTATGAGGAGGAATCCGACCGGGCCCTGCGCTTGCGCAACCCCTCCGGCCCATTTACCCTCAGGCTGCCGACAACCGGCTATTCCGATGTGGTGTTCCGTTATGCCGTGAAACGAACCTCAAATGGAGCCCTGAATCAGGATATCGCCTACTCCATTGATGGAGAGAATTTTGTGTCCGACGGACTGAAACACGCATCGGTGCAGGTCGGTGAAAACTACATCCTGCACGAATACGACTTTTCCGAAATGGAGGAGGTTGGCGACAATCCGAATTTCGCCATTCGGATTACGGCGAGCGGACCCGGTTCCGAACCCGATAATGAAAGCGGGAACCATCGTTTCAACAATATCACCGTGGACGCCCTCGCGCTGTCTGCATCTTCCGTGGAGGAACCGGAGGAAGTCCCGCTCCGTACACGCCTCGAGCAAAATTATCCGAATCCCTTCAATCCGTCGACAAGGATTCGGTTTTCACTACAGGAGCAGGTTCATGTGACGCTCGAAGTTTTTGATATCACGGGCCGCCACATCCAGACGCTCATCGACCGTCCCATGCCCGGCGGCGAACATATTCAAACTTTTGAGCCGACCGGCCTGTCCAGCGGAATCTACCTGTACCGGCTGCAGGCAGGCGAACGGACATTCACCAAACGCATGACCTACGTGAAATAGTCCGGTGTGTGACCGGCATCACTTTTCCGTGTCCATAAAGCGGTAGTGCCTGACGCCCTCAATGATTCCGGCCGCATAGTTGCTGTCGGCGAAATAGACGCGCCGGTTGCCCCGCAGGCGTTCAATTTCCGGCGCGTGGTTACCGACCACCACCGCAAGGCGTTTGCCATAGAGCATTTCGTAGTCATTGCCCGAATCGCCGGAAACCAATGTTCTTTCCGGGGGGATGTCCCATTTTTTTCCAAGATACTGAATTGCCTTGCCCTTGGATGCACGCAATGGAAGGATGTCCAGATACGCGCCGTGAGAGTAGATCAGCTGGTAGCGAAGATTTTTTTCGGTCAGCTTTTGATGAACCTTGGCGAGGTTGTCGTCATTGGGGTTCATATTGAAGCTGAGCTTGAAATCGCGCTCCCCGTCCCGGTTCTGCGGAGTCAGAAAATCGAATTGTGAAAGCACCTCTTTGATGCGGTCGGGTTTCCACTGGTAGGAGATGTGATTGCGCCATCCGGAATCCTGACTGAGGTTGTCGAGGTCGGGGCCATAGTAGATCTCGGTACCGACCGACGATATAATCACATCCGGGGTGGGGATGTTTTTCTCCTTGAGGATCTCCTCTACCAGTTCCAGGCTGCGTCCGGTTGCTACGCCAAAGCCCACGTACTCCCGGTTTTTCTCCATGACTTCGATGAATGCTTCGAGCGCGTCATCGTCGCCGACAAGTGTGTCGTCGATATCGGTGATGAGCATTTTCTCCAGGTCGGCAAAACGCCATCCGGGGGCCTGTGATATACCATGCTTTTTTGTGGATTTGGCGTGGTCGCCAATTACATCATCCACTGATTTCAGGAAGGTATCGGCGTGTGCGGTCCAGGAATAGTGTTCCCGTACACCATTAACTCCGTTGTTGGAGTATTCCCGCCATTTCTCCTCATCGATCAGCACAGACTTGATGGCGTTGCCCAGGGCGGTGCTGTCGCTGGTGTCTACCAGTATCCCGTTTTGGCAGTTCTTTACGATATCCTGCGGACCACCGTCATCCGGACCTACAATCGGTACTCCGGCCGATGCCGCCTCGATCAGAGTGATGCCGAAAGGCTCCGAAAAGGCGGAATTGACGAACACACCCTTGCGATCGGCGGCAATCCGGAACAGCTCCGGTACCTCGTTGGTCGGATCATGCTTTTTTGGAAGTGCCATCTTGCCGTAGAGATCGTACTTGTCCATGAGCAGGAGCATCTCGGTAAGCACCTCCTTTTCATTGTCATCGAGGTTGTCGATATCCTTCCGGATTCCGGCAAATACTGCGAGGTTGGCGATGGCCTGCAACTCCTTGTTTTCGCCGTAGGCGGTGATCAGTCCCTGAATGTTCTTGCGGCTGTCCGGCCGGCAAATAGTGAGAATCAGCGGTTTGTCGCTGTTGTAGTAAAACCGTGCGAACTCCTGCTCCATCTTGTCACGCGCCTGCAGACAGGATTCCGGCTTTTGGAAATTTTCGTCGTGGTCGTAGTAGTAGGGATAAAATTTTTCCACATCAATACCGGGAGGGATAACCGTGAAGGCCGCTTTATCGAAATTATCATACAGCTTGTACTGTTTTTCGATTTCGTGATGCGTGCTCACGATTACATGGGCGGCAGTTCTGAGGATATCCTCCTCTGCCTGGATCCGCTCATTGATATTAAATTTCTCAACCATCTGCTTTTGGGTCATTCCCTTGTTGGAGAGCGAATTCTTTTTGGAACGCCCCAGCGAGTGACCGGTGAACACATAGGGGGTGCCGATCAGTTTGGACAATTGACGGGCTACGTACCCCGCATCGGCGTAATGGCCGTGAAGCAGATCCGGCGTTATGTTCTCTTTTTTATTGAAACGCACCACATTGTCGACAAACTCCGAAAGGTGAGGCCAGAGCAGCTCCTTGCGCATATACCGTTTCCCGCCGCAGCGGATTCTTACAATCCGGGCGCTGTCGCTAATCTCTTCTATGGGCTTCTTATAATCGGAGCTTACCCTTTTGTCGTCGATGAGCCGGGTGACCAGATCCACCTGTTTGACGCGTTCTAGGTCTCCCAGCGCCTTGGCCAGTTCCACAACATACTTGGTTTGGCCGCCGGTATCGGCATCACGCCCCAGCTCAAGATTTTCACCCCGAATCAATCCATGAATACTGAATAGTTGCAAATGGAGCTGATTGTTTTTTTTGGTCGGCTGCTTTTTCTTATCCTCTGAGCTCATCAAAACAAAAGTTAAGTTGTTGGGGTTTTGGTGTTATTATGTTTTGTAGTTTTTACCTGCTGCCTAATATATTGCAAATGCTGATCACTTTCCTGCAAGTATCGCAAACAGGAGAATGAACCGGTATGTACCCTCTGTAACAATGAAAGGGCGTGCCGGTGTTCGCAGCAGGAACAATGGTACGATTCGGACCGGTTGCGGAGGGCCGTAATGACCGAGGAATCACGATTCGGAAGCTTCGTCATCATCGCTGATGTCTTTGTAGTAGTCTTCATCGGTGTACATTCGGGTGAATTTCGCATGACTGGCTGCTTCTACCCCTGCTCCATGCCGCATGGTATAGATGTAGGTGAACTCCGCGCCCAGGAAAAAGACCATCGTGTTGTAGTAAACCCAGACCAGGAAAACCACGAACGACCCCGCAGCTCCGTAGGTGGAAGTGGTTGCCATCCCCATATACACGCCGATGAGATACTGGCCAAGAACGAACAGCAGGGCGGTGACCACCGCGCCCACAGCGACATCCGACCAGCGAACCCGTATGTCGGGCAGCATTTTGAAGATCACGGCAAACAGTATCACAAGCACAAGAAATGAAAAGATCGAGTTCACCTTGTTCCAGATTTGAACTCCGCCGGGAATCACCGGGTCAATCTGCGATTCGAGCGTATTCAGTACCACGTCCATCATCATGGAAAGCACAAACAGGCTGGAAAAAATGAGAATGAGCGCCAGCGCGATCAGGCGGTTGATGAGAAATCGCTTGATGCTGCTGTCCGCCTGCCTGACTTCCACATTCCATATGTTGTTCAAGGCGTTTTTCAGCTGTGTGATGATCGTTGTGGCCATGAAAATAATGATTCCCAAACTGATCAGGGTGGCGATGATGCCGGAGCGGGGCTGATAGGCGTCAAGGACAAAATTCTGGATGGTTCGCGCCAGGTCGGCGCCCATCAGCTGGCTCATGTATTCTTCGAGCTGGCCCGTAGTCGCCGATTCTCCGAATACGAATCCGGCGACGGCGACCATAATGAGCAGCAGGGGCGCAATGGAAAAAATCGTGTAGAACGCGAGAGCGGCTCCATAGGTCGGCACATTGTCGGCTACCCAGTCGCGGAGAGTATCGCGCAGCACGATGGCCGTCTCGACAAAAAAATGCTTTACTTTCTGATATATGGGGAATTTCATGGTACGGCGGTTTGGGTCACCGGTTATCTTTGTCGGCTCTTAATCCATCAGGATAGCCCGGACCTGCTGCACCGCAATGTCGATTTCCTCCGGGGTGTTGTAGCCGTGCGGTGCGAAACGGAGTTTGTTGTCACGTATTGAAACGAAGACCTTCTTTGTACGGAACACCTCTTCGAGCCCCGGAATTTCGTCTGTGCGTGATCGGGTTTCCGGGAGGTGGAAGGTGAGAATGCCGGAAGCGTGGTTTGGGTCGGAGGTGGTGAACGCCTTCAGCCCCGACTCCTCCAACGCGGATCGAAGCTGGCTGGTGCACTGGAGGATACGATCGAATATGTGCTCAATACCGGTTTCCAGCAGCAGGCCGATGGAAGCGTTGAGGCCGTAAACACCGGGGATGTTGACGACCCCGCCCTCAAAACGGCCGGCATCGGAGCGCAGGGGTTGATCGGTGCGAAACAGATCCCATGGCTCATCCACCGAAAGCCATCCGGGATCGGGAGTTCGCAGCTGCTCATTGAGGCGTTCCGAGAGGTAGAGAAAGCCGATACCGGTCGGCGCCATGAGCCATTTGAGTCCGCCGGTGGCAAACGCGTCCACGCCCCACGCCTGTACATCAACCGGCAGGGATCCCGCCGCCTGGATCCCATCCACCACATACCAGAGCCCGTGACGACGACAAAGCGCGCTGATCGCCTCCATATCCGCCCGGTAGCCGCTCAGGAACTGCACGGCGCTGATCGCGATCATCCGGGTACGCGGGGTGATTGCCGCCTCAAGCCGGCTGACCGGTACCGTGCCGTCATCCGCATCCACAAAAACACACTTCACGCCCTGTTTTTCCAGCTTTCGGTATGGATAGACGTTTGATGGAAACTCCAGGGTGTTGAGGATGATCTCGTCGCCGGGCTGCCAGTCGAGTCCGGAGGTAACCCGGTTCAGCCCCTCGGAGGTGTTGCCGATGAAGGCGATATGTCGCGTATCGCCGGCATTTATCAGTTCACAGATACGTTCGCGGCACTGTTCGATGATTTTGATGTCTTTGGCGAACGGCATCATCATTCCGTTGTGCCGCTCACCGAGGTGGTCGTTGATGGCGTCGATGGTGACTTTGGCCAGCGGCGACTGGGCAGCGTGGTTGAGGTAACAGATTCCCCGTTCGGTGTGCGGAAACTGGTCCCGGAATCGGCCAAGCCTTGCGTCGGTGATTATGTTCTGTGTCATTTGCCGGTTCGTTGAGGCGCTCCTGATTGCTGGTTTGTATAGGTGTTGAATGATCTGGCCGATCCGGTTCTCATGCGAGCAATTGTGAAATATTTTCGGGACGTCCGTTTGCTGCCGGAGCAGTCGGCCGGTAGCCGTATCAGCTGTGAATTGTTGGAAATATAATCGATAGCGTGATTATTTACGAAAGCGATCGGCGGTTGGTCAGGGTAACAAGAGCTCCATAATGTAAATATTGCCGCTGTTGTAGCAGGAAAAGACAAGGTGCCGACCGTCGGGTGAAATGTCCGGTTGCAGGGCGATCAGGTCGGTATGGCCGGTGAGCAGTATCCGTTCTCCGCTTTCTGAATGAACCGCGTAGAGGTCGGATTCGGTGATGTGATGGCCGTCGTCGCCGGATACGGTTACGATGATGTGTTCACCGTCCGGCATCCAGACCGGTTGTTCGCCCTGACCCAGTTGTCTGTATGTGTCGGGTGGAGATTTCGGTTGATCCGCCGTCATCACATAAACAGTATCACCCATGAGCTGGAAGGCGATTTTTGTGCTGTCGGGAGAGAAGGTGGCGTTAAGCGCCGTTTGTTCACCGAAATCTCGCGGCAGTTCGACAGGTTTCGCGGGCGGATCGATGGAGGCCCTGGAAAAATCCTCCAGAATGGACTTGCTGCCCGTTTCGATATGATAAGATGCGATGGCAAAATAGCGTTCCGGACCGTCATAGCGCGCAATTCGTGCGGTAATGGCGGTGTTGTCCGGGGCCCATTGGAAACGGTATCCGGCGGACTCGGCATCCGTGATTTGTGCAAGGTCTGATCCGTCGGGACGTACGACCCAGAGTCCGCGGTACTGCCCGGATGTGAACGCGATGAGGGATCCGTCGGGTGACCAGATCGGAGCCATGAACAGCAATCCGTCACCCGATGCGACAACTTGCGGGGTACCGGCAACGGGCGCGTCCACGGCTGATGATACCTCGTCCGTTTTATCGGAATCCGGTTCCGAACAGGAGGAGAGAAGCAGCAGGATAGAAACGGTGCAAATCAGGGAAATACGTGTCATGGTGGAGTGATCGGCATAGCTCGCGTCAAAATGGGGTGTAACTGAATTAACAGAAAAGTGAATACCTGCGGAGTGATCATGAGGATGGAAATGTTCCGCAGGCATCCATCCACAATATGCACCGCCGCCGGCTTACATGCTACCCGAAAGGTAATTAGGAGCCGGGATGTTGTTTCGCCGGGAAAGCAAAGATAAAGTAAGCTTGCGAAGGGTTGAGAATGGGGAGTATGTGCAGACGAAGAAAATAATGTTAATAAAATAGTATCTTCCGACCACAGAGCGCAGAAGTGGTTCGTTTGCTGTGACCTGAGCTTCGCAGGCTCTCTTTTTCCGTCTCTGAACCGTATCGGCCGTAACGGCTGGAACTTCCCGAATTTGTAAATCTCCCAGAATCCGGCTTATGACGCAGTACAAACCGACCTACCGCAACCCATGGGCCTGGATCCCGACGCTCTATTTTACCCAGGGAGTTCCGTACGTGATCGTCATGTTTGTGACGGTGGTGATGTACAACCGGCTGGGCGTTTCCAACACCGAAATCGCGTTGTACACCAGCTGGCTCTATCTGCCGTGGGTGATCAAGCCGCTCTGGAGTCCGCTGGTGGATCTGCTGAAAACCAAACGGTGGTGGATCATCGTCATGCAGCTGGTGATTCTCGCCGGCCTGTTTATCGTTTTTGTGATCGAATTAGAAGATACACAACTGCTGTCCGGTGATGGGTCGTAGCCAGAAATAGCCATCCATCAACCGATACGGTTATAGAGAAACTGATTACAGGTACTCAAGTTCGATGATATTTACTTGCCATTACAAAAGTAAAACATAATTCTTTTTAGATGACAAGTTAGAGAGCATTCCAATTACTTATTTGGAAACACCATGGATGGATGCTGAAACCCACATCAAGGCAGAATTGACTCATGGATTGCAACGCATGAGCAATAGCGTTGTGATTGCCTGTTCCCCACAATTACGAATCAAAAACAGTATTTCATTTCTACACGTTATCTGAACATCTCCGCATAACGTACCTGAAAATTGCGGGAAATGATCAGATTGATTTGACTAAAATATAACGGAAGGGGTATCGCAATCCGGAATAAAGCCGGCGGTAATTTATCCGGCCAACCGAAGCACTACATACATCACAGGAGGAGAACAATGAATAAAAGATGTTTCCCTATAACATTGCAACACAAAACTTTGCTTTTGAGTGCGAATAGCGAAATCGACTTGTTCTATTAGTATCAAGTTTTGAAAAGTTGTTAATAGTCACTTTCCAGGAAGTTTTTTTGAAAGGATCTGACACCTTCATTCTCTTAAAAATAAATAGCACGAATTGGTCGAATAACTTTTTTACATCAATGAATCAACAACGGAGGGACGTATGAAGCAATGGATTCCCATCACAATGATTATGCTGCTAACCCCGGTACTTCTGAAAGCCCAGTTCACCGACGGCGACGGCAGCGAAGCAAATCCGTATCAGGTGGCCACATTGGAGCAGCTTCAGGCCATCGGCGAGCAGGAGTACCTGGACAAACATTTCATTCAGACGGCCGATATCGACGCGTCGGAGACCGCGGACTGGAACGGCGGCGAGGGATTTGAGCCGATCGGGCGATTAAATTCGTCCCGGTTTGAAGGTTTTTTTGATGGCCAGGGGTTTGTTATTACCGGATTATACATACAACGCAACGATTCCAGTCAGGTGGGTTTATTTGGAGCGGCCGGAGGGGCAACGATCACAAACACGCATCTGCGTGATGTTGAAATTACCGGTCACCGAAATGTAGGGGGACTAATCGGGTTTCTGGGACAACATCAATTACCGCAAGCCGAAGTACACGATGTTTCGGTAACCGGGATGGTCACAGGTGAAAATAATGTGGGGGGATTGATGGGTTACAGTTCAGCAATAGTTATCAGAGCCCATGCAGCGGTGAACGTTGAAGGATATAACTATGTGGGCGGGCTCATGGGTACCAATGGGGGATTAACAGAAAAGTCATATGCAACAGGGCAGGTCACCGGTAATGATCAAGTGGGCGGATTGGCCGGAGATAATTTGGGAACGATTGAAAAGTCATATGCCACCGGCGATGTTCAGGGCTCAGAGAATGTTGGAGGGTTGTCGGGGAGAAGTAACCATACATTACAAGCTGTATATGCCACAGGAAATGTTATCGGAAAAAACCGGGTGGGGGGATTACTTGGTTACAATAGTCTGCCGGTTGTCCCGGCTGGGAGCAGTTGGGTATTGGAAGCCTATGCATTAGGTGAAGTAAGTGGCGAAGAAAATACGGCGGGCTTGATTGGTGATAATAGCAGTATTCTGGATTTGAGTTATTGGAATACGGAAACAAGCAGTCAATCCGAAGGAGTAGGGCCAAACTCCGCAAATCCGGCATTACCCTTCCAAGGAGGCGACATACGTCACAATGCCCGTGGCCTTCTGACTGCCGACATGACGGGCGAACAGGCTTATATCCATATGTTTGAACTCGATTTTGATGAAACCTGGCAGCTGACGGAGGGCTATCCTGTGTTTCAGTGGCAGAAACCCAACGATACCGTAGAAGCTCCCGATGCAGCCATTTTACGGTTTCCCAGGAAGTACATTAATTTTTTGGGTGAGGATGTTGGAAAATCCCGCACTCGTACATTACCCATAGAGAACAGTGGTACGATTCCAATACAGATTGAAGTATCGGTATCGGGGGATGGCTTTGAGCTCAGAGATGGCGGGGAGTCAGTCATGCTGGCTCCTCAAAGCGAAGATGTTATTCATGTGATTTTCCGGCCTGAAAGTGCAAATATCCATGAAGGCACACTTTATGTAGAACACGATGCCCCAAATATTGACAGCCCTGTGGAAATTTACATGAGAGGCTCTGGACACGAACCAACAACAGCAGAACAAGTCAGCTCACTCCCGGATCAACCGATATTGCACCAAAACTATCCCAACCCGTTTAATTCGACTACGGTGATTCGTTATGACCTACTGGAAGGTCGTCAAGTTTCGCTGGTTGTCTACGATGTGATGGGCCGCCGGGTGGCCACCCTGATTGACCGTACCATGCCGGCAGGATCGCACACCGCTCATTTCGATGCCTCTGATCTGGCCAGTGGTATATATATCTACCGGTTAACGACCCCGGAATTTAGCAAGACCCGGCAGATGACCGTGGTTAAATAAGGAAGTTTTTCCGAATAGTAAATAAAAAAGCCTCTACTGTACACCAAAATTGTTAAATCATGAACAAGATATATCAGTTATGTAAAGCTATTGGCCTTATATATGGCGATGTCACAAATATTTGCGGCAATAAACGTCTGTCAGCCATGATACTGGGCATATTGCTTTCCTCCGCCCAGGCCAACGCCGAGTTTGCCGCTGGTTCAGGTACAGGGGATAATCCATACCAGATTGAGACCATAGAGCAGCTACAAAAGATTGATGAGTACCCGGCTGCTCATTTTGTACTCATGAATGATATAGATGCCTCTGAAACAGCGGACTGGAATGGTGGCAAAGGGTTTAAGCCTTTACAATTTATCGACTTCCATTTCGATGGCGGCGGGCATGTCATCACCGGGCTAACTATTAACCGTGGGAAGGAAGATGAAGTGGGTTTGTTCGGGTCAACAGGCAATGCCGTCATTGTAAATCTTGGACTTGAAGATATCAATGTGACAGGCGATAAACATGTGGGAGGACTGGTGGGGCATAATTCTATATCAGTGATTAAATCCTGTTACGTTGTCGGAAAGGTTACCGGGGATAATACGGTTGGAGGGTTGATTGGTACACTTGCTATTGATGGAAATCCTGAAGGACACGAGTACTGGGTGATGTCGTCGTACACAGATGTTTTTGTGATGGGTAGTGACAGGGTTGGAGGCCTCATCGGAGGCACAATGGTAGTTTGGCCCTTGTGGGGCATGATGAGAGGTACATATCAATCATTTGCTATGGGGGAGGTTGTTGGAGGTGAAGATACCGGTGGACTGTTTGGTGATCCCTTTATGGCAAGTATCAGTGAGAGTTATTGGGGGATCGAAACAACAGGTCAAAATGATGGGATCGGGTCTGAAACAGACGCAGACATTACCGGCCTGATCACCGAACAGATGACCGGCCAAGATGCTTTTATCCACATGTATAAACTTGATTTCGATAATACCTGGCAATTGACCGGGGGCCACCCGGTCTTGAAATGGCAGGATCCTGATAATGCCGTGGACCAGCCTCTGGTGTCGATCATCCGGATCGATACCGCGAAGCGTGATTTTGGCCGGGTTAGCACGGACAGTTCCGGTATCGGGGAAGTGGCCATCCGGAATACCGGGAATACCTCGTTGAGTGGTGAGGTGTATCTCGCTGGAGCGGATTCCGGCCCGTTTGCCATAGACAATGAGTTTTCTTCTTTTTCACTGGAAGCCGGCAGCAGTCAGGACGTGGCGATTACCTTCCATCCGGAAAGCGCGGATAGCTATGAGGCCGAAATGCACATCGTGCACGATGCCCCGAACCGCAGCGATACGCTGATCGTACCGCTCGTCGGAGAAGGTAAAGAGCCCACTTTTGCAATGCCTGATTCTGACCGGCCACAGAAGGTGGCGTTGTATCAGAATTACCCCAACCCGTTTAATCCGGTTACGGTGATTCGTTATGACCTACTGGAAGGTCGTCAAGTTTCGCTGGTTGTCTACGATGTGATGGGCCGCCGGGTGGCCACCCTGATTGACCGTACCATGCCGGCAGGATCGCACACCGCTCATTTCGATGCCTCTGATCTGGCCGGCGGAGTATATCTGTACCACTTGACTACCGGTGATTTTGTTCAAACCCGGCAGATGATGCTGATCAAATAAGGAAAACTTTCCGAATAGAAAATAACTGGCAATTCCGTTTAATTCAGTACCTAAAAAGTACAAGATTATGAATGTTGATCGAAAAATCCCGTGCCAGATATACATCAGGTCACAGCAAATTCCTGGAGAGGGCGGGAACACTTTGTGCCAATTTTTTACGGTATTCTGACCGGCGCAATTTTAAATGTCTTGTGTTAATAGAGCAAGTAGTGAATTTACAGAAAGATTTATTAGATTGACATCGTTTGGCCCGGGACATGCTCCCGTTACCCCGTCTTACACGTTTTGATCTGATTCCATTCGCACTGTCAATCTCCCTGAATCCGGCTTATGACGCAGGATAAACCGACCTACCGCAACCCATGGGCCTGGATCCCTACGCTCTATTATACCCAGGGAGTGCCGTACGTGATCGTCATGTTCGTGACGGTGGTGATGTACAACCGGCTGGGCGTATCCAACACCGAAATCGCGTTGTACACCAGCTGGCTTTACCTGCCGTGGGTGATCAAGCCGCTCTGGAGTCCGCTGGTGGATCTGCTGAAAACCAAACGGTGGTGGATCATCGTCATGCAGTTGGTCATCGGCGCGGGCATGGCGGGGGTGGCGCTGACCACCCCGCTTCCCGGGTTCCTTCAATGGACCCTGGTCTTTTTCTGGCTGATGGCGTTCAGCTCGGCGACGCACGACATCGCCGCCGACGGGCTTTACATGCTCGGCCTCAGCAAGCACGAACAGGCGTGGTTTGTGGGGGTACGGAGCACGTTTTACCGCATCGCGATGATTTCCGGCCAGGGTTTGCTGGTGATTCTCGCCGGATATGTCGAAAGTGTGACCGGTCTGGATGATGTGGATATTCGCGCGCGATCGAACCCGGAGGTCGGTCTTACCGAAATTACGCACCCGGAGGAGATGCGCGTTACGGAGCGGGAGGGTGCATTGCGGATTATCGCCGAACCGGCAGAGCTGGAAATCAGCACCGAAAACCGGTTGCGCAGTGAGGTGGATTCGATCGTCTCCCTGGCCCGTGAGTGGAACCTGGATCAGGGGTTCAATCCGGCGCTGGAACAGGACCTTGCGCTGCAGGAGACCGAAGCGGAGGAGGAACCGGGATGGTTCAGGCGGACGCTCATCCATCCGTTGGAAGGGTTTATCGCTACCCGGTTTGGGCCGGATGAGATGGATATCGACACTGAGTACACCGGAAACGTCGGAGTGGTCTATTTTCATCTTTCGGGTCCGCCGGATCCTGGAGAAGAGGTGGTGCTCAACTTCGGACGGGTACGCGGAGACAAAAGCATCTCCCTGGTGGAGGGGAGCTATTTCCGGTTCACACGCGAGAACTGGAATGTGCCGGCGATGGCGGTGATCCAGATCGAGGATCAGCTCGATTTTGCAAGCTCCGCCGAATTTCAGGTTCGGTCGGGCAACATCCCGCTCGCCTGGTCCATCACATTTTTCTTCCTGGCCGGCATGTTTGTGGTTTTCTTTTTCTACCACCGGTTTATCCTGCCATATCCGGCGGCCGACCGTCCGGCACCGCGCGATCCCGGACAAAGTATCTTCGGTGAATTCTTCAAGACTTTCGTGCTCTTCTTCCGCAAGGACCGAATTGTCGCTATTCTCGCCTTTTTGTTGCTCTACCGGTTTGCCGAGGCCCAGATTGTGCGGCTGGCATCGCCGTTTTTGCTGGATCCGCAGGAACTGGGCGGACTGGCGCTGACGACCGGTCAGCTTGGACTTGCCTACGGGACGGTCGGGCTGCTGGCCCTCACCGCCGGCGGGATTCTGGGGGGGATCATGGCGGCGCGTCACGGCCTCAAATTCTGGCTTTGGCCGATGGTATTTGCGATGAACATTCCGAATCTGGTCTATATCTATCTCTCGCAGATGTTACCCGACAGCCTGGTGGTCATCAGTGCGTCGATCGCGCTCGAACAATTCGGATACGGCTTCGGATTTACCGCCTACATGCTGTTCATGATCTACGTGTCGGAGGGTGAGCACAAAACGTCACACTTCGCCATCACCACCGGTTTCATGGCGCTGGGGATGATGTTGCCGGGCATGTTCAGTGGCTGGATTCAGGAGCTGATTGGTTATCCCAATTTCTTTATCTGGGTGATGATCGCGACGATTCCGGCGTTTATCGCCGCCTGGTTCATCCCGCTGGACAAGGATTTCGGGAAGAAGGAAAGTGATCAATGACGGTCATGTCCCATATACAGCATCTCTGAATGCCTTGTGCAGCCCGATCTCATCATAAGGCATCAGCTGGACAAACAGGACGGCCGTTAACTGATTCTTCGGATCGACCCAAAAAAGCGTACTGGCTGCTCCGTCCCAGAAGAATTCGCCGACATGGCCAAAATTTTCGTCCTCCGACTCTGGCGGCTCCACCCGAACGGCAAAATTGATTCCGAAACCGACCTGGCCTTTTGTCGGCAGCCATGACCGCTCGGTTACCGAATCAGACAAATGATTGGTCGCCATGAGCTGCACCGTTTGGGCATCCAGTACTCGTACGCCGTCCAGCTCTCCTTCATTTTGCAGCATACGGGCAAACCGCATGTAATCATCCAATGTAGAGACCAGGCCGTATCCACCGGGGGTCATGGGCCATTGGCGGCCATTTAGATAGAGGGCCATATCATCGGGCTGCTGCGTAAGCGTGCCATCGTCGCTGTCACGATTATACATGCCGGAAAAACGATCGCGATCACCCTCCGGCAGAAAATAACGGGTTTCATTCATGCCCAGGGGCGTCAAAATGTGTTCATTCAAATACTCAGCGAACGGGATCCCCGATAAACGTTCTACGAGCAGAGCCTGAACGTCCACGGATATACCGTAAAGCCAGCGTTCCCCGGGATGATATTCGAGGGGGACCGAGGCCAGTCGTTCTCCCATATCGGTCAGCGTATGCTCCAAATTCATGGGATTGGCATCCATCAACATACGACCGGTTTCGGTTTCATGAGAGTTCGGGGCGAAACCGGCGGTATGACGGGTGAGATCGCGAATGGTCATTTCGCGTCGCGGATCTTCAAGGATCGGTTCTCCGGACGCATCCTCTCCGGCATATACCTGGATTCCGGCAAATTCGGGAAGGTGCATTGAAACCGGATCATCGAGATCGAAAGCGCCTTTTTCGTAAAGTTGCATGAGCGCGGTGCCGGTAATGGGTTTGGTCATGGAGTAGATCTGGACGATCGTTTGACGATCCATTGGGATATCCCGGCGAAGGTCGGCCATACCGTAAGCGCTGAAATAGACTTCATCACCATCCTCATAAATCAGGGCCGAAATACCCGCTATGTCACCGGCATCCACAAAACGCTGCAGGGTAGCGTCGATCCGTGCGGTGGCTGATGCGTTGATGACAGGAGCAGTCCCGGAATTAACACCTGTCGTTTCCTGTTCGTCGGAAGCTGTTCCGCACGCTGTCACCATCATCATAATAACCAGTATCCCAAAACAGGTACTGGCTGAAACTGAATAATTCATTTTTATCAATTATCTGGTTGGATGTATTTAAATTTTTTATCGCACTTCGTGATGGTGATGTCCTTAAATCTGTGTAAAAAGTTGTATAGGTCAGTTCAAAGGTCAGGTCTGGTCTACCGACAAAAGACAACTAAAAATCTGATAGACAACATCCATGAAACGTAAAGTAAAACCTTCCGGGCGGTTGAACAACAATCTTCAACACGTAATGGATGGACAGATAGAAGCAGAGAATCTACTGTCGGAATAGTCGCGTCCTGGCGCTTAGCAGATCATTCCGTAAAGATCCGAACTTGAAGTCAGTTTTTTCCTGGATCGCTTGCCGGCCTGGGTGCAGGTATATCGAGGGCAGCTATCGTTTCGAGAAACGGCCCGCCAGCCATGCCCTGATTTATCGGGTATATTTTTACGTGTATATTTGTATAATGGCACTTACGGGGAGTATCTTTATCTGATTGCTTGATAATGAGTTAGGCTATTATTGAGTATAAGGTCTCAGGGACACAACTGGTCTGCGGGCTGCCAGAACTCCTGACCCGGTCGCCTGCAGAAAGAGCCTTCCCCCTGCCAGACCAGGATCCAATCACCGCCATCGGATACAATGAAGTCATAGCGCGTTTCCCTGCCACCTACGGAATCATCAGGAAAATTCATAACCCGGATATAGGCGGACACTCCCTCCTCAGCCGGGTCCGCATCCGGCCGGTCGGCAGACGGGCGCGCCGCTGCTTCATCCTCATCCATCGGATGAAACGACACATAATACCGGTACATGGACTCAGGGTACGCGTCGAGCTCCTCCATGGGTGGCATCTGATCCGCGAGTATCCGTTCCATAAATACGACCGGAGATTCCCCGGGCAGAAGTGTCACATCCGATTCAATGAGCCTGACATCCTCGCCGATTACAATTTCGTACGGAAGCCGGGCATATTCTTCACGCGGCCTTGGACTTGCGGAGCTTCTGTCGAACACGATTTTGCGGTTTCTCACCGTGACTTCATGTGGTAGTCGATCCAGCTCCTCATTTACAATACCTTTCTCGTTCACACCGGGAGCTTCACCGGAATCGGCGCACAAAGCGAAGTATAAAACGAACGCGGTGATTCCGGACAGCAAGAGGATTCCCGGGATTATACGCATTCATTCGGATGTTGTGGTCCGGTCTATTGAACCGGATACCTGCTTGGCCGTGTCACAGATCTCGGCGGATTCTGCGGCAGCATGAGCCGCCGGGTGGTCACTGCTTTCGACTCCTCCAAAATATTTCCGGAGGAAATAGAGGCTTACGTGGACCAGTCCGATCAGTACGGGGACTTCCACCAGTGGACCGACTACCGTGGCAAAGGCAATGGGCGATGCAATGCCGAACACGGCGATGGCTACGGCGATGGCCAGTTCGAAGTTATTACCGGAGGCGGTGAAGGCCAGAGTGGTGCTCCGGCTATAGTCCGCGCCAAGCCTTGAAGCCATAAAAAAGCTGATAAGGAACATGAGCACGAAATAGGCAGTGAGCGGGATGGCTATCCACACCACATCCAGCGGGCGGTAGATGATCTGGTCGCCCTGCATGCTGAACATGACCACAATGGTGAAGAGCAGTGCGATCAGTGTAATGGGCGAAATCTTTGGGATGAAGACATTGTCGTACCAGGCATGGCCTTTCAGGGGCACCAGAATCACCCTGCTCAGGATTCCGGCCCCAAACGGAATACCGAGGTAGATCATGACACTGGCAAAAATCTCACCAATGGTTACATCCACTACCAGCCCCTCAAGACCGAATAATGGCGGCAGCACCGTGATGAACACCCATGCATAAAACCCGAATGTAACGATCTGGAATACACTGTTCAGTGCTACCAGTCCGGCCGCATATTCGCTGTTGCCTCTGGCCAGCTGGTTCCAAACCAGCACCATGGCGATGCACCGGGCGATGCCGACCAGGATCAGTCCCACCATGTAATAGCCCCAGCGCGGATCCGGACCGAAGAGCGCCGGTGCGACAAAACCAAAAAACCCGACGGCAAGCCCGAACATGAGAACGGGGCCGATCAGCCAGTTTTGGATCAGTGACAGGCCGAGAATCTTCACATCAGAGAAAACCTTCGGCATCAGTTCGTATTTAACCTTGGCCAGGGGCGGGTACATCATCAGGATCAGGCCGGCGGCAATCAACAAATTGGTATGCTCACCAACAGTGAGAGCCGAATTGAACAGTTCTACGTACCTCTTGAAGAAGAAGCCGATTAAGACTCCGATGATCATGGCGGCAAAAATCCAGACCGTGAGGTAGCGGTCCAGAAGGGACATCTTCTTGCTGATTTTTTCTGTTGGCG
Organism: Balneolales bacterium ANBcel1; assembly: GCA_029688905.1. Taxonomy (NCBI): domain Bacteria; kingdom Pseudomonadati; phylum Balneolota; class Balneolia; order Balneolales; species Balneolales bacterium ANBcel1. The sequence goes on along the minus strand of JARULB010000004.1, from coordinate 219,438 downwards.
GGTGGGACATAACGGGTACTTAATTTACGGTTTGTTTCCATTCAGGGTGATACTGAGCACGCGAAAGGATTGGTGATCCACACTTGCGGCCTGCTCTTCGCCGAGTTGCCGGACGAGCCATTCCCGGGGAATTTCAATTTCCCGCTCCTTGCGGACCGTCACGTCCGAAAAGCCGTTGGCACCGACAATCGCCAGGTACTCTTCTTTTTGCAGGGCGCCGGAAACGCATCCAACGTAAGCTTCCGTCGCTTTCCGGATTGATTCCGGTATGGAGCCTTCAATGACAATATCGGAGATGCTGAAATGCCCGCCCGGTCGGAGTACCCGGAAAATTTCGGAATACGCCTTCATTTTGTCCGGTACCAGGTTGAGAACACAGTTGGAAAGCACCACATCGAATGTATCTGACTCCAGCGGCATCTCTTCAATGTCACCGTCAATGAAACGGACATTGTCGTATCCCAATGTTTCCGCGTTGGCACGGGCTTTCCGGATCATGGCCCCGGAAAAATCAAGGCCGGTCAGGTGACCCGTTTCGCCTGCTATCGAGCGGGCAACAAAGATGTCGTTTCCGGCACCGCAGCCCAGATCCAGAACGGACTGACCCGGCTTTAGCCCGGCAAATTCGACCGGGATGCCACATCCAAGGCTAAGGTCGGCATCGGGATGGTAGCCTTCGAGCCCGTCATAGGACTCGGTCATGATGTCGAAACAGTTGTCGTCTTCGGTTTGTTCCGCGGCACCTGAATCACTGCAACGCAAAGGGTTGCAGCAGCCAGCCTGTTTTCCCTTTTCCGATTTCCCGGCGATGTTACTGTATCTTTCCCGTACAAGGGCTTTTAGTTTTTGGGATTCTTCGAGATTGGAATTCATCAGTTTACGTATTCGGGTGTTAATTATTTAATCGCACAGCGGCGAGGTATTTTCTCGCATCGGAGTCAGCAGCCGTCCGCCTGAGTGGTTACTTCGAACCGGTTTGCCAGGTTGATCAGCGTTTGACGGAGTTCGCGGACGCCATCGGGATCCAGACAGTAGCAGGTGCGCACTCCCCGACTGGTACCGGTGATGAGCCCGCATTCCTTCAGCATTTTTAGGTGTTGGGAGACGGTGGATTGAGCCAGAGGCAGCACATCGGTGAAGTCACCGCAGAAGCAGGTGTCACGATTGCAAAGCAGTTGGAGAATTGCCAGGCGGACGGGGTGGCCAAGTGCCTTGGTCAGTTGTGCCGTGCGCCGGATTGAGGGATCCTCCAGATCGAACCCGGGTGAAATACTCGCAGGGCTGTCGGGAATGTTCATGGATTGGATTTGTATGGTTCTGCCGGTGATGCAGACGTGTATATTATTTATTCATCGTAAAGCACCGATAAATATAGGCAGATACTTATCCAATTCCAACAGATGATTTTAAAGGAGCCGGTGCTGTTTATAGGCAGTGCGCCTGTGTGTCCCGATGCCGGCCCGGTCATGATCATAGCACTTTGTGACCTTCGGTTCATGTGCTTGGCCACTTTTTTTTGACTTTTAGTTGAGGATCGGTTTCGATACCTTGATATCAGCTCAATAAGGGTGGCTACGTGATACGTTTCAGCGACTTTTTCCCCGGTGACGGAAAACATAAAGCCCTGGATCGGGTCCGGGAACGGACGCTGACTATCCATGGCATACCCTGGCGCGTGCAATACAACCCGGCACGCTACACCTCCAGCATGGCACGGGTAGATATGAGGTCCATCAGCGAACGTTCATGCTTTTTGTGTCCGGAGAACCGGCCAGCGGATCAAAAATCGATACTCCACGGGGAGTATGAACTGCTCGCAAACCCAAGGCCTGTTTTTCACCGGCATCTGACCATCCCGCACCGGCGGCATCAGCCCCAGCTGATCCGCGACACTTTCGGGGATATGCTCGATCTTGCCAAAGCCCTCGGATCTGCCGGAATACTGCTCTATAATGGTCCGCAGTGCGGCGCATCGGCACCCGACCACCTCCATTTTCAGGCCGGTGAACGGGGATTTCTACCCATTGACCGGAACTGGAGAGAGCTGGCGGATCAATTTGGAACCCGCATCGTGGCGGCCGAACGCCGGCACAGCGGATCGCCAGAGAATGGAGACACTCCTGCCGGGCCTGACGAAAGGGTGGAACTGACCAAAATCGACGACGGACTCCGGCGGTTTGTGATGCTGAGCTCCCCAAACCGTGACGCGCTGAACGTCCGTTTTTTGGACATCTACGAAGCATATCACTCCCTTGTCCTTCAAAAAAAGGCGGCCGCCGGTAAAAGCGGCCACTCCGGCAGCAATCACGGATGGGCTGTATATGATGAACCAAAAATGAATATTCTGGTTACCTTTGATCCTCCCGGATGGCGCGTGTTTATCTTCCTCCGCTCCAGGCATCGACCGAATTGTTATTATCTTGAAGATGAGCGGAGAATGATTTTTAGTCCGGCTGCTGTCGAATACGGCGGCGTTTGCATTTTTCCGAATGCCGGTGATTATGAACGGGTCTCCGTGGAGCAGCTGTCGTCCATGTTCCGGGAGGTGAGCATCGATCCGGCAGATTTTGAACAGATTATCCGGCACCTCCGGTAGGCCGCCCCAGAGCATCTTCATCACTCACCATTGCACATGTTTTTTCATCTAATCATTTTGCTGCTTACGGCCGGTCAGTTGACCGGATCCGGCGGAATTGTGGCCACGCCGGAAAAGAAGCTGATCCGGCATCATCACACCGGGAGTTCACCGGACAGCACACTGTCGGACTGGCTGGACCGCGGATGGCACACGTTTCGCCAGGACACCGAAGTCCCGGCGTTGATCTCCTTTTACGCCGAACAGCAGATGGGGCTGCCCTATGTCGACGGTCTGCTCGATCAGTCAGGCGAGGAGCAGCTGGTCGTAACGCTGGATGGAACCGACTGCGTGATCTATGTCGAAATGGCGCTCGCGCTCGCGCTCGCGATGACCACCCTCGGCGGATCCACTTCGGTCGATGATTTCCGGTCACATCTCGAAGCCATCCGGTATCGTGAGGGCAGGGTGGATGGGTACGGCAGCCGCCTCCATTATTTTAGCGACTGGCTGATGACCAACGATGACAAGGGCTTGCTCACACTGCTTTTCCAGGATGAAGACTTGCCCGCCATCGGACCGGTGCGGTTTATGTCCGAAAACCGGGAGCGCTATCGTCATCTGGCCGAGAACGAACGAAACTGGCGCATGGTTCGCGCAACCGAGAAGCAGCTGGACGACCGCGTTCTGCGCTATATTCCCGCCGATCGAATTCCGGAATTCGAATCACGATTCCAAAGCGGCGATGTCCTTGCGTTCGTGACCACCATCGACAAACTGGACATCTCCCACACGGGACTGGTTCTGATGGATGGGGATCGTGCCGGTTTTTATCATGCGAGCCTCACCGGGTCGGTCATCACCGATCCCGGGACGATCTATGAGTATGTCCGGCGCCAGGAGACGATCAAAGGGATTGTGATCGCACGGCTGAGTCCATCCTGAACAACCGGGACAATACGGTATTGTCGTGACCTGCCCAGGCCGTCATGATATTTCGGCGGTATCCGCTGGTTTATTGGCACGAAATGCATCAAGGTACTCACTCATAAACCGGCAGATCAAACGTGCCGTCGGTGAATGTGCGAAGTTCGCCGTCACTACTTACAGCACGGAATGCAAAAGATCCGCTGATCCGGTTGTTTTCGGTATCGAAGTCATCAACCCTCACGTAGCCGGAAGAATCGGCATCGGCAGCAAGAAAAAAATGCTCATCACGCCCTTCACGAAAGTAATATATTACGTCCCCTTCCCTGATGGTATAATGGTCTGTTCCATCATCGTATGAGAAATTGATCATAAATTCAGCGTTATCTTTGATGTCTAATGGTGAGCCAAATTCAAAATGCGTTTCATTTTCGTTTTGATCAATTATTCTTGCAGATGCTGATGGCGGTCGTGTAACGACCTGGGTGGGTTGAGTCGGCACCCCGTTGATATCGACACCAAGTTGAGAATCATAGCCATCTACAGGAGCATAGCCCAACCGGGCCCGATTGTAAGAGCGGGTTAAGCCGTTATCAAATTTTAGTGTAAGTGTATGAGCGGAAATATCATAGTGCACGGTCTCATACATGCCATGTCTGTTATAGGGATTAATTCTGACAAAATAATCCTCTTTCACTTCCTGGATAGGAAAGGTAATATAGTTTGGGTTGTCTATCCTTGCCAGTTCGCCGGTATAACTGTTGATCCCGATGGGGAACATGGTCCCTGCATCTGATTCCGCATCCTCATACAACTCAATCTCCGACCCACTGAATTCCAATTTGGGTTCGGGCTGTGATGTGTCAAGGGTGTCGATTCTAAACCACACACCGGCCAGTCCGGAGTCGTTGGAGTCGGAAGTGTCGAGCAGACTGCATCCCGTAAGGCCGACGAAAGAAAAACCGAGAATAACGATGATTAGTCTCATGATGGTCTCTGATTTTGGGTTGAATGGAATAAATCAGCGGGGTCAAAAAATGTCGGTGAGCCTGTCCCCTGTAGCCCCTTTGTCGTTGTTCCTGTTGCAATAATATGCTAATGTGTACTCTCTTATTCATAGTAATCATAACCACCGGAAACCGCAAGAAAATGTAGAAACCGCCGCTGTTGAAGGTGACTCTCCTGGCGCTTGATCAGCAGGTTTATTAACGTAGCTGCCCGGCACGGCTATAAATGTTGCAGAAGCTCAAGAATTACCAGGGATTGATAAACCAAAATAACATGTCTCCAACACCCTCCAGTCCGGTACCCGACGTTGCAGATCTCACGCAGGATCAGAGAATCGGCCAGATGCTGATGGTCGGATTTCGGGGTACGGTAATTCCCGGCGCGGAAACCGGTGCCGAAAAATCATCATCTGCAACGGATGCTGCAGCTCCGACACAGGCCAATGCCCCATCCGCACCCTCGGAACACCCGGGCTTCACCGATGATGCGGATCCGGGCAGGCGTCCGGGTTCGACGCATCAGGCAGCATCCGCAGACTCCACAAACCCCGTACGTGTCATCCTGCGCGACATCCGGGAATATCACCTCGGTGGAGTCATTTTGTTTGATTATGATGTGCAGTCCGGGACAACCGGCCGCAATATCCGCTCGCCCCGGCAGCTTTCGGAGCTCACCGCCGGACTGTCGGCCGAAGCCGCAATTCCGCTTTTTATCGCGATCGACCAGGAGGGAGGGACGGTCAACCGTCTGCGGCCCGAATACGGTTTTCCGGAGACACTTTCGCACCGGGAGCTGGGCACGCAAAACGACCCGTCGCTGACCCGTTCCCACGCCGCCGAAATTGCGGAGGTATTGCGACAGCACGGCTGCAACCTCAATTTTGCTCCGTGTGTCGACCTGGCTCTGAACAAGGAGAACAAAGCGATTTATGGACGGAATCGCTGCTTTTCGGATGATCCGGAGATCGTGGCACGGCACGCCGAAGCGTATGTGCGCGGACACCGGGAGGCGGGTGTGGGAGCCGTGCTCAAGCACTTTCCGGGTCATGGCAGTTCACGGGATGATACCCACCTGGGCCTGACCGATGTCACCGATACCTGGCAGGCGGCTGAGCTGATACCTTACCGCCGGCTTTTGCAGAACGGGCAGTGTGATATGGTCATGACGACGCATGTGTTTCACCGCGGACTGGATCCGGACCACCCCGCCACATTGTCGCCGGCTATCCTGCAGGGGATGCTGCGGGATGAACTCGGCTTCGACGGAGTAATTGTGAGCGACGACCTGCAGATGAAGGCGATTTCCGATCACTACGGTGAAGAGGAGGTGATTCGCCGGGCATTGCAGGCCGGAGTTGACATCCTGCTGTTTGGAAATAATATGGTGTATGATGAGCAGGTTGCCGCCCGGTTTTTCGGGGTGGTGAGGGAGATGCTCGACCGGGGACATATCAGCGAAGCACAGATTGACCGATCGGCCGCACGGATTTTGCGCCTGAAGAGGCAGCTGACGGAAACCCGGGTTGCAGATATGGTGTGAAACGGCTGCCGAAACGGGGCGTGGACTGATAATGCGCACGCTTCCCTGCGGCTGCGGATGTCTAGATTATTCGTACAGCCGGTATTCTTTCGACCGCTCCCGGAACGCCTCCCTGTCTTTTTCCAGATATCCGCGAATATATTCGTAGCGCATCGACTCCATGAACCGCTTCCGGATTTCCGGAGATCCGGCCACCAGGTCGAACATGCGCAGGCGATCTTCTCCGGCCCGCTCAAACGGATTCTTTTCCGGGTAGAGCTCATGATGCACTTCCAGCAGGTGAAACGCCGCCGCCATCAGATCCGCCCGCCTTCCGTCACTGACATGAATTTGCACACCTTCCAGGCGCTTGCCTTCATCACGTCCATAAAAAGGACGCCACGAAACCGGACGGAACCGCAGGCCCGGGAGGCCCCGCTCGTTGAGTCGTTCCGCGAACCTCACCCCGTCAATCCACTCTGCTCCGAATACCTCGAACGGTAACGTATATCCGACCCCTTCGGAGAGTTGCTGCAGTTCCCCGGTGATGCCGGTCATCACATAAAACAGGGGGGAGCCGGCCCGCGGAATGTGCGGGGATGTGGGCACCCAATGCAGCCCGGTGTCTCCGAACAGCATTTCCCGGCGCCAGTTCTCCATCGGGACAACCGACAGATCCACCTGTACTCCGTTCTCCAGCATTCCCTCGCCGTTGAGCATTCCGGCCAGCTCGCCGACGGTAAGGCTATGGACATACGGAATCGGGAACGGGCTCACGAATGAAAGGTGATCGTGTCGTGCGATGTTTCCTTCCACCCGCTCACCGCCCAGCGGATTGGGGCGGTCAAGCACCACATATGCGATATCGTGCTGTGCCGCCGCCGCCATCGACAGGCCCATGGTGCTGATGTAGGTGTAGGAGCGCACCCCGATATCCTGGATATCGAAGACGAGCACATCAATGCCCGAAAGCATGTCCCCGGTGGGTTTGCGGGTGGGGCCATACAGCGAAAAAACCGGCAGGCCGGTCCGCTCATCCGTATAGCTTTCAACATAAGCGCCGGCATCGTAATCGCCGCGCACCCCGTGTTCGGGACCGAAAAGCGCGACGAGGTCAACCGCATCGGCATGGTGGAACAGGTCAACGACAGAGGTCAGGTTTTGATCAACACCGGTGGCGTTTGTAATCAGTCCGACCCGTTTGCCTTGCAGCAGGTCGAAATCACGTTCAATTAGCACATCGAGGCCGGTGCGTGTTGTTGCACCGGATCCGGGCGTGTGGTTCCTGTGCATGGAGCGGTTTTCCGAAGTGCCGGCCGGTCGGTTTGTTGCGGATGACCTGTGTGGGTCTGCGCCGGTAGCGTTGGGTGACGATCTCTCCGAGGTCAGCTCCGAAGGTGATACTTCGACCGGCGACTGAGTGACGGGCTGATCGCCGCAGGGTTGCAGCGCTCCGGAGGGGTCATCCTGGTCGAAGCCCTCGCCGGCCGCATCGCCACAGGGGATTGGTTGCGGGTCCACATCGTCCCAGGAGTCGAAGCTTTCCCGGGAACCGGATTCGTTGCCGGGATCCTGACCGGCGGTATGGCCGGCCTGTTCCCATGACTCCTGTTCCCTGGAAGAAAAATCATCCTGGAACGGCTCATCCGACGGATTCTCCGGGGATGCAGTGGAGCCGATCGCCTCTGCTCCGGTGGCGGTTTCGTCGAGTGCCGGATCATCGCCCGCAGGCCTATCGGAACTGCAGGCGGTCACGAAAATGATAACAGTAATAATCAGGAAAAAACGGAGGGCCATGGCAATCATGAACATTGGAAATGAGCGTCACAAATACTAACAACGTCTATGAATTATAGCAATTGCCGGCGATCATTTACTGCCACCCTGCTTCGTGGCCTGCTTCAAGAAAAAGTCGACCATCATCTCCAGGTACTCATCGACATGCACACCGGGACCGTGTCCGCCGCCTTCTGCGATGACCAGCCGGCTGGACACACCGGACTCCACAAGAGCTTCGTGCAGCAACTCGCTTTGGCACAAGGGCACGATCCTGTCCTCATCTCCATGTATGTTCAAAAAGGGTGGATCGCCCGCGTCGATATAGGTGATCGGGCTGATCAACGCGCCGAGGTCTTCGTTATCCAGGATGGACTCTCCGATGAGGGTGGACTCCGGTGAATTTGCCGCGTCGCGATCGATTTCGCTGCCGCAGGTATTTGTGACGGGGAAATGGACAGGTCCAAACCAGTTGACCACGGCATCGACCGAGCTGGAGGCATGGGTGAAATCGCCCAGACTTCCTTCGATGTCCACCGTTTCATTGCCAACGGTAAACTGCTCTGTGAACCGGGTTGTGCCGGCCATGGCGGCAAGATGTCCGCCGGAAGAACTGCCCGAAATTCCGACAAAGGCGGTGTCCAGTCGGTGCTTGTCCGCATTGGCCCTGACATAGCGGATAACTGCCTTGATATCGTGTACCTGGGCGGGGAATGTGGCGTCGGTACTGGCGCGATGGTTCGGCGTCACCACGGCAAACCCCGCATCCAGCAGCGCCTTGCCGATGGTCTCCATATCCGCCCCCTTGGCATTATTTGCATACCAGGCGCTCCCGTATATGTAGATCACAACCGGATAGGCTTCTTTTTCGATAGCGGGCAGATAGATATCCAGATTGTGCCAGCTCTCGGAGCTTCCGGCGTAATTGATGTCGGTCCAGCTTTTGGAATATTTCTGTGCCGGGGCTTGTGTGTTTACGAGGAAGGTCAGTAGGATGATGACTCCACCGCAGATATATTTGTTGCGCATAGTTTAAATATGAAATATTGAACCGTCCGATAAGACAGATTTTTTATAAAATAATTGCATGAAAATAATATAAAAAATAGTCCGAAAGACCGCATTTATCTAGATTACGGAATTCTTTATAGGTCAATTTTTGTCAGGAACGCCCAGAATCTATAAGCTGTTCAAAGCGCGCATTCAGAGTTATACTTTAGGAAAATGGAAATCGCGACAAATCACTCAGCAAGTAAATGATAAAAGTTTTCTTATATACCACGATCTATTTATTGTTTGTTCAATTCAGTGTTTCCGGACAGCATTTTGCTGAAAATGAACAGATTGGAAAAGTCCATGCTTTTTCCAACGCGGATGTCACACTAAAACCCGCCTGGATAGAGGAGCGGGAAAAGTTGAACAAGCAATATATCTCATCTCTCGACCCCGACCGGCTGCTTCACAATTTCAGGGTAAACGCTGGATTGTCCTCTGATGCAAAACCGCTGGAGGGTTGGGAATCACCGGATATAGGACTGAAGGGGCATTTTGTCGGACATTATGTATCCGCTGCTGCAATGATCGTTGAAAGTCACGCGGACAGCAACCTGGCCGAACGCATCGAATACATGGTTGCGGAACTGCACGAATGTCAGCAAATATTTGGAAACGGGTACCTCAGTGCCTTTCCGGAAGAAGACTTCGATCGACTGGAAGCAGAATTCGGAGGCGTTTGGGCGCCATACTATACCTATCACAAGATTATGCAAGGACTGCTGGATGTGTATACGCGTCTGGGCAACACATTGGCGTATGATATGGTTGTGGATATGGCCGGTTATGTGGATCAGCGCATGTCAAAACTGGACGAATCGACAATTGAGGGCGTTTTGTACAGCGTTGGAGCCAACCCGGCGAATGAAGCCGGAGCCATGAACGAAGTGCTGTACAGATTGTATAACATTTCGGGAGATTCCGCCCATCTGGATCTGGCCAAACTGTTCGATCGCGACTGGTTCGCCGTGCCACTCGCGGAAAACACCAATATTCTGAACGGTCTGCATTCAAACACACATGTCGTGCTGATTAACGGATTTACCGAGCGTTATGCGATTACCGGCGAGAAAAAGTACCATGACGCCGCCATGAATTTCTGGGAAATGCTCATGAACGATCATACGTATGTGAATGGTACGAGCAGCGGGCCGCGTCCAAATGCCGTAACACCCACATCACTCACAGCCGAACACTGGGGGGTGCCCGGGCAGTTAAGCAATACCTTTACAAGAGAGATCGGGGAAACTTGTGTGACGCATAACACCCAGAAACTGAGTGCCAAACTTTTTTCCTGGACCACAGATCCACGATATGCCGATGCGTACATGAATACTTTTTATAATGCGGTACTTGCCGCACAGAGCGCCAGAACCGGAAAGGTAGTTTATCACCTGCCACTGGGGTCGCCCAGAGAGAAAATATTTTTGAAGGAAAATGATTTCCACTGTTGTAACGGTTCAAGCATCGAAGCTTATGCCTCGCTCAATAAAGGTATTTACTTTTATAATGATGCGGACCTTTGGGTTAATCTTTATGTGCCTTCACAAGTGACCTGGAAAGAAAAAGGTATCACTGTGAGTCAGCAAGGAGAATTTCCCGTAGATTCCTCGGTTATTTTTCAAGTAACAGCCGGGGAGCAAACGGAATTTGGCATGAATCTATTTATTCCGTCCTGGGCAAAAAGTGTTGAAGTGTTTATTAACGGCGAGTTGCAGGAAAAGAAAATTGAACCACTGTCCTACCTTGAAATAAACCGTGTTTGGGATGATAGTGATGAAGTAAAGCTTGTATTTGATTATGATTTTTATGCGAAATCCACACCTGACGATACTAATGTAGTAGCCCTGTTTTACGGTCCGTCACTGCTTGCTTTCGAAACAGATACGGAGCTCATATTAAAGGGGACGATAGAAGAAATAGTTGGAAATATGAAGGTGGAAGGTGATAACTCTTTTACACTTAATAATGGTGGGAAAACGTATACCCTTCGTCCATTGTACAATATTGAGGAGGAGTCTTATTCAGTTTATGGTACTATCAGGAATTATTGACCATTGAGAAACATGAATGGTGGATTGTCATCGGTTCTTTCCTTTTAAAATTCGGACTGATGATCCAAATGATACTTCCTCAGCCCCTCCATCGGTGAGCGCAAAAAGGGTCCGGGCGGAATGTTTCGCTCCTGCAGCTCCTGAATAATAAGCTCCTTGTGAGCGTATGCCAGGGAACCGACAAATCCAGCCGCGACCTCCGGGCCCGCGTCATATCGGCGTACATGGCGATCGAGAAACTCCGAAATGCCCGTTTGCAACAAATCGGCAAGCCACGGATGACCGGGCCAGGCGTCAAACATCTTGCTGAAACCGGCTACATACTGGTTGGGCCTGGATCCATGATACACTGCGTTCAGCACCGTTTCCCTGGACATTTCGTGATGCGCCTCCAGCCACTCCCGAAGCTCTTCCGGCATCTCACGGTAAAAGTATCCTTGCAGAATTTTCCGGCCGAAGCAGCCGGCGCTGCCCTCATCCCCCAGGATAAACCCAAGCGGCGGGATCTGATCCATAATGCGCTCACCATCGTAATGGCACGAATTGGAGCCGGTTCCGAGAATGCAGGCGATACCCCCCTGCCGGTGGAAAAGCGCCCGAGCCGCCCCGAAAAGATCGGATTTTACTTCAATGGGTATGTCGCCGTAAGCGGTGGTCAGAGCGGACCGGATACGTGACGCGGTTTCCCTGCTGTGGCACCCTGCTCCGTAAAACCGGATCGCGTCGACATCCGCAAAAACGGGAAGAACGCTGGTCCGGATTTCGGACAGAATCGCATCATCATCCAGGTAATACGGATTGATGCCGGTGGACGAAATGGTCTGCGACGGGGTCTTATCCTGCAGCAGGCACCATTCGGTTGTCGTGGATCCACTGTCGGCGAGAAGCAGTTTCATGGGTAATGTCTGGTGTAACGTTGCGGATTCGGTGAAGAGGCCTTGCAGTCAGGCTATGACACCGACTTTTCTCCGGTAATTCATGAGAACCAATATATTTAGATTTGTATTTTCCATTTGGGGAAATCGGGCGGGGTTCTGTTGAACCGCTTAGGGGCTCGTTCGTTACCGCTACCCAGTCATCCCAAAGAACTGAATGTGTGCCTGTCTAATGAAGAGTTCGCTTGATTCTCGTTTTTTTTCGCGTTTTTATCCGGTCTGCGTGGCCCTGGTGTTGTTGTTTTTAGCCGGGTGCAAGGCTCCCGAGCGCATGGCCGACCGGCTTGCCGAGCCGGAACCGCCCGGCCAGGAGTTCCGCGGTGCCTGGGTCGCAACCGTGGTCAATCTCGATTGGCCGGCATCCGGAACCCGGACCGTCGCCGAGCAAAAGCGGGACGCGGTTGAATTGCTTGACAGTCTGAACGCGATCGGAATAAACGCGGTGCTTTTGCAGGTCAGGGCCGAAGCGGACGCGCTCTTCGCCTCATCCTACGATCCTTGGTCGTATTGGCTTACCGGAGAGCAGGGCCGCGCCCCCGATCCGTTTTACGATCCGCTCTCCTTTTTCATCCGAGAGGCGCACCGCCGCGGGATGGAGCTACACGCATGGCTCAATCCGCTCAGGGTGGAGCGGTATCGCAACGGGTACGCGCTTTCCGGGAACAATATCAGCCGCAGGGAGCCCGGCTGGGTGCTTGTCTTCGAAAGTGATGAACTTGTTCGATATACGATGCTAGACCCCGGTCTGCCGGAGGTGCGCGATTACATCAGCAGTGTGGTGACCGACATCATCCGGCGCTATGATGTCGACGGCATCCACTTCGACGATTATTTCTATCCCTATACCCCGGCGGTATCCGGCGAGGACTCCCTCACCTTTCTGCGGCACGATCGGGGGCATCGTGACATCCACGAGTGGCGGCGCGATAACATCAACAGGCTGGTGGCACAGGTGCACGACAGTATCCAGGCTCTGGCTCCGCATGTGTCGTTCGGAATAAGTCCGTTCGGAATCCGCAAGAACAGCGATGCCGGAACCAACGGCTTCGAGGGGTATCACGGCCTGTACGCCGACGCGGAGGCGTGGCTCGATCAGCGGATCATCGATTATATCGCTCCCCAGCTCTATTTTGAACCGGGTCACGAAAAGGCCGATTACGCCCGGCTGCTGCATTACTGGTCGGATCTCGCGGATGTGCATGGCCGCCATTTGTACGTCGGACTCTCGCCCTACCGCATGATGCCGCCGTTTGACTGGAGTACGGAACAGGCCGCCGAGCAGCTTTTCCTGAACCGGGACAACGACAGGGTGCAGGGCAATATCTACTTCCGGGCGACTCACCTGCTGGAAGATCCCAAAGGCTATACCCGAATGATCCGTGACAAGCTTCATCGCAACCCGGCACTTACACCATCCATGCCGTGGAAAAGCCGGATAGCGCCTCCGCCGGTGGATGAAGTGTTTGTCTCGCGCAGCGGCGACGGTCGCGTTATCCTTACCTGGAACCGGCCGCAAGGATATGGGGTGCATGAAACGCCGGCTCGTTATGCCGTGTACCGGATCGGTCCGGGGTCACAGGAATACGAATGGCTGGAGGCGTGGAACAGCACATTGCCGCGTAACCGGGATAGCGAAACCGGCCATGAAACGGGGAAACATCATCGGGTGGACCGGATCGATGTCGGGAACATGAACCGTAATCGCAGGGGTGGCAATGACATCGATGATGCCATGCGAGAGAGCGTTGTGTCCGTCCGAAACAGGGTGGAGGTGACCGGCCGCAGGGAATTCGAGGATCGCCGGATGATGTCCCGGTGCGGTGATAATGTTCGGCCGACTTTTTTTGTGATTACAGCCGTGAGCCGGAACAGCATTGAGAGCGAACCGGTAATCGTGCGGCTTGCCTGTGAGTAGCGAAAAACAACGATTTTTGCGGTGTATGGCTGTGCAAACGGCGCTGCCCGTGGCACGTGCCGGCTCTGGTTGACAACGAAAGACGGATCCTGGTCAGGCATTGCGACGCCTGCCGGCTTTTTTATTCCGAAGAAAAGAATTATATTCTATTCATGGAAGTTACCTGAACGAAAGAAAGGCTCATGGCGTATCGCAGAACAGCATATATGGAAGAGCGGGTTTCCCGCCGAAAGCAGCAGATGCTCAAGGCAGCGGAGTCGCTGATCATTGAGCATGGGTACAAAGCGACGACCATGCAGGATGTAGCCAAAAAAGCGGGCACATCCATCGGAAATGTCTATTTCTACTTTTCGAACAAGGACGAGATGGTGATGGAGGTGATCGATCATCTGTGCGAGGAGATCTGGAGTACCGATGATCTGGAAAAAATCAATCTGTCGGATTATCCCCATTACGCCATCGAAGCCCTGGACGATTACCTGAAAATTACGGCGATCTTCCAAAAAAAGCGATTCGCCAAAGCTATTCTGGGCGGAGCCACCTATCCGGGATTCAGAGACCGGATTATCCGTTTTTTTGAGGAGAAGGCGGTAACCCGCTATTCCAGGTATTCCGATTTCTACGAGGGAATCGACCGGGAGCTTGCTTTCTCCTGCCATTTCGGATCGGTGGTCAATGTGATGATGAAGGTCTTGAAGGAGGAGCTGGACCGCACCCCGGACGAAGTCGGCAAATTTCTGGCTCGTTGGAAGCTGCAGGCACGCGGACTTCCGACCGAAACGGTGGATCGCGCCATGTCCGATCTGGATACACTCATCAACAGAGTCTATCAGCTGCGCAAATCCGTCAACTGATCCTCTCTCCGGACACAGCGCTTCTTTTTTACACCGGTTCATAACTGCCGGAATGTGCCCTGTACTGTCGCCGCTACTCTATGTGCTCCCTGTCGTTGACCGGCCTTTTCTTCTCTCGCATAATTCTTTGGCACTGGGTCTGTACGTTCACGTTGCGCTTCGCTGCTGAAAATTTCTTCTGCACCGCGCTGGAAACCTTGCTTTTTTTGACAGGTAAATATAGTAAAAACAGTATTCTAACAAAATAAATAGAATGATGTTCGATTTATCTTGACAGGAACCGAACAAGGTTCTATATTTGTAGTGTAGAATTTAGTTCTATTCTTATTGAATTCAAGATCACAACCGCCGCCCCGGCGGATTGCTTGAACGATTAACCCAACAAAAACCCCACTACAGGGCCTCGCTTGACGGCGTGGCCCTGCTCTTTATCACAGCATAGCCTGGTGTGAGCGGGAGCACTCTGTCTCAGTACATAACAGAAAGGGGTATCACAGAGAATTAAACATTGGAACGGTATATGACAGCAGGAAAACTCAGCAGAATGTGGGTCGGATTGGGAGTTATTTGCATGACGGCAGCTGCCCCTGCCGATGCCCGGCCGTCGCTGGATCAGGTACTTAGAGAGGCACTGAACCAGAGCCATTCCGTCAGAATCGCGGAAGCGCAAGCCGACAAGGCACGGTTCGACCGGCATATCGCTTACCAAACCTATCTGCCGAATGTGCGACTGGAGTCTTCATATCGCTCGCTGGATGAGCGGATCCGTTTTCAGCTGGACCCCCTGAGTTTGCCTCTGCCGGGCACCGAAGGCCTGGATATCCATCTGCCTCCGATAACCCTCCAGGAGCGCCACACTTTCCGGGCATCGGTCGAGGTATCGCAGGTATTGTTTACGGGATTCAAGGTTCCCCGACTGGGTCAGGCGGCACGGCATGGCGAACAGGCCGCTCTACACAAAGTGGAGGCCGGCAAACAGGAGCTTTTGGAGGAAGTTGCCGCCGCATACGATCGCCTGGCTTTGATTGATCAGGCACTGGAGGTTTTGGAGAAGGCGGAGGAGCGGCTTGCCGAGGAGCAGCGTGTTGCCAATAAAGCCTACACGGAAGGGTTGATTCCCGCCTATGACCTCACCCGGCTGCGGATCGCTGACCAGGACCTGAAGAAGGAGCGCATCGATTGGATAGGAAAGCGGGAACTGGCGGCACGCAATCTGGAGCATCTAACGGGGATATCCTGGCAGGAGTTTGCAGACGGTCCGGAAGACGGTCGGCCACGAGCGCTGGAAATCCTGCCTGTCGATGACGCCCTGCCGCAGTCGGATCGTCCCGAGGTGCGGGCTCTGCAGGAAGTCGGCAAGGCGAGCCGTCAGCAGCACCGGGCGGCACAGTCCGACTACATGCCGCAGGTTTACGCATTTTTCCGGCAGGAACTCTATGAAGATGACCTCTCGGTCCTGGAGCCGGCGAGAGCCGTGGGTGTCGGTTTGCGGTGGAATCTGTTCGACGGTTTTAACCGCTCCCGGAATGTGCAAAAAGCCAGGCGCGACTATATGATCGCCAGGGAAAGGCTGGAGGAGGTGGAGTCGCTGCTGGCACTGGACCGGCACCGGGCGGAGGTATCCCTTTCGGTGGCCGGACAGCAGCTTGATGTGGCACATGAAATTGTGAATGAAGCTGAGACCGCCCTGAGGCTGTCAACGGAGCGCTACCGGCTGGGACTTGCACCGGTATCGGAGAAGCTGGAAGCGGAAACCGATTACCGACGGGCGGAAATGGGGTGGCTGGAAGCAGTCTATGAACAGCGGCGGGCGGCCATCGGCCTGTTGCGGGCGGCGGGGATGATGGAAATCGAACATATCGTAATGCTGGAAAACAAGAACACGGGAGGTTCACTGTGAAAAGAAAAAAAGTAGTTATCGCATCGCTGGCATTGATCTTCGGGTTGTCTGCCGCATCACTGGCCCTGATGGCATCCAGACAGAAAGAGTTCAACCGCCAGGATCTGCTTGAGGGCAGGGTTAAGCTGGAGACGGTTTACATCGCATCCAAAGTACCCGGAAGAATCAGTGAGGTGAGGGTTGAAGAGGGCGATATGGTCCGCGCCGGAGATACGCTGGCCATCATCGATGTCCCGGAAATAGCCGCCAAACTGGATCAGGCCGGCGGAGCGGTTGCTTCGGCTCGTGCGCAATACGAGATGGCCCGAGCAGGTGCGACTACCTATGACCGCCGCCGTGCCGACGCACAGCTGGATGCGGCCCGCGCACAATACGAGTTTGCCGCCGCCAGCTATCGTCGCATGGAGAACATGTTCAACGATTCGCTGATTGCGGCCCAGGAGTATGAGAAAATCCGGGCGCAGTACCGATCCGCCCGCTCACAGCTGGAAGCCGCCCGGGCTCAAAAGGAGGATGCAGACTCCGGCGTTCGAAGCGAGAAAATCGAAATGGCCCGCGGCGATCTGCAGCGGGCGCAAGCCGCCTTGCGGGAAGCCGAGATCGCCTGGCAGGATCGTGTGATCACCGCGCCCGCCGATCTGCGGGTACAGGATGTGGTGCTCAGGTCCGGCGAACTGGCGACCCCTGGATACAATCTGTTCTCGGGGTATGTGACCGAAGCTCCCAAGTTTCGCTTTACGGTGCCCGAGTCGATGATGGAAGGATTTCAGACCGGTAGCACCTACATGGTCAGCGGTGGATTTGACCATCGCGAACTGGAAGTTACCCTCCAGCGCATTGCACCGCTGCCGAAGTACGCCTCCATCACCACCATGTATCCGCGTCATCAGTTGGGGGAATCGGTTTATGAGCTGCATTTTCGGCCGGTCCGCCCCGAAGAGGCCGCGGCGCTTCAACACAACATGACGTTTCTGATCGAACCATAACAACTCTGTGGGCAGGAGTTTTGACAGGACCTTGGTCCGCCTGCTTCTGTCCGACCGAACAAATCGGAACCGAAACGGGCAATTTCCCACAACTCCGTGTCTTTTTCCGCCTAAATGGGAGATGCAAACCCGGAGCAGGAACCTGAAGGCTTACACATCAACAATCGACACATGTCCCAAGTCAGAATCTTTTTCCACATCGTGCTGCGTGAGTTCCGCCGATTTTCAAAAAACTCGGTCGCACTACTCATTTTCCTTGGAGCGCCTCTGTTATACGGACCCATTTTCGGTCTGCTGTACAAGGACGCCCAGCTTTACGATACACCGATTGCCGTGGTCAACATGGACGGGGGCATTATGGCCGATCGCGTTATTGACGCGTTGGATGAAAACGAAAACATCCGGGTCGCGAGGGTGTTCCACGATGACCTTCAACTTCGGGACGGCTTTATCAAAGGCGATTACTATGCCGTTGTCACCATCCCCGACCGCTTCGAAGCCGATATCCAGCAAAACCGCAACCCCGAGGTGCATGTGGCGATGAATGCCATGAATATGGTCATCACCAACTACACCAGTCGCTCCATTCAGCAGGTGCTCGGTACCATGAACGCGGGCATTCAGATAGAGTCGATCAAAAAGGCGGGAGTGCCCCCGCAGGTGGCCGAAGAGCGGCACGGCGCGTTTGCGACCACCGTACAGATGTGGTTCAACCCCTCCAACAACTATCTCATCTTTTTACTCCCGGGTCTTCTGGGGATGGTATTGCAGCAGGTCTTTCTGCTGGTGCTCGCCATTTCGTTCAGCCAGGAGTACGAGGAGAATACATTTGCCGAACTGGTAGGCCAAACCCGCTCGGCATTTCTGATTCTGCTCGCCAAAACCTTCCCGTACTGGCTGATGGGCATGCTGATGTGGCTGTTCAACCTGCACGGACTCATGTACTGGTTCCAGATTCCGATCGACGGCTATCTGTGGGGCATCTATCTGTTTTCGTTTTTGTTTGTGATGGCGATGAGCAGTATCGGAATCATGGTGAGCGCGGCCATTCCGTCGCAGCTCAAAGCCACCGAAATACTGATGGTGATCGCCGCTCCGGCATTCCTGATCAGTGGATTCACCTGGCCGTTGTATCAGATGCCGGGTTCGGTGCAGTTTGTCGCCCATCTCATCCCGACCACCCATTTTTTAGAGGGATTCCGGAAGATGATTCTGGCGGGGGCCGAACTGGTGCATCTGCAGAGCGAAGTGTTCTATCTGATCATGCTCACCCTCATTCCCTATCTGCTGACTCTGCTGATCATCAAACTCCGGATACGCAGAACGGAAGTACTGGCCGGCTGAAACGGCCTGACGGGATGATGGGATGAGGGCGTCCTATGGCGCTGCGGCACCATCACGAACGGCCGGAAGAGGGGGCGGCCGGAAAGTGGAACGGCCGGAAAACCGCATCGGCAGGCACACCGCAGTTTTCAGGTAGAAAAAAGGCGGTCACCTTCGGAGTGAATCCGAAAAGATGACCGCCTGGTAAAACTACCGGCTGTATGACAACAGCCTTTGCAACGAAATCAGTTGGCGACTTCCAGGCCGCGGCGCCTCAGAAGCGCCTCAACCCCCGGTTCTCCGCCGCGGAATTCACGATACAGCTCCATTGCTTCCAGGCTTCCGCCGCGCGAAAGAATAAGATCGCGGTAATGATCGCCGTTTTCGCGGGTCAGACCGCCGCGCTCCTGCATGAAGGCAAACGCATCGGCAGCAAGCACCTCGCTCCAGATATAGGCGTAGTAGTTGGCAGAATAGCCTCCGGTGAAAATGTGCGCGAAATAGGGTGACTTATAACGCGGGGGGACCGGATCATAGTCGAGGTCGTATTTGGCGAGCGCTGCCTGCTCAAAAGCGGTCACATCGTCCGGCA
This sequence comes from Balneolales bacterium ANBcel1, assembly GCA_029688905.1. Lineage (NCBI taxonomy): Bacteria > Pseudomonadati > Balneolota > Balneolia > Balneolales > Balneolales bacterium ANBcel1. Next base: position 200,022 of record JARULB010000004.1, on the reverse strand, counting down.
CATCATCCGGCCCGAGCAGATGCCACTCCATGTCGACCATCGTCGCAGCCAGGTATTCCTGGGTCTCGTATCCCTGGTTGAAATCACGCGCGGCGATGACGCGGTCGAGCAGGTCCTGGGGGATGCGCTCGCCGGTTTCGTAGTGGACGGCGTAGTTGGCCAGTACCTCGGGGTGGATGGCCCAGTCTTCCTCGAACGTGGACGGGAACTCAACGAAATCACGCGGCACAGCGGTCATCGCCTGGGAGGGATACTTCACGTCGGAAAAGAGTCCGTGCACCCCGTGGCCCATTTCATGGAACAGGGTGGTAGCATTGCCGAAGCTGATAAGGGCGGGTTCACCCTCGGCCGGCTTGGGGATGTTGAGCACATTGACAATAACAGGCTTCTGATCAAGCAGATGAGACTGCCCTACAAACGAGCTCATCCACGCGCCGCCGCGTTTGGAGTCACGTGCAAAATAGTCGGCATAGAACAGACCCAGCTGCTCGCCGTCGTGATCGATCACATCAAACACCCGTACGTCGGGATGATAGACCGGTAGATCGTCGCGCTCTTCAAACGAGATTCCGTAGAGGCGATTCATGGTGTAGAATACGCCATCCTCCAAAACCCGGTTCAGTTCAAAATAGGGGCGCACCTCTTCATCATCGATATCGTACTCGGCTTCGCGAACCCGCTCGGCGTAGTACTCCCAGTCCCAGGGCATCACTTCGTCATCGATGCCGTCTTCCAGCATTCTGGCACGGATCATTTCCGCTTCCCGTTCGGTATTGGCCCGGACCGAGGGGATCAGATCGGTGAGCATGTCCAGTACATAGTCGGGGTGCCCGGCGGTCTGGGGATCAAGGGCAAACTCGGCGAAATTGGCATAGCCGAGCAGCTGCGCACGTTCGGCGCGGAGTTCAACCAGACGAAGGACGGTGGGACGTGTGTCGATGCCGTCGTTCTGACCTATACCGCGATAGGCTGAGGCTTCCCACAGCTGCTGGCGTACGTCACGGTTTTTGAGGCTGGTGAGCAGCGGCACACGTGTGGTATTGGTGATGGAGAGCAGGTATTTGCCTTCATGTCCGCGCTCTTCGGCGGCCTCTCTGGCAGCGGCAATGCGGCCGCTGTTCAGCCCCTCCAGTTTGCTTTCATCTTCGATGATCACTGCCCGTTCGCGGGTCATAGCCAACAGATTTTCCTGGAAGCTGGTCTGCAGGGAGGAAATCTCGGAATTCAGCTCCCGGATACGCTGCTGCTCCTCCTCGTTCAGGAGGGCGCCCGCACGGACAAAACTCCGGTAGGTGTCATCGAGCAGTTTGGCAGTGGCGGGATCCAGATCCAGCTCGTCCCGGCTGTCATACAGGGTCTGGACACGGGCAAAAAGAGCCGGATTGAGCAGAATGTTGTCGGAGTGTTCGGAGAACCTGGGGGCCATCTCCGCCTGAATCTCCTGAATCTGTTCGTTGGTGTGGGCGGATGTCATGTTGAAAAACACCCTTTGCACGCGGGTGAGCAGCTCGCCGGTGCGCTGCATGGCCACAAGGGTGTTTTCTACGGTTGGGGGTTCCGGATTATTGGCTATGGCTTCGTATTCCTGGATTTCCTGAGCCATGCCCACTTCCATGGCCGGCTTGTAGTGCTCTGTTCGAATGGCGTCGAAATCGGGCGCTTCAAAGGGAAGGGTGCTTGGAGCGTAAAAGGGGTTGTCTTGACTGAGCATAACTTCAGGGGCTTGTGGCGCGGCTTCGGGTTCGGTAATGGTTTCGCCGGATTCGGGCGAACAGGCCGACATCCACAGTGCGATACTGAGAATTGGAAATAGAGACAGTTTCATTTTGTGACAGTAGGTTTTTGTGATAGGCGGAGTCCGAGTTGCATAAAGAAAAACAAGAGTTCGGCATCCCATTAAATGGCAAAATGCATCTTTACAATATACAAAGTAAAGAATACGATTCCATTTCCGGGGATAAGCATGTTTTTTGATCTTTTTGTATTTTTCGAGGCTTACAGGCTTACAGGCTTACAGGCTTACAGGCTTACAGGCTTACAGGCTTACAGGCTTACAGGCGCATCTCCGAGGATGCCGCCCGAACAGAAGCCGGCAATTCCGTTGTTGTGTTTCCTATCACGGTACCGGGCTTTGCAGCCCGCTGCCACATATCTCTATCCAAAATCCACAGTACATGTCCGTTCGTTCATCCGACCAGATCCGTCAGGAGTTTTTTGATTTTTTTCGTGAAAAAGAGCACTTGATTGTTGAAAGCGCCCCGGTTGTGCCGGAAGATGATCCCACCCTGCTGTTCATCAATGCGGGCATGAATCCGTTCAAACCCATTTTCCTTGGGGAAGAGGAGGGATTGAAACGTTCCGGGAAGGTTTGGCACAGAACGGCCAACACCCAGAAATGCATACGGGTCAGCGGCAAGCACAACGACCTGGAAGAGGTGGGGCACGACACCTATCATCACACCCTGTTCGAAATGCTGGGGAACTGGTCGTTCGGCGATTACTTTAAAAAAGAGGCGATCGCCTGGGCCTGGGAACTGCTGGTGGATCACTGGGGACTCGAACCCGACCGGCTTTACGCCACCGTGTTTGAGGGTGATCCCGACGACGGACTGCCGGCCGACGATGAGGCCGCCGAATTCTGGGCGTCCGAGACCCCCATCCCCAAAGACCATATCCTCAAATTCGGTAAAAAGGACAATTTCTGGGAAATGGGTGATACCGGGCCCTGCGGACCCTGTTCCGAGGTGCACATCGACCTGCGTCCCGATGAGGAGCGCAAGAAGGTGGACGGCGCGACGCTGGTCAACCAGGATGATCCCCGCGTGATGGAGATATGGAACCTGGTTTTTATCCAGTTCAACCGGCAAAAAGACGGGGCGCTTCAGCCGCTGCCGGCCAGGCATGTCGATACCGGTATGGGTTTCGAACGTATTGTTGCCGTGCTCCAGGAAAAAAAATCCAATTACGACACCGACGTCTTTACCCCGCTTCTGGAAGCTATCAGTAAGCGGGCGGGCATTCCCTATGGCCGGTCCGATGAAACCGATATCGCCATGCGGGTGATTGCCGACCATATTCGCGCTGTCAGCTTCGCCATCACCGATGGGGCAGCACCCAGCAATGAGGAGCGTGGCTACGTGATCCGGCGGATTCTGCGTCGCGCCAGCCGCTACGCCTGGGATCGCCTGGAGATCCGGGAAGCGTTTATGAGCGATCTGGTGGATGTGCTTGTAGCGCAGTTCCGTGAAGTATTTCCGGAAATCGTTGAGAAAAGCACGCATGTCAAGAAGGTCATAACAGCGGAGGAAACGTCATTTTTGCGTACCCTCGACCAGGGGATCGCCTATTTCCACCAAATGACCGATGGCAAGGAGCAGCTCTCCGGCGAAGATGCGTTCAAGCTTCATGACACCTATGGGTTTCCGGTGGATCTGACCGAGCTCATGGCCCGGGAGCGCGGTATTTCAGTGGACCTTGACCGGTTCCAGGTGTTGATGAACGAGCAGAAGGATCGCGCCCGCAAAGCCGGCAGGTTCAAGCAGGGTGACGATGCGGATGAGTCATCGGCCACCGGCCTTTTCCGGACCCCGGCTGAGGACGGATCTCGGTTTACAGGATATGATGAACGGGAGAGCTCCTGCAGGATACTGGAACTTCAGGAACTGAACGGCAAGCCGGCGGTGATCCTTGATCGCACTCCGTTTTACGCCGAAAGCGGCGGTCAGGTCTCCGACACCGGAACGCTGGTGTGTGACGACTCCGGCGAAACCATCCGGGTTGTGGATGTCACAGATATCGACGGACACCGGGTCCATCTGCTGGAACGGAAGCCCGACAATACCGATGGCGCCTGGAAGGCGGCTGTCGATTCGCAAAGACGGACCGAAATTGAACGGCATCACAGCGCTACGCACCTGCTGCACGCCGCCTTGCGCAAGGTGCTCGGTGGGCATGTGGCCCAGAAAGGGTCGCTGGTGGCACCCGACCGCCTTCGATTCGACTTTTCGCATTATGAGCCGGTGTCGCCGGATGCCCTGAACGAGATCGAAGAGCTGGTCAACGAGAACATCCGCCGGAACATACCCATGGAGGAAAAGCGCGATGTGCCGGTTGAGGAAGCAAAGAAGAGCGGAGCCACCATGCTGTTTGGTGAAAAATACGGAGAACGGGTCAGGATTGTGACCTTCGACCCGGATTACTCAAAGGAGTTGTGCGGTGGGACCCATGTGAACGCAACGGGTGAAATCGGATACCTGCGCCTGGTGTCCGAGAGTTCGGTGGCCGCGGGAATTCGCAGGATTGAGGCGGTTGGCGGATCCGTCGCCGACGAGTACCTGCGCCGGGAGAAACAGGTGCTGCTTAAAGTCCGGCAGCTTCTGGGCAGCAGTGCCGGCCGGCCGGATGAAGAAATTGCAAAACTGCTCGATGAAAAGAAGCAGCTTGAGAAAGAGCTTCGGAAGCTGAGTCAGCTTCAGGCCGGACTCACGCTCGATCGTCTGATTGGAAATCCGGTGACCACAGGCAAAGGTATTCGCCTGGTGGCCGGCGAGATGGAAGGAGCGGATATGGGCGCGCTCAAGCAGATGGGGTATGACGCGCTGCAGAAAACCGGAGAGAATACGGTGATTATTCTGGGAGCAAGAGATACGGAAAAAGGGAAGGTGTACCTGATGGCGGCGGTCACCGAAGATCTTGTCGCCGACGGAATCAAGGCCGGAGCCCTGGTCGGCACGCTGGCAAAAACCGTGGGCGGAGGCGGAGGCGGTCAGCCGAATCTGGCTACGGCCGGAGGCAAGCAGCCGGAGAAACTACCCGAAGTTTTTGACCAGGCGAAATCACTGCTCTCCTGACCCATTCATGCTTTCCGGGGAGTTGTGAAGCGGGATGGATGCACATCGCTTCGCCCAATTGTCCGGCCTTTCTATTCTGTCTGAAAAAAACCGCTACAGCAGAATGAAATAGGGAGCTGTAGTGTTTACACTGACAAATCTCGTCAGATTTCTGTATATTGGCAGCCGCATTTTAAAAGCTGAGGCCGGATGCCGGGGCGAGGATGGTATCTGTTAAAAGCTGGGTGGGATACGGCTCGGCATGATTTTGTTTTTAAACGATATGTAAAAAACGTTCGGAGTATAAATGTCCAACAAGAAGAAAGATAATATCACAAGTAAAACGGCCTCCATTATCAAGGCCACCGATCTTCCCAAAGCAACACAAAAAACACACAAGGGCCTGAACATTTCAGAAGATGAACTTCTGGAACTTTACGAATCCATGCAGCTGCAGCGCCGGTTCGAGGAACGCTCGATGCAGATGTACCAGAAAGGCAAATTCGGAGGCTTTTTGCACCTGTATATTGGACAGGAAGCCGTATCCACCGGGTCCGTTTACGCCTTGCAGGATGACGACGACATGATCACCGCCTACCGCGATCATGGCATGGCCCTGGCCAGGGATGTCAGTGCTAACGAATGCATGGCAGAACTGTTCGGCAAGAAAGACGGCTGCAGCAAGGGCAAAGGCGGTTCGATGCACTTTTTCAAACCCGAGAAGCATTTCTGGGGAGGTCACGCCATTGTCGGCGCGCACCTGCCGCTCGGAGCGGGCCTCGCATTTGCCAACAAGTACAAGGAAAACGGGCGGATCGCCGTCTGTTATTTCGGGGATGGCGCGGTTGACCAGGGTTCTCTCAACGAGAGCTTCAACCTGGCACAGCTCTGGAAGCTGCCGGTAATATACGTGGTGGAAAACAACGGCTATTCCATGGGCACCGCGGTTCAGCGTCACAGTGCAGGAAACCTCCATGAGCGCGCGCTCGCCTACGGTATGAAGAACGGACGTGTGAACGGGATGGATGTGTTCAGCATCATCGAAAAAATGAGCGAAGTGGCGGAAGAAGTTCGCAAAACCAACGAGCCCTATTTCCTGGAAGTGGTCACATACCGCTATCGCGGTCACTCCATGAGCGATCCCGCCAACTACCGCACCAAGGATGAACTCGAGGAGTACAAGAAAATCGATCCCATTGAACGGCTCAAAACCTACATCTTTAGTAAAAAAGTGGCCGGCGAAAAAGAGATCGCTGCCATTGACGAAAGAGTGGAGAAGGTGGTGCTTGAGTCCATTGAATTCGCTGACAACAGCCCCTTCCCGGATGAAGAAGAGCTTTACAAGGATGTCTACGCGAATGATGATTTCCCGTACCTGACCTGACCTGACCGCATCCTTCCTTTCAATCAGACACTAACAGAAATTCAGTAAGAACGTAATCATGGCGCAGAAACAATTCAGAGAAGTAATCCGCGATGCCATAGCCGAAGAGATGGAGCGCGACGAGAATGTCTTTATCATGGGCGAAGAGGTTGCCGAATATAACGGAGCCTACAAGGCTACCCAGGGGCTGCTCGACCGGTTCGGCGAAAAGCGTGTCATCGACACTCCCATTTCGGAACTTGGTTTTTCCGGGCTGGGCGTCGGCGCGGCTATGAACGGTTTGCGGCCGATCGTGGAGTTTATGACGTTTAACTTCGCGGTGGTTGGTATGGACCAGCTCATCAATAACGCGGCCAAAATACGCCACATGAGCGGCGGACAGGTCAAAATCCCCATAGTATTCCGTGGGCCGAACGGTTCGGCAGGTCAGCTGGCCGCCACCCACTCGGTTGCCTACGAAAGTCTTTACGGCCATTTTCCCGGCCTGATCACCATCCACCCGTCTGATCCCTACGATGCCAAAGGTCTGCTGAAAGCGGCGATCCGGGACGACAACCCGGTCATTTTTCTGGAATCGGAGCAAATGTACGGTATGAAGCAGGAGGTGCCGGACGAGGAGTACCTGCTGCCGATCGGGAAAGCGGAAGTCAAGCGGGAAGGCTCGGATGTGACCATCGTGGCCGACGGGAAGTTGTACCACGTCGCCAAACAGGCCGCCGAAGAACTCTCCAAAGACGGTGTCGAAGTGGAGCTTATCAATCCCCGGACGATCAAACCATTTGATATGGAAACCGTTATCAAATCGGTGAAGAAAACCAACCGTTGCGTGGTGGTGAACGAATCGCATCCGTTCGCCGGGGTAGCGGCCGAAGTCGGATTCCAGATCCAGCGCGAGGCGTTTGATTATCTGGATGCCCCCGTTCAAAGGGTGACTATCCCCGATGTGCCCGCCCCGTTTTCCAAAAAACTTTTTGACGCATGGCTGCCGTCTCCCAAAAATGTAATTGACGCGGTCAACACCGTCACCTACCGAAACTAATATTTCTACAATCTGACACAGGAAGTCTTATGGCTACAATAATTGACATGCCCAAACTGAGCGATACCATGGAAGAGGGGACCATCGCGAAGTGGAATATCAAAGAAGGCGACAAGGTGGAAGCCGGCGACATCGTTGCCGAAGTGGAGACCGACAAGGCGACCATGGATCTGGAAGCTTTTGATCCCGGTACGGTATTGAAAATCCTGGTCGAAGAAGGTGACTCCGCACCGCTGGGAGCCAAACTGGTTATTCTCGGTGAAGAGGGTGAGGATATCTCCGACCTGGAAGGCGACGGAGCTTCCGCAAAAGAGAGCGATGGCGACAAGAAGGAGGAAAAGAAACCATCGGAGGATAAGGACGAGTCGGAAGAAGAGGAGTCGTCTGAGGACACGTCGGAGGAAGCCGATGAGAAGGGTGCCGATCAGAAATCGGATGACGGCGGTCGCGTGAAGGCTTCCCCGCTTGCAAAAAAGATGGCCGAGGAGAAGGGCATTGATCTGAGCAAGGTAGAAGGCAGCGGTCCGCAGGGGCGCGTCATCAAGGCCGACATCGAAAACTACAAGGGTGAAGCTGCGCCGGCTGCGGCCGAAAAGAAAGACGCCGCCGATGCGAAACCCGAAAAATCGGATGCAAAGGAAGAGAAGGCGGAAGCGCCCAAACCTTCGGTATCGGGCACAAGCATGCGCGAGGACGAAGACCTCAAAGTCTCACAGATGCGCAAGACCATTGCCAAGCGATTGGCGGAAAGCAAGTTCACCAGTCCGCATTTCTATGAGACCATCGATATCGACATGAAGAAGGCGATGGCTGTCCGGGCTTCGCTGAATGAGATAAGCGACGTAAAGATCAGTTTCAACGATCTGGTAGTCAAGGCGTGTGCGGTGGCCTTGCGGCGCCATCCGTGGCTGAACGCTTCCTGGAAAGGGGATGTGGTTCGACTCAACGGCGATGTCAATATTGCGATTGCCGTTGCCGTGGACGAGGGGCTGCTTACTCCGGTAATTCGTCACACCGATCAAAAAGGGCTGCGTGACATATCCATCGAAACCAAGGATTTTGCCGCCCGGGCGCGTGACAAAAAACTGCAGCCCCAGGATTGGGAAGGCAGTACGTTCACTATCAGCAACCTGGGCATGTTCGGCATCGAGGAGTTTACGGCCATCATCAATCCGCCCAACGCAGCGATCCTCGCCGTAGGCGCCATCCGGGATGTGCCGGTGGTCGAAGACGGACAGGTGGTCCCGGGCAAGCGTATGAAGGTCACACTTTCCAGCGACCATCGCGTTGTGGACGGAGCCAAAGCCGCCGAGTTCCTCAATACGGTTCGCAAACTTCTGGAAGATCCGGCCTCCATGCTGCTTTAGGAGCTGAAGCCGGAAACAGGTTAGTTATCCCGGGCAGGTGATTCACCGGCTCGGGACAACGCTTCGGTGTAGGAAGTCACATATTCCGCCATCCTTTTTGAGCGGTATTGTACCACGAAGCGGGGATGGTCCAGCGGAACCACTTCATCAAACCATCCTGTTTTTTTGTTCAAAGCATTCAGGAAGGTGAAGTTTTTGCCGCGCCCCATGCAGAAGCAGCGGTCGGTTGCCGCCCCGAATCCGATCTGCTTTTCAATGCAATCCATGATGAAGGGAGTTACGGCTTTTTGGAGGTGCCGGTCGTCGTAGAAGTTGTAATTTACTTCGTTTCCCTTGTCGTTGCGACGCGTAAAGCCGAGAGGGCACACGGAATTGATGTAGAATCTGGAGTAGAAGGAAGCCGGTCCGCCGAAGGCCTTCACCACCTCATAAACGAATACCGAGGAGGGCTCGTGAGTCGGGTCTATGGCCATGTCGATGCCGCAGACATCGCGCATCCGCTTGGTGTCGGTAAACGGCACTCCGGTAACACCCGCTCCGAACCGGCCCGGATTTATTCCCAGAATCAGATGGCGCGGGCTGGTGTCCGAATAATATTTGTGATAAAACCGGCTGGTGACATCCCGTATGGTTTCGGCGTATTCACCGCGAAACGGGTTCATCACGGCTATCCCATCGGGCAGCAGAGAGGAGTCCAGGTCGAGGGATGCATTAAAAGCGAGTATCAGCTCGGCGAAGGTCATATTGGGTATCGTTTTGAAATGGATGGCCGGCCTGTCACCTTGTTCATGGATCCGGCCATTTGATATCACCTCTTCATGGTCATGTTCTGGCAATCGTAGCAACGAAAGCAGGGAATGTAAGAAGTCAGATGTTGCCATAACAGGAAAAACCGCAGCAACGGGTAGTCAATGAGGGGAAAATTGATTAGTATGTTTCCGGAAGAACGAATATCGGACACATGAGCAGACTGCACCGTTTTCTGGCGTTGATTACAAGTATCATCCTGGCTCAGGCCGCCGGTCTGATCGGTTCGCTGGCCACGCGACCGCATATCGAAACCTGGTATCGAACCATCGAAAAGCCGGGCTTTACCCCGCCGGACTGGGTATTCCCCGTGGTATGGCCCACTCTGTATCTGCTGATGGCTGTGGCTGCCTGGCTGGTTTACATCACCCCGAAACAAGGCGACCGGAGCTACTGGACACAGGGCACATCCTACGAAAGCATGATGCTCGGCAATACTCCGTCCCGTTTTGCGGCCCTCGGTGTTTATGGTGCGCAATTGGTGTTGAACATGCTTTGGTCGTTTTTATTTTTCCAGTGGCAGATGCCGGGTGCCGCCCTGATCGAAATCCTGATTCTGCTGATGCTGATTGTGCTCACAACCCGGTTGTTCTACCGGATACGTCCGCTGGCCGGATATCTGATGATTCCCTACATCCTCTGGGTCAGCTATGCGTCCGTTCTTAATGCCGCCATCTGGTGGCTGAATTCGTGAATCCGCAAATCAGAATCGCTGGATGTAGCCGTTACCCATGAAACGTGCGGCCCGGCGGGTGTAAAGATCGCAACCCTGAATGGCCGGTTGACTGGTTTCACCGGCAGCCGGCTTCGGCGTGCCGGATCCACAAGGAACGAAAATGAAACCCGATATTGCTATGAGTACCGTTTTGTCTCCCGATCGGACAACCAGAGTTGATAACAGCCAATGTGTGCGGCAACGGCCTGAATGTGCCTTTGTGGACAAAGGTGTGATTTCACACGGCGGCAGTGTGCGAAACAATCCGGATGCACTGTCCGGAGGTCACCGGAGTTCATGCCATACGCAGCCGGGAGTCGCTCGTCAAAACCTTGCCTTGGTGACGGTCTTTATGGTCTGGATGGCCGTTCTCGTCTCCGGAATGGCAAAAGGTTCCCATGGGATGTCGGACAACGACCGTTACAGCGAGCAGCGCGAACGCATGGTCGAAAGACAAATTGCCGCCAGAGGTATTGAGCATCCGCTGACCCTGGATGCCATGCGCGGCGTACCCAGACATCTGTTTGTTCCTGCGGGTCAGGAAAGGCGCGCTTATCAGGACAGCCCCCAGCCCATCGGCCATGGCCAGACCATCTCACAACCCTATATTGTGGCACTGATGACCGAGCTGATCCAGCCCTGGCCCGACATGAAAGTTCTGGAGATCGGAACCGGTTCGGGGTACCAGGCGGCGGTTCTGGCGGAATTCTCCGATAACGTCTATACCATCGAAATCATCGAGGAGCTTGGAAGATGGGGAGAAGGCAACCTGCAAAAAGCCGGTTATGATAACGTTCATACCAAAATCGCCGACGGATACCACGGATGGGAGGAGCACGCGCCGTTCGATGCCATTGTGGTTACCGCCGCCGCCGACCATATTCCGCCGCCGCTTGTGGATCAACTGCGTAACGGGGGCAGGATGATTATCCCGGTCGGCTCCCCATTCCGGACCCAAAACTTGATGCTGGTGCAAAAGGATGGTGATGACATTCGTACAAGCAACGTGATGCCGGTCAGGTTCGTACCGTTTACGCGTGACGACGACTGATATATGGCATGAACTTTTTCCGGAATCGTATCCAGAAATTATTGGCTTCCGCTCATCCGGGCAGTGAGCGTGGGTCCGATCTCTCCTCGCCGGGAAGCGCGGCCGTTCCCTTTTCCATCGGCATCACCTCCATGGCTTTGATCGCCTTTCAGCTGGTGATCATGCAGATTCTCTCCATCACACAGTGGCACCATTTCGCATATATGGTGATATCCATGGCGATGCTGGGGTTTGGAGCGGCCGGCACATTCCTGGCACTCTTCCGGGAATGGATGAACCGACATTTCGACACCGCTCTGCCGGTACTCTACCTCCTGTGCGGTGTCTCGATGGCGGCTGCCGGCTGGATGGCCGGCGTCTTCGGTGATTTCGACGCGTTTCTTCTCTTTTTTGAACGGTCACAGATAGGGGTGATGATCTTCTCCTATCTGGTATACTGCCTGCCTTTTTTCTTTGGAGGCCTGGCAATCACCCTGGTTTTCTACCGGCAGGTTTCTGAAATCGGGACCATCTACTTTTTTAATCTGGGCGGGTCCGCCCTGGGCGGCGTGGTTGCCATCGCCTTGTTCTGGCTGATGCCTTTGCCTGAAACCGCCTCGCTGCTGTCGCTGCTGGTGCTTTTCGCCGCATGGCTTGTTCGTCTTCCGGGACGCAGGTTTACTGTAGCCATCGTTTTGTCGCTGCTGGTGCCTCTGGCCGGATTTATTCATCCAGTGGTGCCGCAAACATCCGAGTACAAGGCGATATACGGCGCCCTTCAGTTACCCGAGGCGGAAGTGACCTTCGAGCGTTCGAGCCCATACGGACTGCTGCAGGTTGTCAGCGCTCCTGCGCAGCGTTTTGCCCCCTCACTGAGCCTGCAGTATCGTGACGCTCCGCCGGTCAGAGACGTCGTGTTCAACAACGGGGAGTATTTTGGCACGTTGCTGGGGAAAAGCGCTCAAAACGGCAGCCATATCCTGGACTATTCCACCCGGGGGCTGCCCTTCGCGGTACGCCGTCCGGATACGATGGTGGTCCTCCATGCCGCGACCGGTACCGATGTCTCGCACGGGGTTCATCACGGCGTCTCCCGGATCCATGCCGTCGAGCCGCACCGCCGGGCCAATCACCTTCTGACGCAAGAGCATCCGCAATGGAACGACTCGCTGTACCATCAGCCGGGGGTATCGCTTCACGGCAACAGCGTTCGCTCCTGGATGGCCGCTAATCCGGGGCTGCAGACCGACCTCATCATCCTGCCCGTAATAGGAGCTTTCGGCGGCACTTCCGGCCTGAACGCCCTGCAGGAGCAGAACCATCTCACACTGGAGGCGTTCCACGAGATGTGGGACCGCCTTGCCCCGCATGGAATGATCGCATCGACCATATGGACCGAACACCCGGCACGGGCCACACTCAAGCTTCCGGCCACCTGGCGCCGGCTGCTCGATGAGCGCGGAATCAGCCGGCCCGGCGACCATATCATGGCCATCCGCAGCTGGGGCACCATCACCTACATGCTCAGCCGTTCCCCTTTCACCGAACAGGAACGGGAAACGGCGCGCCGCTTTTCCGAAGAACGCTCTTTCGACCCCCTCTTCCTGGCGGATATTCGTCCGGAGGAACGCGACAGATTCAACCGGACCCAGGATCGCTCCTTTTTCGATCATGTCGACACGCTTCTTGTCGGAAACCCCGACTCCCTGTTCGACAGCTATGTGTTTGACGTGCGCCCGGCCACCGACAACCGCCCTTTTTTCTCCCACTCCATCTCCTGGAGCAGCATCCCCGAACTGCGCGACTTGTACGGAGATGATCAGCTGCCGTATATGGAACTGGGGTTTGTCATGGCAGGGGTGACCCTTGTCCAGATTGTTCTCGCTTCGGTGGTGCTGATTCTTTTGCCGTTGTTTCGGGTGGGATGGCAGGGTACCCGCCGCCGCTGGACTTTTCTCTATTTCGCCGGCATCGGGACCGGCTTCATGTTTTTTGAAATGGTGCTCATCCAGAAGCTGGTTCTCTATCTTGGGCAGCCTGTGTACGCGACCGCCGCCGTGCTGGCTGCGCTGCTGCTTTTTTCCGGAACCGGAAGCTACGCCTCCTCACGGTTTACGCCGACCCGGCGCATCCTCCTGCGGACCGGAGGCACTATTGTGGCGCTTGTGCTCGCCTACTCCCTGCTGCTCATGCCGCTGCTGGATATCAGCATGTCGTGGCCACTGGTCCTGAAAATCATCAGCGTTACCATCCTTCTTGCGCCACCGGCCTTTTTCATGGGGATGATGTTTCCCTTCGGCCTGCGGCTGCTGTCCGGCAGCAACGCGTCGCAGATTCCCTGGGCCTGCGGCATCGACAGCTGCCTGTCGGTCTCGGCCACGGCATTGGCGACGCTGGTTGCGCTGGAGTCCGGTTTCGGTGTGGTGATGGGCATCGCCGCCGCGTCATACGCCCTTACGACCCTCGCGGGCATGCGTATCCGCGCATGAGTACCGACGGTATGGCAGCAACCTGATTGCCAATTCCCCTCGCCGCCAGGCATGTCCGCGCATGAGGTGCACGGGACCCGGCGCATTCGGATCCGCGGAAACGCACCGCCCGTATTTACACCATCGGCAGGAGTAAAGCAATCCAAAGTCACCAAACGGGGCACTAACTTGCGAAAACCGTCTGCCGTTTTGATTTCCGGGGCTGAGTATTCGCTGTCGACATGCTATATTAGAGCATGGTCCAAGCCGACGTGTTGCCACGCCCGGACCGACCTGATATGTAATCGAAACCGCAATCTTTTTTCAGTTGATGGAGCCTGTAGCACCCCTTGCACTGATTGCCGTCAGCCTGCTGATCGGTATGGTGATTCGCCGGATACCGGCATTCCCGGAGAACACCCATCTGGCCCTGAATCAGTACCTGATCTATGTCGCATTGCCTTCGCTGGCGCTCATCCACATACCCGGTATGGAAATTGCCGCCGATCTGCTGTTTCCGGTCGCAACGGCCTGGATCGTGTTTTTCGCTTCCATGCTGCTGGTGCGTGCGCTCTCCGGACGGATGGGGTGGGATCGGAAGACGGCCGGTTGCATCATTCTCACTGCCGGTCTAGGCAACACCGCGTTTGTAGGTTTCCCGGTGATGGAAGCCCTGTACGGCCCCGAAGGACTCCAAATTGCACTGATGGTTGACCAGCCCGGAACCTTTGTAGTAACCAGCACGCTGGGTGTGATTGTCGCCAGCATCTATGCTACCGGCAAGACCCGTAAAAGAGTGGTGCTGCGGAAGGTCGCCACGTTTCCTCCATTTATCTTTTTCACGGCGGCGCTTTTGATGAATTTTGTGAATGTGCAGCCGGGAGGGGTGGTGCTTGGCGTGCTTGAGAGTTTTGCCGCGACCCTGACGCCGATCGCTTTGATCTCCGTCGGACTCCAGATACGCCTCGGATCCACCGGCGGATCTATCCTGAACCCACTCTCATCGGCACTGGCCTATAAACTGATTCTGGCCCCACTCCTCCTGTTTGTTCTCTATGTGATGGTTTTGGGAGGCGAAGGCCTGGCGTTTGATGTGAGCATCATGATGGCAGCCATGCCGCCGATGGTCACCGGTTCGATACTGGCCACCAGCTACGGCCTCAATCCCCGGCTGGCCTCACTGATTGTGGGCATCGGAACCCCCGCATCCATACTGACGCTCACCGGATGGTATCTTTTTCTTGGGTGGATGGGGTGAGGTGACCTCCGCCCACCGCGCCATCCGGTTCCGGCCCGCTGCTCCGCACTTCGAATAAATCAGTTCCGCTCTTCGGGCATATCAGCTCGGCTCAGGTTTTCGGATAAATCAGCTCATCAGCTTGATGATTTCCCGGCAAAACGCGGGAAGGTCGTTGGGGTTGCGGCTGCTGATCTGGTGACGGTCCACCACCACTTCTTCATCCACCCATTCGGCACCGGCATTTTTGAGGTCGTCCTTGATGCCCGGTGTGGAGGTGCACCGGTATCCTTTCATGATATCGGCCGAAATGGGAATCCACCCGGCATGACAGATATGCGCCAGCGGTTTGCCGTCTTCATGGAATTCAAGGGTGAGTTTGAGTACGCGGGGATCCCGCCTGAGCTTGTCCGGAGCAAACCCGCCGGGAAGCACCAGCGCATCGAAATCTCCGGATTGCATATCGGCAATGGCTGCATCCGACCTGCAAGGATACCCGTGTTTCCCCTTGTAAACGACCCCTTCCTCCGGACCGGCAACCACCACTTCGGCACCTTCTTCAGTGAGCCGCAGCTTGGGGTACCAAAGCTCCAGGTCTTCGTATACATCATCAACGAACATTAAAACGCGCTTTCCATTCAGTGTGCTCATATTCTCTCCGCGGTTTGGTAGAATAAATGGGTGCAGCAATTGAAGTCGGTGCTACTTATTCAACATCAACACGCGGAAAGGCGCGGCCATTCAAAAACAGCTCATAATTTCCGAATGCGCGCTTCCTTCGCAACGCGGCACCGGGTGATGATACGCCGCCGCAATCATTTAAAATCAGAGGAGACGTTCCGCCGCCGCAATCATTTTAAGTCAGATTCGTATCACCCCAGGAGAATCCCCCTGACTGTCGGTTTACATGAGGATAAAAGCTCCTGTGGCAGCCTGTGGCAATATGATACTATTTGATGAGCGTCAGCTTGCGTGTTGTCACAAAACGGTCCGTTTGCATGCGATACAGGTAGACACCGCTGGTCAGTTGTGATGCATCGAACGTGACGGTATGGTGTCCGACCTCCCGGGTCTCGTCGACCAGCGTGGCGACGCGCCTGCCGGTCAGGTCAAATACTTCCAGTGTTACATGGCCCCGCTCCGGAATGGCAAATCCGATAAGTGTGGATGGATTGAATGGGTTCGGGTAGTTGGCATCCAGGCGGTATTCCGTAACGGCTTCTTCGCTGCCGGCAGAGGTGACATGCCTCGTGAAGAACATGCGCGAACTTGACCAGATGCCGGGTTCTCCATCCGGGCTGATGCCACGCACGGCCCAGGTGTAGGTTTCGTTCGGCTGAAGCTCGCCGGGGTAATGCAACCCGGTTTCAGCAAGGGTCGTATCCACCACCAGCCGCTCGGCATTGATCCCCTCATAGATCCGAAGCTGGTACTGATCGGAGCTTTCGGAGGTGCTCCAGAGAAAGTGGGGGGATAAATCCACGTTTGCAGCGTGCTGGTGAGGCTGGATCAGGTCGGGCGGTTGAGGAACGTAATCTATCTCTCCGCCGTATCTCGGGTGACGATCCAGGAACAGGCCGTCCGGATTGGCCAGCCAGTTCAGGTAATCCTCGATATTGGTGTACCCGTTGCCGTTGTCATCCCGCACGGCGAGGTCCGGATCGCTCGAGTCAAGGCCGTGCTCTTCTTCCCACCAGTCGGGGATGCCGTTCTGGTTCGAATCGGCCGGCAGACGGGCGGTTTCCAGGTTCGGGAGGCCGCCGACCTCATCCTGGTGGTCAATGCGGCCGGTTCGCCACCATGCGGGCAGGCTGTAAGGGGCCTCACTGCCTTCGATGTGCTCGGCGTGGTAGTTCACAAGTTCCTGCAGCACATAGGTGTCATGCTCGTCCCTCGGCCAGGCCCCGGCTTCCGAGGAGACAAATTCCCAGGCTTCATGGGCGCTGCGAGTGGTAACCGGACCCGGATCGAACGGTTCCGACTGTTCGTGGTCGCTTCGGCTGATGTTGCCACCCAGCTGAACCATACTGTACTGATCGGCGGGAATCGACCCCTGCCGAAAGTTTCCTTCGAAATACCCCTGCGAGTATCTGCTTTGCTCAATGAGCCGCCAGTTGGTCAGAGCGTAGTTGTTCACAAAGTTGTACTTGGTGACGGTGTCATCGTCGTAATTGGCGCCCACGCCGTCGAGCATCACATTATTGCGAAAATCAATTTGCAGTCCGTCGGGATCCTGTAAAAACGGAACGTAATTGCCGGGTCTTGGTACCCTTGCCCGGTGATTGGTCCACAGATTCGCCAGAAAACTGTAGCGTGCACCATGGCGCCCGCGCACCAGGGCTCCATAGGCGCGGTTCCCTTTTTCGTGGACCGACCGGTACAGCGGTTTGGCCAGCATGCTGTTCTGCACCGTTATGTTGTCGGAGTGAGTTACTCCCAGGTTGCCGTCGACTCCCCAGGTTGCCGTGACATGGTCCAGTACTACGTAGTTCGCGCCTCTGACCCGAAGGGTCCATTCGTCATCGCTGTATCTTCCGTCATTGCCATGTCGGAAGCGCATATGCCGGATGACTACATCGTGGGTTCGTACATCGAATTGCTGTCCGGCTACGGTGATTCCGTCACCCGGAGCGGTTTGCCCGGCGATGGTCATATAGGGGTGATAGACGCGGATCGGTGTAGTGAGCTCGATGGTGCCGGAGACATCAAACACGATGATGCGAGGTCCCGAAGCCTGGGCCGCCCGGCGCAGGGAACCGGGACCGCTGTTGTCGAGGTTGGTCACCCGGTAAACCGTTCCGCCCCGCCCGCCGAACGAGTAGGCACCGTATCCTTCCGCGCCCGGGAATGCCGGTACCAGCGGACCGTGAGTGGCGTACTCTGGATCCGGCAGCGGCGTGTTTCCATATTGCCTCCAGCGGTTGGCGGGGGAGGAGGCCGTTTCGATCATATTCTCGCGCCGGCCTTCTTCACCCCAGTGAACCGGAGGGATGTCGGTGTGCGTCTGGCTGACACGGTTGTCGCCCAGTGCAGATGACCCGGTTGTGGAGCTTTTTGCCGGTATCCGGGCGGAAGATTCCGCCGGCTGAACAGATATTCCCGACAGAAGAAAGAGCGTGGTGAGGGAGATGGCCGTTGCGATTTTGGCCATGGAGTGCGCGGAGGCTGAAGCTGACACCAAAAAGAGAGACATAAACGGAAAAAGCTGTACGACAGAGTGAAGGGGCAATACCCGGACCTGAGCGTCGGGCGGTACAGGAAGTAGACGCACGACCCCGCTTTTTCCGTGAACAAAACGTTGTTTTTATTCAATATTATTTTTCAGCGTCGAAGACCCCTGCCAGAAACAGAATATGATCCCCCAGATCGGAATCGATCAGTTCCGCACCCTTGCGGATGTCATCACGACTCACATTGGCGGCGAACCGTTTGTCTTTCATCTTTTTAGTTACCGACTTGGCCTTCATTCCCGAAAACCCTTCAGGCCGCATCAGGGAAACCGCATGCATGAATCCGCTGATTTCATCGCAGGCAAACAGGTATCGCGCAATCTCTGTTTCCGGTTCGGCACCGGTACGTTCGGGGGCATGCGCCCGAATAGCGTCGGTAACATCCTCGGGAAGGTCCGTTTGCGGGAAGATGTGCGCAAGCGCATAGTTGGGGTGCTCATCCGGCTGCTTCTCCCAGTCGAGGTCATGAAGCAGACCGGCCAGCCACCACCGGTCGGTTTCGTCCGGGCTCTTGGCAAGATGACGCGCATATCCTTCCATGGCAGCGGCGACCATATGGCAATGATGCCGGAGATTATCACCGGATATCCACTCTGTTAGCAATTTTTCCGCTTCCTGTCGGGTCATAGGGTATCACTATTTGGTTTCGGGCGGAGGGGTAACTGCCCCCGGCGACGATCTCCGGGGATCACTCCGACCATTTACGGAACTGGCGCTGTCAGCAGTCAGGATGATTTTTAAACGATACCGCATAGAGGTGACCGTTTACGTGCCTGCGCCGACAGCAGCGGGCACCAGGACGACCTGCATCCGCCCGGTACCAATGACGCCAGTTTACCTAATCCCCGTCACAGAAACAATATTCATATATCGAAATAAATATATATTTTATATATTGTCAAGGCCCGGGTTCATTATCTGATGTTTTTTGCGATATTCGGTACATGGAGTCCGTCGCGTCCGGGATGCAGGGCGTCAACCGGGTCCGAGCCGTGACTTTCAAAACAGTCGGGTGTTGGGGACTCCATCCGTCCCGATTTTTTCAACTTTCAGAAGCGGAAGGCAGCGAAATCCTCTGCAGCTATAAAACAAGCAAGAAGACAGAAATAACCAGTGGTTAGAACTATTGGCAGCGAAACTCACTGCCACCCTGAAAACCAATCGCCGATTCTATGGATGCCGAAATACTGATTGTTCTCACAATAATGGGATTGACAGTCATTTTCCTGGTTACGGAGATTATCCGCATCGACGTAACCGCACTGCTGGCGATGCTGGCCCTGAGCTGGACCGGGATCCTCTCCACCAGCGAGGCGCTTTCCGGTTTTTCCAGCAATGCCGTGGTGGCGATGATTGCCGTCATGATCATGGGGGAGGGGATATCGCGCACCGGAATCATGTCGCGGTTTTCAAAGGCGGTGCTTCGCAAGGTGGGTACCGGCAAAACCGGCATCCTCGGGGTATTTTCCCTGTCGGTGGGCACACTTTCCGGCGTAATTCAGAACATCGGCGCCGCGGCTCTGTTCCTGCCGAGTATTCTGGACATCTCCCGCCGCATCAAGATTTCGGCCTCTGAGCTGATCATGCCGATTGGCTTTGCCGCGATCATCGGCGGAACCCTCACCATGGTTGGTTCGGGCCACCTGATCCTCACAAACGATCTGCTCCAGAATGCGGATCTGGAGCCCTACGGACTCTTTGCGGTCACACCGGTTGGAATCGCTCTTCTGCTTGCAGCCATCCTGTTTTTTCTGCTGTTCGGAAAGTTTGTGCTGCCACAGGGTTCCGGCGAGGCGCGGCAGGAGCTAACCGAGCAGGAAAAACTGATTGACGCCTTCAGCCTGTCGCAGAACATCCGCTATTTCCGCATCCCCGGAGAGAGTCCGCTTATCGGAAAAACCGTCGAAGAATCCGGTGTATGGCGCGATTACGCCCTGAACATCCTGGCGCTTTCCCACGATCAGTACGCCGACTACGCCCCCTGGCGCGAGACCCGTTTTGAGCAGGATCAGACCCTGGCGCTTTACGGAGATGACGAGCGCATCAAAGAGTTTGTATCGGTGCATAAACTGGAGCCGGCCAGTGATCATCACATGTTTCACAGTCTCGATGACCCCGATGAGTCGGGCTTTGTGGAGGTGGTAGTGCCACCGCGATCGGAGCTGGTCGGCCAGACCATCCGCAAATTTTCCATGCGCAAACGCTATGCGGTGGAACCGCTGATGATTTTCAGTCAGGGCAGAAAAATCCAGGGCGATATTTCCGACCACGAGATCCAACCCGGTGATACGTTTATCATCTACGGCCCGTGGCCTCATATCCGGGATCTTCAAAACAGCGATCCCTTCGTTGTGGTCACCCCGTTTGAGGTGGCTCCGCGTGACCGGTCCGGGACCGTGCCCGCCGTCGGCAGCTTTCTGCTGGCCATCGGCCTGGCAATGTCCGGGTTCTCCATCTCCATCGCGTTTCTGACCGGTGCGATCGCCATGGTGCTCTCCCGTGTGATGACCATCCAGGATGCCTACAAGGCGATTGAGTGGAAGGTGGTGTTTCTGCTCGTCGGACTCATACCGCTCGGAGTGGCCATGCAAAACTCCGGAGCAGCCGAGTTCCTGGCCCGCAATGTGATGATCGTAGTGGAGGGAAGCCACATCTATCTGCTGCTGTTAACAGTCGCCCTGCTGTCGACCATTTTTTCTCTGGTGATGTCGAATGTGGGCGCGGTTGTGGTGCTCGCCCCGCTGGTGGTGAGCATCGGTACGCTGGCCGGGGTGGATCCCCGCCCCCTGGTGCTGCTGGCCGCCGTTAGTGCCGGCAATTCGTTCGTGCTGCCCACCCATCAGGTGAACGCGCTGCTGATGACCGCCGGCGGATATCGTACCAGCGACTATTTTAAAGCGGGCGGGGGGATGACCATCGTGTTCCTGTTCGTCGCCGTCACCTTCTTCTATTTCACGTTCTTCTGATGCGGCTTCGGGTCGCAGCCCCGCAGCCCGTACCCGGCCGCCACCTGGAATCGTGTCCGAAGACAACGTACCTCACGCCATTGGCAGATCGCAGCCTGTACCCCGGTTACGGAAGCCTGTACCCGGCTGCTGAACAGATTTGCAAGTCCCGTTCCGTGTAAATGATCCGGTTGCCGGTGCCTTGCTTTGCCCGTGCCACCCTTTTTGCCTTTGCCTTCGAACCGCATCATCCGGATCCGCAGCAGGGCTGGCCGGGCAATCCGATTCGATATCGTCCCGAGAATACCGTATTTTGAAGGATTGAAAAGAAATAGTCATCCAAACGAAAAAATGGATCAGCAAAAACCGATTATTGTTGTTAAGTATGGCGGTAATGCCATGACCGAAGACTCTCTCAGGCAGCAGGTCGTCAAGAATATCTGCCTGCTTCAGAACTACGGTTTCAATGTTGTAATTGCTCATGGCGGCGGACCCTTTATCAAGGAGGCGCTGCTTCAGGCCAATATCGAGTCGGAATTTATAGACGGGCACCGGGTAACCACCCCTGAAGCGCTGGAGCATGTGGAAAAGGCGCTGAAAGGCCAGGTCAACGGCGCGCTGGTCAGGCTGGTCAATAAGCTAGGCTACAAAGCGGTTGGGCTTTCCGGCAAAGACGGAAAAATTGCCACGGCGGTCAAGCGGATGCACAGAAAAGAGGTCGATGGCCATGTCGAAGAGCACGACCTGGGTCAGGTTGGCGATGTGGTAAGCATGGATACGCACCTGCTCCATCTGCTGCTGGATCATGAGTACATCCCGGTGCTTGCCTGTCTGGCCGCCGATGTGGACAGCAACGAATATAACGTAAACGCCGACATGTTTGCCGGTCACCTTGCAGGAGCGCTCGGAGCCGAAAAGTTCATTGTACTGACCGACGTTGACGGTTTGTTGCGGGACATCAACGATCCGTCGTCGCTGGTGACCGAACTCCGGGCGTCCGATATCGCAACACTGGAAGAGGAAGGAGTGATTCAGGGGGGGATGATCCCCAAGACAGAAGCCTGTGCCATTGCGCTCAAAAACGGTGCCCGCTCGGCTGTCATCCTGAATGGAACCGACCCCGAACAGCTGCTGGCGGTCGGCAGGCGCGAACCCGTCGGCACAACCATCCTCTGAATCAATCACTCCGCCTCAACCCGGATCATGTTGCCGATTTTACGCCGGGCAGCAGTTACTGCCGTGTGCAGGACCAGGCCGCCTGGCCGGCAGGAACACATACGGATGCACGAAAACAGTGCTGAAAACAAATGAATGTAAGCTGATAATATTATGATGAACAGGAAGAAAGTTGGTGTTATCGGGGCTACCGGTTACACCGGATCGGAAATCGTACGTATACTCGCGCAGCATCCGGGGGTGGAGATCGCCCTGATTACCTCCGAGTCCCGGGCCGGAGAGAAATTTTCGGATGTCCATCCGTTTTTTCACGGCATCGTGGATGATGTGCTGCATAAAGCGGATCAGGTAGACAATACCGATCTGGATCTGGTATTCCTGGCGCTTCCGCACGGGGTGTCGATGGATTACGTAAAACGGTTTGCCGGCCGTGACTTCCGCATGGTTGATTTCTCGGGGGATTTTCGTCTGGCCTCGCCGGAGGTCTATGAGCAGTGGTATCCCAAAAAACACGTCTATCCGCAGGGGTTTGCAGATGCCGTGTACGGATTGCCCGAACTCTATGCCGACCGGATTCGCAATGCGGCCCTGGTCGCCAATCCCGGATGCTTCCCGACCGGCGCGATTCTGTCGCTGGCACCTCTGACCGCATCCGGAGAAATCCGCAGGGACGGCATCATCATTGATTCCAAAACCGGTGTGACCGGCGCGGGGATCAAGGCCTCCGCCACCAACATGTTTTCGAATGTGAACGACAATTTCAAGGCGTACGGGGTGAAGACGCACCGCCATACCATTGAGATCCAGAGCATTCTGGAAGATGTGGCAGGTGGCCTGGGACCGGTTCAGTTCACCCCGCACCTGCTGCCGGTGGACCGTGGTATCCTGACTACCGTGTATGCGCGGCCGGAGGACGAATCCGGCTGGGCCGGCAACGGGAAACAACGCCTGGAAGAGATGTACCGCGATTATTACCGGGGCAAGCCGTTTGTCAGGCTGTGCCAGAATCCGCCCACACTGAAGGATGTCAGGGCCAGCAACTACTGCAATATTTACGTCGACTATGACGATCGCACCGGAAACGTGATCATCATAAGCGCGATTGACAATCTGGTAAAGGGGGCGGCCGGCCTCGCCGTTCAGAATATGAATGTCATGTTTGGCTTTGATGAGGCCCAGGGGCTCGGGCAGGTGCCGATCAACCCGTAAGGCGGCTGTAGCGGAACCGGATCTCCTCCGGGTGCCCGGTATCCGCATTCCCGATCGCGACTGTCGATGATGAAGATAGCCGGCGGTAAGGAACACCCGCCGGCGATGACAGCCTCGGGAGTTTCGTCTGCAGGCAATCCGGTAACCGGCCGGTGGACCGGATGCGAGTCGCAGATCTAATTAACGTTATAATCAAACCGGAAAGTAACAGTCCGGCAAAAAATCATATCGATATGATCAAAAATATTACCAATGTACGAGGGTTCACATGCTGGGGAGCCCATTCGGGTGTCAAATCCTTGCGAAGAGACCTGGCTATCATCTATTCCGATGTACCCGCCAGTGTTGGCGCGGTGTTCACTCAGAACCAGGTCATTGCCGAACCGATCAAAATATCGCGGGAGCATGTGAAGAACGGGCTGGCCCAGGCCATTGTGGTCAATGCCGGCAATGCGAACGCGTGCACCGGCGAGCAGGGGTACGAAGGCGCCCAGGCAATGGTGAAAACCCTGGCTGAAAGCCTGGAGATCGATGAGGACCTGGTGATTGTCTCTTCCACCGGTGTGATCGGTGAACCCTTCCCCACGGAGGATATCGTGGAAGGCATCAGGGAAAATGCCCCCAAGCTGACCAACCGGTCGTCGGCGGGCTCGTTTGCCGCCAACGCAATTCTCACCACCGACACCTTTGCCAAAGAGGGGTTTCTGGAGTTTACGCTGGATGGCCGGGAGGTCAATATGGCCGGTATCGCGAAGGGGTCCGGCATGATCCACCCCAACATGGCCACCATGCTCGGTTTTATCGTGACGGATGCTGATATTGAGCCGAAACTGCTTCAGAAGGCGGTTTCCGAAGCGGTGGATGACACGTTCAACATGATCACCGTCGACGGAGACACCTCCACCAACGACATGGTTGCGGTGCTGGCAAACGGCAAGGCCGGCAACGACCGGCTGACCAATGCGAACCACGCAGACTACAAGGTCTTCCGCAACAAGCTCAGGGAGATGATGCAGCATCTTGCAAAACTGATCATCTCCGACGGAGAGGGCTCCTCCAAATTTGTCGAATACCGGGTAGAGAATGCGCCGGACAAAGCGGTAGCGCGTAAACTCGCCCGGAACATATCCAGCTCCAACCTGGTCAAGACCGCGATGTTCGGCCGTGACCCGAATTGGGGACGCATCGTCTCGGCGGCCGGTAATGCAGGCGTTCCGTTCGACTACACGACGGTGGATCTCTATCTGGGCAATGAAAAAGAGCGGGTGAAGGTACTTGCAAAAGGCAAACCGGTCAAATACGACCGGAACTTCATGAAAAAGCTGCTGCGCGAATCGCACATCAGTGTGAAAATGGACATGTGCGACGGCGATGCCACGGCAGTGGCCTGGGGCTCGGACCTGACCACCGATTATGTGCTGTTCAATTCGGTGTACACGACGTAAAGGCGGTGGACGAAAGGCAGCCGGAGCAGGGATAGCCGCTGCCGGCATGTATGCGGGGCAGCTCATCCGGGCGGGAGGAAGTGTATCCAGTTTGCGAACGAAGGCGGTATGTCATCGAAATGACGTGTTAATGTCGTGTTCGCCGTTCCCCGGATGATGTATATTCGGTAGGATTTCGACAGTGTGCCGGACGGGGTCCGGGTCAACCGCCATCAAAACATGCAGATATGAGTCGCAGTGAAGTATCGCGTCAGATCAGGGAGAAAAGGAGTGCTTTGGGATGGTCGCAGGATCTGCTCGCCGAAAAAGCCGGGGTCAACATTCGAACGATTCAGCGGATCGAAGCCGGCGACACTACTCCCAGGGGCGATACACTGCAACGAATCGCCGAAGCGCTGGGTGTTGCAACGGGGCAGCTCACCCGGGCGGAAGAGGGGGACACCGGCCGCTACCTGCATTTCATCAACCTTTCGCTGCTGGGCATGTATGTGCATTTCCTGTTGTGGATTCTCGCCCCGCTGCTGATTTGGGTGGTGCTGAAAGACCGGGACAGGGCTGTGGACAGAGCCGGAAAGCAGATCCTGAATTACCAGTTCACAGTGATTCTTTTGGTTATCCTGATCTCGGTGTTGTCGGCATGGTTTTACCAGTCTCCGCTCTACTACCACATTGCGTGGTCGGAGTGGGGGCGTGGCTGGACCCGCGCGCCGTTTCCCAATCATATGTTCCTCATAACCCTGGGTTACGTCTGGAATATCGTCATGGTGGGGTATAACAGCTGGCGCATCAGACAGAAAAAGAGCCTGAAATATTTCCCGGCTATCCCGTGGGGTGCCACCAGACGTTTTTTCCGGGAGCTTCTCCGGAAAGCCGGAAATCCGTGAGGGTGCCCTCCGTCGGGTCAGGCCCTCCGCCGGCAGACCGCTTCGGCAGCGGTAATTTCGCCGGCTGAGCGGATACTTCGGAGCCCGGCCATTTCAGCTCCGGTTGACAAAATGGGTTTTGCCCGGCACGCCGTCCTTCATCGCGCCTTTGACGATGGCCTGTTTGCCGTAGTGGTTGTTGATGGTATCGATAGAGCGGTAGAGGCGGTAGAGACGGCTGTCCTCCTGAAAAAAGATTTCGAGCTGGTCGCCCGGCACCATGTCGATGGTGTGGAGCCCGACTCCGCGGAAGGTGTACCCGTCCCGCCGCGCCCGCTCCAGCAGCTCCATGGCTGCGGGGATGCAGGCGTTCATGACGTACTCGTCGAGGTTGGTGTAGCCGGGCGTGGCAAAAGCGAAGGAGGTGCCTTGCCACCGGGCATCCTGGAACCGGAGGTAGCAGCCGAAGCGGCGCGCCTTGCGGCGGTAGCCGCGCATCCGGTAGCAGACCTGCCGGACTGCTTTGACCAGCTCGGCGCGTACCTGTCCGGTGTCGGCGGTATGATCGGAAAAAGTATGCATGTAGCTGACTTCGTCCGGCACATGGTGGGCGTTGTCGAGCACCCGGGCGCGGTCGCGGCCGGTCACCATCTCGTAGAACAGCCGGCCCTGCATGGCGCCGAAGATTTGTTCGAAGATACCCGGACCCCGTTTGCGGGCGTCGGCGATGGTCAGGATGCTGTGGCGCTGCAGACGCCGGTACCGCCGCCGGCCGATGCCCCACACCTTGTCCAGCGGGAGGGGATCCAGTTCCTGTTGCGCCTCCTCATCGCTGAGAAGGAGGAGGAGTCCGTTGGGCTTGCGCAGTCCGGAGGCCAGCTTGGCGTAGGTCTTGCTCCGGGCAATGCCGACGGAGCAGACCAGCCCGAGTTCATCGTATATGGCGCGCTTGAGCCGGCCGGCAAAAGCGTGGATGGCCGGGCGCGGTCGCCGCTGCAGAAACGTCACATCCAGGAAGTATTCATCCATGGAGTACTTCTCGACATCGGGGGCAAAATCCTCCAGAATCGCCTGAAGCTGCCGGCTGATGCCTTTGTATTTGTCGTAGTCGATCTGCAGGAAGATCAGGTAGGGACAGATCTGATGGGCCTCAAGGGCGCTCATGGCGGTTTTGATGCCAAGCTGCCGGGCTTCGTAGCTGGCGGTAGCCACGATGCCGCGCGGCGTGCCGTCGGGCTTGCGCCATCCGCCCATGGCCACCGGAAGCCCGTACAGGTTCCACGCACGCTGCTCAACCTGCGCGTAAAAGCAGTTCATGTCGATATGCAGATAGAGCCGGGGCTTCAGGCTCACATGCTGATGCTCCCGGGCCACGCTGCTGTAAAGCGTGATGCGGTGGACATCCTGCTCCAGATCGTAAGAGGAAATATGTTCAGGGTTCATTGCTCATCATGCATTCCCGGGCGGAAGGTCCGCGCAGTGTTTCAATTTCATCGCACCGTTCAATTGCAGTGCCGATTGCCTGTCATTCATCACCGGACGGAAGGCTTGCGCCCGGACCGGAGAAAACATTTTTAAAGACCGCAGTTTGACGCGATTATTTATATGTGTAATTTATGTGTGATGTCGTTTTTCTGCAACACTTCGTCTGTAAAAAATGCGGGGCAGGCAAAAAGAATGGCGGCTGGAAGACAAGCAACGGAACCCGGATCTCGGATCAAAATGGACAAATACCCGGCCATCAATGTGTTAAGTATTTTTGCGGGATTCCGGTCCCGGAAGGTGAAGTTCGGGATTACGCCGCTGCGGTTTCAATTGCCGGACGGGCAGTCCCACCGCATCGCGCAGGTGCGGCAGTCGCATGCCGAGCGGGTGGGCCAGGCGATGCACTACCACTTTGTGGTCCGTTCGACCGAACAGCGCTATTTTCACATTGTGTTTGACGCGGGAAAACTGACCTGGCACCTGGTTCAGGAGTTTGACGCCGAGCTGCTGTTTAACGAGTAGGATCCGGCATACGGATCCGGAGTTCGGAGCGCCGGGTTATGCCGCCAGATTGCCATTGACCACGAAGAATCGATGTCGTATAATGAGCAGGCTGTATTTTCTTTTTACTGGTATACTCTCTGTCTGATGAATCAAACTGCCGGCTTCACGTTCCCGGATTTCCGGTTTCAGCTCCCCGGGTGGGTTTCATCCGTCCTTCCCGCGCCGGATCACATCTATCGCACCGACGAGGAGAAAATGCGCCTGGCGATCGCGCTGGCCCGTGAAAATGTCCGAAACGACACTGGCGGACCTTTTGGGGCGGCTGTTTTCAACCGCGATACCGGCCGGCTGATTGCCCCCGGTGTGAATATTGTGGTTCCGGCCCGCTGGTCGGGCGGACATGCCGAGATGGTGGCGTACGCCCTGGCCCAGCAGGTCCTTGAAACGCACGACCTGGGCGGTGAAGACATGCCTTTCTGTGAGCTGTTTACCAGCACCGAACCCTGTTCCATGTGCCTGGGCGCCACACCGTGGTCGGGGGTGCGCCGCGTGGTGTGCGCCGCCCGCGACGAGGATGCCCGTGCCGCCGGCTTCGACGAAGGTCCCAAACCAGCCGACTGGTCCGACGCCCTGGAACAGCGCGGTATTTCGGTCGCCCGGGATCTGCTGCGCGAGGAAGCGATCCGGGTGCTTCAGGACTATGTACAGCGCGGAAAGCCCATCTACAACGCCCGTCAAAAATCGTAACCGCCTTCTGAGAAGTGGTTTACCACCACCGTATCGTGCATGTCCGGCCCGCGCCGCCGGCCTGGGTTCGTTTTTTTTCTTTTTATGGTGTGATTTTTGCTTTTTACCGAAGGAAGGTCTGTTGCGGCAGGGGTGTCCTGCCGCCGGTTTTTGATTACTCAAGATATTATAAGGAATGGCTGACAAGTTTTTGCTGGGGATAGCCGATTGTAAAATCATCCTTGATGATGACGGTAAACCCGTGGATTACATTTTTGTGAATACCAACAGGGCATTTGAAAAAATCTCCGGACTGAAAAGGGGGGATATCATCAACCGTCCGGTTACAAAGGTGCACCCGGGAATCATCGGAGAGGAGTTTGACTGGATTGGATTTTTTGGAAATATTGCCCTGAACGGAGGAAGGGAGGTATTTGAGCACTACTCCGAAGCGCTTGGGCGGTGGTACCGTGTAACGGTTGTCTCCGACGGCGAAGGGTATTTCACAACCGTATACGAAGAGCTCACGCACTTCACGCAATTTGCAGAGGCTTCCCAAAAGCTGAATGGCTACTTCGCGGACAATATCGACTACCATGATATCGCGGAGACCATGAGGCAGATATCAGGGGCATCCTTTGTCGCTTTCAACGTGTTCAGCCACAAC
Organism: Balneolales bacterium ANBcel1; assembly: GCA_029688905.1. Taxonomy (NCBI): domain Bacteria; kingdom Pseudomonadati; phylum Balneolota; class Balneolia; order Balneolales; species Balneolales bacterium ANBcel1. Next base: position 170,896 of record JARULB010000004.1, on the reverse strand, counting down.
AGGGAAAGCTTCACAACCCGTGCGTTCGCAGGCGACGGCAGGCAGATCCGCAAGGCTGCCGATATCCTGGGCTTTGCACTTGAGGACAAAAAATGGAACCTTAATCCACGTATTGAAGCCCGTACCGAGGGCAATAAAACAACGGTGTTTGACCGCCTGGAAGATATTGCCGGGAATGACCTGCCCCGGGAGGTGCTGGCCGGGCTTGCCGGGGTGCTGAACATCAGCAGTGTGGCGGTGGTCAAGACAATCACGGATGCCAGGGATCTCGGTGATTTTACACTTTTTTATCAGGGGGGAAGAAGGCCGAAAAACCGGCATCTGATGGAGTCATATGCGGATATGGTGGGGTCGGTCCTGCGAAGGATCCGTTCCGAGCAGCAGTTGAAGCAGCACGAAGAGGAACTGGCCGGCTTTTTTGACGTGAACCTGGATTTGCTCTGTATCGCCGACACAGACGGCTATTTCATCAAGACCAACAAAGCCTGGGGTGAAATCCTTGGATATTCGAGCGAAGAGCTGAATAACAGGAAGTTCCTGGATTTTGTTCACCCCGATGATATCCAGCCGACCCTGGATGCAATGAACTCATTGGGCAAGCAGGAGAAAGTGCTCAATTTCACCAATCGGTACAGATCGATCGACGGCTCCTATCGGTGGATTGAGTGGCGGTCCCATCCGAAAGGAAAACTTATCTATGCCGCTGCCAGAGATGTGACCGACCGGGTCCGGTCCGAGAAGGCGCTCAGGGAAAGCGAGGAGAAACTGAACCTGTTTTTTTCCCAGTCCATGAGCGGTTTCTTTTTCATGGCGCTGGATGAGCCTGTTGACTGGGGCAATGCCGATGATAAGGAGAAAACACTTGATTATGTGTTGAACCATTCGCGTTTGACCAGGGTGAACCAGGCGTTTCTGGATCAGTACGGTGTCACGAAAGAGCAGGTCCTGAAACTGACGATAGCCGACTTTTTTGCACATGACCGGGACCAGGGGCGTGAGTTGGTTCGCAAAATACTCGATCAAGACAAGGCGCATTCCGAGAGCAGCCAGCACCGCTTTGACGGCACCCCGATAACCATTATGGTGGAATATACCTGCATCCATGACGATACGGGAAAGATCATCGGCCATTTTGGTATTCAGCGCGATATTACAGAGGAAGTCGAGCTCAAGTACCGTCTGGTTGACAGTGAGAGGTACCACCGCTCACTGACCATGAGTATTCCGGATATGCTTTTTGTCATTAGCAGGGAGGGGAATTTTCTTGACTTCAAGGCGGATTCGACAAATCTCTATGCCCGTCCGGAAGATTTTCTCGGAAGGAACTTCCGCGATGTTTTACCGCCGGAGGTGTCACGGAAAAAGGAGGCCGCCATTGCCGAAGCAATAGAGAGGCAGGGTGTTGCGGAGTTTTCCTATTCGATGCCGGTTCGGGGGGGAACCCGCTTTTTCCAGGCGAGGCTGGTACCCTCTGGTGGCGACAGGCTGATCTCCTTTGTGAGGGATGTGACCGAGCAAAAGGCCGCGGAACGGGAATTAAGCAACAGTTACGATTATCAAAAAACGGTTTCCCTGGTATCATCAAGCCTGGTCAAGGTGAAGGCGGAGACCTACGATCAGACGGTGAACCGGATACTGGCTGAAACCGCCCGCTACTTTGCTGCCGACCGTGCCTATCTGTTCCTGTTTTCGGAGGACCTTGCCACAAAGACCAACACGCATGAGTGGTGTGCCGAAGGCATCGATCCGCATATTTCAGATATGCAGCAGGTGCCGGTGGATCCGCTTCCCTGGTGGAAGAAAAAAATCCTGAATAAGGAACGTGTGCATATCCCCGAAGTAGCCGCATTGCCGGAAACGGCTGCTGCCGAAAAAGCCCTCTTCATGAGTCAGGATATCAAATCCCTGCTTACCGTGCCCCTTGCAAACGAGGATCGGTATTTCGGCTTTATCGGTCTTGACATGGTGAAGAAGCATTACTCCTGGAATACACAGGAAATGGAAAGACTTCAGACCATCGCCCATATCCTTGCAGATTCCATGGTAAGGCTGGCCAAAGAACGGGAACTTGTTGTTGCGAAACAGGAAGCAGATCAGGCCAATAAGGCCAAAAGCCAGTTTCTGGCTAACATGAGCCATGAAATTCGCACTCCTCTCAACGGAGTCATCGGTTTTACCGAGTTGCTTGCCAAAACACCGCTCTCGGAGGCGCAAAAGCAGTATGTGGATAATGCCACCATGTCGGGCCATTCCCTGATGCAGATCATCAACGACATTCTGGATTTTTCCAAAATTGAAGCGGGAGCGCTCGAACTGGATCCGGTCAGAACCGACATCATCGGACTGCTTGAAAACAGCGTGGATGTCATCGCGTTCCATGCCGGGCGCAAGCATATCGAAATATTGCTGGATATTGATGCCGATACGCCCCGCTACGCTGTCGTGGATCCGGTACGGCTGAAGCAGATCATCGTCAATTTACTGGGGAATGCGGTAAAGTTCACCGAAACAGGCGAGATTGAACTGAAAGTGGTATTCGAGGAAGAGCGCGATTCCGGACAGGGCCACTTTCATTTTTCCGTTCGCGATACCGGAATCGGGATTTCAAAAGCCCAGCAAAAGAAACTCTTCAAAGCCTTCTCCCAGGCAGACAGTTCTACTACGCGAAAATACGGCGGAACCGGTCTCGGACTGATGATTTCCCAGATGATCGCCCAAAAGATGGGGAGCACTATCGCGCTTGAGAGCCAACGGGAAAAAGGCTCTCTCTTCTATTTCAGTATCACCGCAGAATTCGAGCCGGATGAACGTTTCACAACCGGAGACATCAGCCGGGTCCGGCGATGCCTTGTTGTCGATGATAACAGGAACAATCTTGCGATTCTCAAAAAGATGATGGAAGAGAAAGAGGTTGACTGTGTTACCTGTGATAACGGGCCGGAAGCCTTGAAAACCCTGGAGCGCTCCGGTCCGTTTGATGTTGTCCTGATGGATTGTCACATGCCCTCACCGGACGGCATGGAGACGGCACAGTTGATTCGGAAAGATCTCGGTTTATCGCCGGAAACGCAGCCGCTGGTTCTCATGCACGCTTCCACGGAAGAACCCGGCCTTCAGCAGCAATGCGATGAGCTGGGCGTGATATCCCGAATCGTTAAACCGGTCAAAATGCGTGATTTGATTGCGATTTTTTCCGATGTCGGATCTGAAGATTCGTCTGCGGATCAAAGTCACACCGAGCCGGCACCATCCGAAGGCGAAATGGCAGAAGACGGCACCGGCCTGAGCGTACTGATCGCCGAGGATGTTCCAATGAACATGATCCTGATCCGTTCGATCATCGGCCGATTGTTGCCTGAAACACAAATCATTGAGGCCCGCGATGGCGGGGAGGCTCTCCGGATGTTCGAGACACACCGCCCGGACCTCGTTCTCATGGACGTACAGATGCCGGAAATGGACGGAATCGAAGTCACGGAAAAAATCAGAAACATTGAAAAGGAGGACGGGGCGAAGCGCGAATCCGCAGGGAACCGGACCCCCATTGTTGCGCTGACCGCCGGTACGGCTTCTGAAGAGCGGGAAAAGTGCATCCGTGCAGGCATGGATGACTTTCTCTCCAAACCGGTTGACTCAGAAAAAATTTCGGATGCGCTGGAGAGGTTGCTGTTGCAGAAAACGAGAGAAATGCCGGAAAAGGAGCCCGATATCCCAACAGAAGATCATTTTGACGCCGCTGAACTGGAACGCCGGCTGAATCACAACGAAGAAGATGTTGAGGAGGTTTTATCGGCAACACGGGATACGTACCCCGTTATTATCGACTCGCTTGAGGCGGCCGTTGATAGTGCCGACATGAAACGGGCCCGTGCTTTGGCCCATCAGCTCAAAGGCTCCTCGCTGAACATGTGTTTCGGGCGGCTGGCCGATCTTTCGAAAAGGATCGAGATGAGCGCTACTGAGGGACAACTTGCTGATGTCCGGGAACAGTTTGAACTGCTCAAAATCGAATGGAAGCATGTGCTGGCATTGCTGGGGCAGAAACTCCGCGGGGACTAGCAGGGCAGACTGCTTGCAAACGGTCTCGCGCGGCTGTCCGGTTTTTGGTGCGCATCTGATCTCCCGGAGTGATATTTTCCGGTGAACGTGACGCCACCATTAACTGAATCCATGCTATTATGATTTATCGCCCTCTTGGAAAAGCCGGAGTCAGGGTCAGTGCCCTGTCGCTCGGATCCTGGCTTACCTTCGGAAAACTGATTGACGACGCCACCGCCGAAAAGCTGATGCACACGGCATACGATAACGGCGTCAATTTCTTCGACAATGCCGAGGCCTACTACTTCGGAAAGTCAGAAGAGGTAATGGGTCGCATCCTCAAAAAATCCGGGTGGGACCGCACCACGTTCCTGGTATCCAGCAAGGTGTTCTGGGGCGGTGAACTTCCCAATCAGAGCGGCCTCAGTAAAAAGCATGTATTCGAGGCGTGCCACGCCGCACTGCGCCGGCTTCAGGTCGACTATCTGGATCTCTATTTCTGCCACCGGCCCGACAAGGCTACCCCCATGGAGGAGACCGTTTGGGCAATGCATCAGCTAGTCATGCAGGGCAAGGTGCTTTACTGGGGAACCTCGGAGTGGAGCGCACAGGAGATCATGGAGGCACACTCCGTCGCCCGGCAGCACAACCTGGTCGCCCCGGTGATGGAGCAGCCGCACTATAACATGGTTAAGCGGCACAGGGTCGAGGTGGAGTACTCCAAATTGTACAAGATTGTGGGACTCGGTACCACCATTTTCTCACCGCTTGCCTCCGGACTGCTCACCGGCAAGTATAACGACGGCCTTCCGGATGACACGACCCGGCTCTCGCAGAAAGAGCTGGACTGGCTCAAGGAGGAGATCCTCCAGCCGGGGAATATCGAAAAGGCGCGCGGCCTGACTTCCGTCGCCAATGATCTAGGCATCTCCCTGGCGAGGCTGGCCATCGCATGGTGCCTGAAAAACCCGAACGTGAGCAGCGCCATTCTCGGGGCCAGCAAGGTGTCGCAGCTGGAGGAAAACCTGCGCGCCGTTGACGACCTCGAGAAACTGGACGATACCGTGATGGAACGTATCGAGGAGATCCTGCAGAACAAGCCCAAAGCGCCGATGTTCTGATCCGGCCAGGCCGCGGGCACCAGGCCCGGGCTAACAGGCGAATCAGGGGCTTTACACGCAACAAAACCGTTCTGTGGTACGTAATATCAGTGATCCTGTAACCCCATCGTTTCATGTCCAGGTACCGTTTTGTCATAGCGCTTATCCCCCTGATGGTATTTGCCGGTTGGCAGCCTCTTTCGGCCCAGTCACGTACCGAAGAGGCCAAGGACCGCCTCGACGGCAAAAGCGACGACCACGTGGTGGTTCAGGCCGCCCGGGTGATGTGGCATGTAGGCATCGATGTTATGCCCATGTTTTTCTATTTTCAGCCGGCCTATGAGGACGAACCGCCGCTCCGGTACACCCGCTACCCCTACGCAAATCCGAAATACAGCGGGATTCGCACATTTGAAGAGGGAAGCCGCGGCCTGTGGGATATCGAGGGGACCTTCTCGCTACCGCAAACCACCTGGGCCATGCAGCAGGCATCCGCCCGGGTCAAGCGCAATATCCGGTACTGGAGCCTGATCGCCGGATACGAGTATATGAAGGAGGATGACGCCCCTTACGGAATCCACCAAACCGAATTTCTTTTCGAACGCAAGTTCCGGTTTGTCTCCCAGGGTGACGGCGGTCTCCAGCTCGGAATGCGCACGCTTCGCCTGGATGGCAGTACCTACCGCGGACCCGATATCGGCATCAATGTCGAACTCTACCCCTGGAGGCCTTTTTCACTGAGGTATGCCGGCAGCTGGACCTACACCACACACGCCGATGTGATCAACCATCAACTTGACTTTGGTGTGCATGTGAATGCTATGAGGCTGTTTTTCCGTTACCGGTGGCTGGATATCGGAGGGGTGAAATTCGGTACGCTTACCGCCGGCACCGGGTTTTACTTCTGACCGCACTTCTTTCAAACGGACTCCTTCCGGACTCCTTCCGGACTTCTTCCGGGCCATGAACACGGCGCTCAATTTTTATACAGGGCCTGTCAGCTTTGTTTTGTTTGGCTTCCACTTCCCGGATTGTTGCCCGAAGAAAACTCGCCGGGATCCTGAACAATCCAGGTGCACTTACTCAATGCGCCGGATCCACTGTAGTGCCATGCCTCATCCTAATCGCCGATCGCTTTCCGAATGCGATTGAGCAGCGCCTCGGTCATTTCGTGCCAGGCGGGAAACGGTTCGATGGCGATCTCCTCATAGCCGTTCAGGTCGGCCATCCGGAACCGGTCGTACAGGTCACGCGCCATTTCGATGTAATCCTCCCGGTAGTGAACAACGGATAGCGGCTGCCTCGCCCGTTTTTTTGCATCGCCGGAGTCGCCGGGATCGTCGGTACTGTCGGAAAAGCCGGAATCGCCGGGATCGTCGGAAACACCGGGGCCGTCGGAAAAGCCGGAACCACCTGGTACTCTTGCATCGCCGGTACTGCCGGAGTCCCTGGAATCAGCCTCCAATCCACCAGAATCCCCAGTCCCCCCTGAATCACCGGCATATGCCGAATCCGTGTCCTGCGTGGGTACGGCCTGGTGCTCTCGCAATGTGTGAAGCAGATAGAGCGTCTTGCTCTTGCCGGTTGGGGGATCGTCCAGTTCGTCAGGCGTCATCCAGCGTACCCGGGCGTCCGGCGCGTAATGGGTGTATTTCATGCCGGGGCTGCGCGGGGCGACACCGGTATCATCGTCCGACCGATGCTGCGCCATCCGGACCGGCTGTTTGAGCACCCGCTCCAGGTCTGACTGTGTAACATGCCCCGGTCGCAGAACGGTGTACGGATGCTGCGAAAGATCCAGTACGGTCGATTCAAGTCCGTATTGGCACGATCCGCCTTCGATAACCGGCACCTCGTCTCCGAAATCGTGGCGCACATGCTCGGCCCTCGTGGGACTGGGACGGCCCGACGTGTTGGCACTCGGCGCGGCGAGCGGTCCAGATTCTCCAATGAGCCGCAAGGGGATGGGGTGATCGGGCATACGAACTGCCACCGTCGCGATACCGGCGGTGACAATATCCAGCACCTCCGGTCGCTTGGGGAAGATGAGAGTCAGCGGACCCGGCCAGAAGTGCTCCATCAACAGCCGGGCGTCTTCGGTAATCCCGGCCGCAAGGGTTTCCGCCATTTCCACCGAACCGACATGTACGATCAGGGGATTGTCCGGCGGGCGCCCCTTGAGTGCAAAGATGCGGGCGATGGCGTCGGCATTCCAGGCATCGGCTCCAAGGCCGTAGACGGTTTCGGTGGGAAATGCTACAACGCCGCCCTTGCGAAGGAGCTCTGCGTAGTGACTCAGCGATATGGCGGGTGTGGTGTCAATCATGAATCTCTGGTTTCGGTCATGTGTATTCGGCCGTTTTCGACGCGCCGCCGGCCGGCACGGTTGCGGGCTCCAGCTGTTCCAGCAGCGTTTGGGCTTCCTTCAGGCCCGGCACGTCCTGTACGGCAAATCGCACCGCCTGGCCCTTCTGCACCAGCTGGAATTTTCCGGGACGAAGCGTCTCCAGCTGATTCATCAGATGCTGCAAACCGCCCTGGTCGTAAAAACGGGCGCCGGTTTCAGTGTCGTGGTCCGGGCATTGCAACCACATGCGGCCCGAACGGATAGTCACCTTGTCCAGCCATATCCGGGAGGCCAGCTGCTTGATATGTGTGGCGTTGACGAGATTGACCGCAGCTTCCGGCAGGGGACCGAACCGGTCGGTTACCTCGTCCCGCCAGTCGTTGATCTCGTTTTTGCCCGCGGCCCCGGAAAGGCGGCGGTACAGATTCAACCGTTCGACATTGTCGCTCACATAGTCGGCCGGCAGCAGTGCGGAATAGTCGAATTCGACGGTGGTCTCCGGTCGCTCCGGCACATATTCGGTGTCGGCGAACAAGTCGGAAAACTCGGTTTCCTTCAGCTCCCGTACCGCGTCGTTCAAAATTTTGTTGTACATCTCGAAACCGACTTCATTCACGAATCCGCTCTGTTCGGCGCCCAGAATGTCGCCTGCGCCCCGGATGTCAAGATCCCGCATGGCAATGTTGAATCCGGAACCCAGGTCGGAGTACTCCTCCAGCGCCAGCAGCCGTCTGCGGGATTCGAGAGACAGCGACTCCATCGGGGGAGTAATCAGGTAGCAGTACGCCTTTCGGTTTGAGCGGCCCACCCGCCCGCGCAGCTGATGGAGTTCCGACAGCCCGAAATGGTTGGCCTGGTTGATCAGGATGGTGTTCGCATTGGCGATGTCGATCCCGTTTTCGACGATATTGGTGGATACCAGCACGTCAAACTTGTGATCGTAAAAATCCAGAATAATCTTTTCCAGCCGGCTGCCGGGCATTTGTCCATGGGCGAACTGCACGCGGATATTCGGGACCAGCGACCGGATCATTTCGGCGGTCTCCTCGATATTTAGCACCCGATTGTGGATGAAGAAAACCTGGCCGCCGCGACTGACCTCCTGCATGATAGCATCGCGGATCAGGCGGGAGTCAAAGCTGTGGATCTCGGTGAGCACGGGCTGCCGGTTGGGGGGAGGGGTGTTGATGATACTCAGGTCACGGGCCCCCATCAGGGAGAACTGGAGGGTGCGGGGGATGGGTGTGGCGGTGAGGGTGAGCACATCCACCGAAGCGCGCAGTTCCTTCAGCTTCTCTTTGACGCTTACGCCGAAACGCTGCTCCTCATCGACGATCAGCAGACCCAGGTCCTTGAACGCCACATCCTTTGAGGCAATGCGGTGGGTGCCGACAAGAATGTCCACTGCGCCTTTTTTGGTGCGTCTGAGGATATCGGTCTGTTCGGCTTTGCTGCGAAACCGGGAAATGACCTCGATGTTCACCGCGAAATCTTTCATGCGGGTGCGGAAGGTTTTCCAGTGCTGATCGGCCAGGATGGTGGTAGGAACCATCACCGCAACCTGCTTGCCGTCCAGCACCGCCTTGAACGCCGCCCGAACGGCGACTTCGGTCTTGCCGAAACCCACATCACCACACACAAGGCGATCCATGGGTGTTTCACCGGTCATGTCGCCTTTGACATCGTCGATGGCGCTGGCCTGATCCGGGGTCTCTTCGTACATGAAGGAGGCCTCCAGCTCGGTCTGCTCGGTGCTGTCGGGTGAAAAAGCCCAGGCTTTCTGTGATTTCCGCTTCGCGTACAGCGTGATCAGGTCGCGGGCGATGTCCTTGACCCGCTTCCGCGTTTTGGCTTTCTTCCGGGCCCATTCACCGGTGCCGAGTTTGGTGATTTTCGGCGCGGTGCCGTCTTTTCCGGAGTATTTCTGCAGCTTGTGCAGACTGGAGACATTGACATACAGCGTGGAATCGTCCTGATAGCGCAGGACGACCGATTCCTGCTCGGCCCCTCTCACGGTAATTTTTCTGAAACCGGCGAACTTGCCGATGCCGTGATCGACGTGGACCACATAATCGCCGATGTTCAGATCTTTCAGCTCTTTGAATGAGATGCCGCCGCGCCGCGAGCGGGTCCGGGTTTTGGGCCGGTGGTACCGGTTGAAGATCTGGTGGTCGGTATACACGGCGATACCTGCCCCCGGAAGCACAAAGCCCTGATGCAGGGTATCAACGGACATCCGGTAGCGGAGGTCGCGGTTCGGTTCACCGAGCAGTTCCTCAAACCGGTTGCGTTGCCCGTCGTTGTCACACAGAATATAGGTTTCGATGTTTTCCAGGCTGCGATCGGCCAGATCCTTGCGCAGCAGCTTCACCGAGCTGTTGAAATCGGGCTGGGGCCGGGCGTCCAAACGGTATTCGGCATCGGGCTCCAGGTCGGCCGGAAGGGCGCCGAACAGCATCCGCGGATGTCGTTGCAGCTGTTTCACCAGCTCTTCGGGGGCGAGATAGCGCTGTTCGGGCGGTTCGATATCGACGGAGCTGGTGTCCTGGTACGAGCCGGAGTTTTTCGCATCGACGCGGTTATTCCGCCCGCCGGCAGCTGCGGCGGATGCGGATGTCGTATTGGAGCTTTTGGAATCGGCCGGGGCCATATCACCGGAAACGGAATCAGCCAGACCGGGAACCTGCTCCCGGTATATCGCCATGGCCTCGGCGTAGAGACGGCTGATTTCCGCGACCACCCCGGGGTAGTCCACGATGGCGACCACCGCCGACTCCGGCAGGAACGAGATCAGCGACTGCCTGTCTTCCCTGGCGAGCGTTTCCAGATTGGGTACCAGGCGGATGTGATCCAGAAACGCGACAGATCGCTGCGAATCGGGGTCAAACTCCCGGATGGAGTCGATTTCATCGCCAAAGAACTCGAGCCGGATGGGGTATTCGCCGGCAAACGGAAAAATATCGATGATGCCGCCACGCCGGGCGTATTCACCGGGTTCATTCACAAAGGAGACGGCCTGGTACTGCTGATCGGCCAGCCGGCCGGTCAATGTTTCCGGGTCAATGCGGCCATCTTTTCGGAGGGTGATCGAGGCCTCGGCAAAACTTTCCGAAGATGCCATCTTTTCGAACAGGGCATCGGCGGATGTCACCACAGCCAACCGCTCGCCGTTATCGCGGATGCGGTCAATCACATCGGAGCGCTGGGCCGCAACGGCGGTATCCTTCACCCGGCCCGATTCATACGGTTTTCTTCCGGCCGGAGGGAAATAGAGGGTGGACCGGACTCCCAGGGCATCCATGTCGGATTTCAGGAACTGGGCCCGTTCGGTATCGGGGGTGATGACCATCATCGGATAGTGCCGTCTGGCCGTATCGGCCAGAGCCAGCGAGGTGGTTGATCCGACAAAGTGACGGAGGGAAATCGTGTGGCCCGGCCTCAGTTTGCCGGTAATGTCATCACCCGGAAACTCTTTGGAAAAGATCTGCGCAATCTGCGTCAGAGACATGGAGCGAAAATCAATCTGTGGAAATGGAAACGGGATAAGATAAGGGAAAATCAGGACAATTCAGTCCGGAAAAACCATCTGTCGCTTGCAAACGACAGCAGTATCAGGATCATTCCCCAGGCCAGGTAGCCCTGATACCGGTCTTCGAATTCCCGGTACTCAATCTCTTCAAATGCGCTCTGTTCCATCCCGTCGATTTCCCGGTAGACCGCCTCCAGGGATTCGTTGTCGGTCGCCCGGAAATAGCGTCCGCCGGTCATCTCGGCGATGGACCGCATCATCGTTTCATCGATCTCCACGCGGATTTCGTGATAGCGGGTCCCACGGATCGGATCATGAATCGGGTAGGGAGCGGTACGGGCATCGGTGCTGGCCCCGATAGTGTAAACCCTGAGGCCGAACGCGGCGGCCAGTTCGCCCGCGGTAAGCGGATCGATTTCACCGGCGTTGTTCTCGCCGTCGGTCAGCAGGATAATGACCCGGCTTTCGGCATCGCTTTCCCGGAGGCGGTTGACGGCTGTGGCCAGCCCCATGCCGATGGCGGTGCCGTCCCGCACCATCCCCAGATCCACCCGTTCGAGTTGCGCCTGGAGGAGCTGGTAGTCAAGGGTGGGCGGTACCAGCGTGAAACTCTCCCGGGCAAATACCACCAGCCCGATCCGGTCGGAGGTTCTCCGGTCGATAAAACGGGACGCCACCTCCTTGACGGCAATCAGGCGGTTTGGCTGCATGTCTTCGGCCAGCATGGAGGAGGAGATGTCGATCACAAGCATGATGTCCACGCCCTCTGCATGGCGCTCGGTGTACACCTGTTCCTGTTGGGGACGGGCGAGGGCGGCGATGATGAGGGCGACGGCCAGAATGTGCAGGAGCGGTGCGGCGAAAATGCCGTAGGAGCGCCAGTTACCGGCAAGAAGATCCAGGTCGGAGGTATCCGAATAGGTCACATGAGAGATGCGCCGCTGCCGGTAGTAGCGGTACTGCATCCACAGGATTACAGGTATAATGAAAAGGGCCCAAAACCAGGCCGGATTATCCCAGATCATAGCGGGTTTCTACTTCGTGCTGCCGTTGTTGCTTCAACTCGTGCTCTTTGCGGAGTGCCTCGATTCTTTGCCGGTCAATGATGGCGATGCGGCCGGCAAGATGCTCCGCCTTCCGGATAACGTCATTGCACTGCGATTCATTGGGCCGGAAGCGCGCGAATTTCACCAGATCGGCTTCTTTCAGGATATCGGAAATGAGCTGTACCACTTTCTCGTCGGAAGACTTTTTCTCAAGGGTCCGGATGACTTCGCGGGTTGTGGATTCCATGGCGGGAAAGTCGTGGGTTTCCTCGAAATAGGTCCGGAAGGCATCCCCCAGTTCCGTGTAATAGGACTTCGGGTGGGCGGACGGATTCGGATAGGTATCCCCGACCCGGTCGATCTCATTGCGGAGCCGGTCCAGCGGATTTTGAAAAGGCTCGGCGGGCGCGGCCTTCGTGACGCTCGCGGGCGCGCTTTTTCTGCCGAACAGGCGCTCCCGAAAGTAGTACACCAGCAGTGCGGCAATAACCGCCAGGGCAAGCAGGGAGAATATCAGCAGCCACCGCGACCGGAAAAACGGGAAGATCGGCTTGATCGGCCGCAGCTCCGAAGCCTCGTCATCGACCCGGCTTTCGTAGACGAACGAGACGGCCGGGATCACTACAAAGAGGGTGTCATCCCCTTCGCGCAGGCCTGCGTAGAGCTCGGGAACCCGGTCCGTGTCCACGCCGAAAAACTGAAGTGAGTAGATGATGCTGTCGCCGCCGGGTACCGGTTCAACCCGTTTATTCCGGATGATGAACTCCTCGCCGAACCCGGAGCTGTCCGGATAGATCACTTCATCAAAATCCTCAACATCGTCAAGCCGGAGATGGTAGGAAAACAGGTCGCCGGTACGGAGCGTGTCGTGGTCGATGGAACGGACGGCCTGCTGGGCGAGGGCTTCACTCGCAGGCAGAAGAGGCAGTGCCAGAAGCAACGGTATCAGCAAATATAGGATGATCAAGCGGGTGCGGTTCCCCACCGGAAAGCGACGCTGATCGATAAAAGTATCTGTGCGGGGAAACATGTCGATAAAAAGCTCAATGCCTGCGGATGCGCCGCTTGAAAAACGACATCACCGGCTCAATAAAGGATTCGTTGGTCATAAGGGTGATCGCGTCGATCCGGTGCTTCAAAAAGAGTTTCTGCAGGCGCTCCATACGGTTCCGCCGCCGTCGTTCGTACTGGCTGCGGACTTCCCGGCTGGAGGTGTCGATGATTTGAAAACGCCCGGTTTCCGCATCCTGAAGAGGCATTAGGCCCAGGTCGGGAAGCTCCCGTTCCAGCGGATCATCAATCAATATACTCACAAAATCGTGCTTGCGGTTGGCGATCCTGAGCTCTTTTTCGAATCCGGATGATTGAAAGTCGCTGATCAGTATGAATATCGAACGGCGGCGAAGCATCCGGGTGAGATAGGCCACCGCATTGCCGATATTCGTACCCGTGCCGGCCGGCCGGGTGGTGAGCAGCTCCTGGATCAGCCGCAGCACGTGCGCACGGCCCTTGCGCGGCAGCACGACCTTCTCAATGCGGTCGGTAAACAGGAGCAGCCCGACCTTGTCATTGTTTTTGATGGCGCTGAAAGCAAGGATCGCGGAGAGTTCGGTGACCAGATCGAGTTTTCGCTGCCGCCCGCTGCCGAATTGCCCGCTCGGGGAGATATCCACACAGAGCATCAGGGTTTGCTCACGCTCCTCTTCAAACACCTTGATGTAGGGTTCCTGGCTTCGGGCGGTGACGTTCCAGTCAATTTGACGCACATCGTCCCCGAACTGATAGGTGCGCACCTCCGAAAAGGTCATACCCCTTCCCTTGAATGCCGACTGATACTCACCGCCGAACATTTCGTTGACAAGTCCCCTGGTACGTATTTCCAGGTGCCGGATTTTTTTAAACAGTTCTTTTGAGAGCATGATCGAACATGATACGGAGTTCGGAGACGGTATTTCAATTCCTGTTTCAAAAAAACAGTACGGCACTTTTTACTTTTTTTCGCATCTTTGTGGTGTGCCGCCTGTTTCCAAACCGGTCGTAGTGTACTGCCGGTTCCTGTTTCGTTTGCGGTTCGGTGCCGGTTCAGTGATGAAAACCTGCAGAAACGGCTTTTTAAAAACCAAAGCAATATAGAGGTCAATTGATGATCATAGGGGTCCCCAGAGAGATCAAATCACACGAAAACCGGGTTTCACTGCTGCCGTCGGGGGTAGTTATGCTCAAACGCCGAGGCCACCGCGTGCTGGTGGAAGAGGGAGCGGGCGTGGGCAGCGGTTTTCCGGACGAGCGGTACCGGGAGGCGGGCGCGGAAATCATCACGGGGGCCGGCCGGATATGGTCCGAGGCGGAGATGATTATGAAGGTCAAGGAGCCTATCCGCCAGGAGTATCCCCTGATGCGGGAGGGTCAGATAATTTTTACCTTTTTTCATTTTGCCGCAAGCGAGGAACTGACCCGCGCGGTGATGGACTCGGGATGTCTGGCCATTGCCTACGAAACGGTTGAGCGTCCCGACCGGTCGCTGCCGCTGCTTATCCCTATGAGTGAAGTGGCCGGCAGGATGTCCGTTCAGCAGGGCGCCAAATATCTGGAGAAAGCCCAGGGCGGGCGGGGTGTGCTCCTGAGCGGGATTCCCGGTGTACGGCCCGGCAGCGTGCTGGTGCTGGGTGGCGGCATCGTGGGGGTCAACGCGGCCAAAATGGCTGCCGGAATGGGGGCCAATGTGACGATCATGGACATCAGTCTGCCGCGCCTGCGCTATCTGGATGACATCATGCCGCGCAATGTGACCACCCTCTACTCTTCGGAATCCAATATCCGGGATATGCTGCCTTCCCTGGATCTGATTATCGGCGGCGTGCTTATTCCCGGAGCCAAGGCCCCCAGGCTCATAACCCGGGATATGCTCCGTGACTTGCGTCCGGGCTCGGTTCTGGTGGATGTGGCCATAGACCAGGGCGGCAGTATGGAGACCGCCAGGCCGACCACCCACGACGATCCGGTGTATGTTGTGGATGATGTGATCCACTATTGCGTAGCCAATATGCCGGGCGCCGTACCGTATACCTCAACGGTTGGCCTGACCAACGCCACCATGCCTTACGCTCTGCAGATCGCCGACAAAGGGTGGAAAGATGCCCTGAAAGAGAACCCCGACCTTGTTCCCGGTCTGAACGTCGCCTTCGGCGAAATTACCCACAAGGATGTGGCGGGGGCATTTGACCTGGACTGGAAACCGGTCGAAAGCGTCTGGCAGTGAAAGTAATAACAGCGGTTGGCGGGTTGGCGGTTGCGCCTACCTTCCGTATGAAATCACCGACAACGGATTGAGCCGTGCCGCCACCCGGGCGGGAAGCCAGGAAGCCATCGCGCAGAGGATCAGAGTTACGGAACTGACCAGAATAAAGTCAAACCAGCGTGGTTCGACCGGCGCGGAGCTCATGTAGTAGCTCTCTTCGGGCAGCGGTATGATCTGCCAGGTGTCCTGGATATAGAAAAAAGCGACAGAGAGCAGTATTCCGATGGCCAGCCCCGCCATGCCGACAATCAGTCCTTCAATCAGGAAGATGGAGCGCACGCTTTTATCGTCGGCGCCCATGGTTTTGAGTATCCCGATGTCGCGGGTGCGTTCCAGTACCATGATAAGGACCGTGCCGATCAGGTTGAACGCCGCCACGATGATCATTACGGCGATAACAAACGGAATGGTCTGCTCCTGCAGGTTAATCCAGGCAAAGATGCTGCGATATCGCTGATAGATGGACTCGGAGAAGTAGGGAAACGCCAGGTGCGCATCAACTCCTGATTGTATCTCGTGGATGCGGTCGATGTCGCTCACGCGCAGCTCCACCTGTGTGGCCTTGGGGTGGGGGAGGCCGAAAAGCTCGCGGGCGTATTCGCGGTCAACGAGCATCAGCACATCGTCGAATTGATCGATGCCGGTATGATAGATGCCGGATACGTGAAACTGGCGAATCTGCGGCAGATTAAGCGGAGTCGGCATGCCCTGGATGGCGTAGGCGGTGATTACGCTTCCGGGCGATGCATTCAGGTTTCTGGCCAGACGGGCTCCGATCACCGCGCCGGGCAGCCCGTCTTCGTTTCGCCCCAGGAAGTAGGTGCCGTCGCGGATATATTCGCGGATGTTGGAAAGGTCGCCGTCGGAATCCACCCCTTTAATGAAGGAACCCTCGACATGGTCGCGGGTCTGCACCATGCCCTGTGACTGGACAACCGCTTGCGCTCCGGTGATATCCGGCAGATTTTCCAGAAACACGGTGAGCGTATCGCTGCGGAACAGGGGGTCTTCGCTGAAGGTCATCACCGATATATGGGTTCCGTAGCCGAGAATTTTCTCCTGAATCACCGATTTAAATCCGTGAACGATGGAGAGGGCGATGAGGAGTCCGGCCGCGCCTATGGCCACGCCGGCAACCGCCATGATCTTGATGAAGGAGAGGAAGGTGCTGCCCGTCGTGCGGCCGCGAAAATACCGGTAAGCGAGGAACCACTTGAAGTTCATGTTGCTGTTACTCGTATGAGAAAATCCTGGTTGGAGGACGGCATGCTGATTGACAACGTATTTCGCGGCGATTCGATTATTCGGGTCTCATATGGGGGAAAAAGAGCACATCGCGGATGGAATCCTGGTTGGTCAGAATCATGGCAAGCCGGTCGATGCCGATACCGAGTCCGGCGGTCGGGGGCATGCCGTATTCAAGGGCCTTGAGGAAGTCCTCATCCACGACCATCGCCTCGTCATCGCCGGCAGAGCGCAATTTTGCCTGTTCTTCCAGCCGCTGGCGTTGGTCGACCGGGTCGTTGAGTTCGGTGAACGCATTGCAGAGCTCCTTGCCGTTGCACATCAGCTCGAAGCGCTCGACCAGGCCCTCCTTGGTGCGATGTTTTTTGGCAAGCGGACTCATTTCAATCGGATAGTCGGTGATAAAGGTAGGCTGGATCAGTTTGTGCTCCACTTTTTCGCCGAAGATTTCGTCGATCAGCTTGCCCTTGCCCATGGATTCATCCACCGGAACCCGCAGTTCCCTGGCGGTTTTTCGGATCTCATCCTCATCCATACCGGAAAGGTCCTTGCCGGTCTCTTCGGCTATGGCTTCGAGCATAGGGATTCGGCGCCAGGGGGTTTTGAAATCGATCTCGTTATCACCGACAGTAATTTTGGTGGTTCCGTGCAGGGTTTTGACCACGTGCTCGACCATTTTCTCCACGAAGCCCATCATCCACTCGTAGTCCTTGTAGGCGACGTACAGCTCCACCTGGGTGAACTCCGGGTTGTGAAAGCGGCTCATGCCTTCGTTGCGGAAGTCCTTGGCAAACTCGTATACGCCGTCGTACCCGCCGATGATCAGCCGCTTGAGGTAGAGTTCGTTGGCGATGCGCAGGTAGAGCTTCATGTCCAGCGCGTTGTGGTGCGTTTCGAAGGGACGTGCGGCCGCGCCGCCGTAGATCGGCTGGAGGATGGGGGTCTCGACTTCCAGATATCCCATGGCGTTCATATAGTCGCGCATGGTCTGGATCATGCGGGTGCGCATGGCGAAAACCTCCCGCACTTCCGGGTTGACGATCAGGTCCAGGTAGCGTTGCCGGTAGCGGTGCTCCTTGTCGGAAAAGGCGTCGTAGGTGACCTTGTTGCCCTCATCGTCTTCGACCTCCTTTGCGACGGGGAGCGGCCGAAGCGTTTTGGTCAACAGTTGAAACGTTTCGGCGTGTACGGTGATTTCGCCGGTGCGTGTTTTGAATACAAAACCGGAAACCCCGACAATGTCACCCAGGTCGATGAGTTTCTTGAAGAGTGTGTTGTAGACATCGGTGCCGACATCATCCCGGCGGATATAAACCTGTATGGTCCCGGACTGATCCTGAAGATTGAAAAAAGCGGCCTTGCCCATGATGCGGCGGGTCATTACGCGCCCGGCGATGGTAACCCGGGTTCGCTCGGCCTCCTCGCCTTCCAGCAGCCCGGGGTTCTCCCGGATTTGGGCGGCATGGGAATTTGTGGTGAAATCATGCGGATAGGGGTCGAAACCCAGTTTGCGGATTTCATCCAGTTTTTCGCGTCGGAAACGCGCCTGCTCGGTCAGGCTCAGTTCGGCTTCGGTCATGGAACTTGCTGTTCGTTATATACGGTGATCGGTTTGCTTCACGCATCAGGGCGGCAGTCGTGCAGTCGTGCAGTCGTGCAGTCGTGCAGTCGTGCAGTCGTGCAGTCGTGCAGTCGTGCAGTCGTGCAGTCGTGCAGTCGTGCCCATAATTCGGAGCCTAAAATACGGGTTTTATTCCAAAGATGTTCCTCCCGCAAACGGGGCCGTTGCAGACAATGAAGACTCACGTTTTCCGATCTGTTCGAACCTGTTTCTTCCGGAAAGAATCTCTCTGAGACATTACATCTTCCGATACCAATTGCCGGCTCTGCAGCGTTTGTCGGTGGACGAACAGATGTGTGATTTTGGATGATGATAAAAAGCCGGGCTTGTTCGTATATTTGACCCGGGGATAGTGATGTTTTAATTACGCGGCCTGACGCCGTGAGAGGTGCGCCTTGGAATGGATTTTGAATACATATGCGCCGGTTGGATTTCCATCAGGATGCTCCGTTATTGCTGCGGTTCGCCCGGGGAGTGACACGGATGCTTCGTCAGCATCCCTTCAGACCGGAAATGCGTCCGCTTCATCCGTTAAAATGAAGACCAGGGAGATGGTCAGGTCCTCGCTGGACAGACTCCTAATGCTCGAGGGGTTTGACCCGACGACCTTTGAGCTCAAAAAGCGACCTGGCGGCAAACCTTACGGAATTCTTGAGGGACGAGAGGTGGGCATCGGCATATCCCACTGCAAATCGTTGCTGGTATGCGCACTTTACATCGGTGGGGATGCCGGTATCGATGTGGAGCAGTGTGAGCGACCGCTTCATCCCTCACTTCGAAAGCGCATTGTACATCCGGACGATCACTCCATGATTTCGGAGGATCTATGTGGAATCCGGCTTTGGACCGTCAAGGAAGCGGTCCTGAAATATCTCGGAACCGGTTTGCGCCTTGCCATGAATAAAATTAAACTTGAGGAACTGGACCAATACCGTTTTTCGGCTGAACTGGAGTCTCAAAAGCTCACGGTGTCCTCGTTTCCGTTCAGGAATCATTGGGTGGCGCTGGCTTACCGGGAGCAGGACTGATCCGTATCGCCCCCGGCAGACGCTTTTGCAGTCTGCACCAGCCCGTACAACCGGCTGCGGCTGCAGATATATTCACGTTGCAGGTATCTCCAAATCGGCTTTCCCATGGTCGTCAGGCGCTATTTGCACAGGATTGCAATTATTATGAACTGAATCCAAACCGGTGTACCCATGACTCCCCATGAATCCAGCAAACAGAAGTTTCCACATGGTTTTTCCGTAATCGGCACCGGTCGCCTGGGATCCGCGCTTGCCGTAAGCCTGCTCAATAAAAATTATCGTGTGCACAGCCTGTTTAACAGGTCGGAGGAGCCTCTCCGAAAACTTGTCACCGAGACGGATGTAGGTGTATATGGAGCATTCCCCAGGCAAAGGGACGAGCTGGGTGACCTCGTTTTCATTGCTGTTCCGGATGACCGGATAGCGGCGGTGGCCGAGCAGGCAGCGGATCAGCTCGGCAGTCTGGAAGGCACCGCCTGGGTTCATACCTCCGGCGCCACACCGTCCGAAGTCCTGAAGCCTCTGGCCGATCGCGGGGCGAAAACGGCTGCCTTCCATCCGGTCCAGACCTTCAACGGTCTAAACCGGCACAAGGCGTTCGACCAGTGTTTTGTGACCCTTCAGGGCGACTCCGGCCTTTGCCTGGATCTGAAGCAGATTGTCCGGGTTCTGGGAGCGCGGCCTCTCATTGTTGACTTCCGGCAGAAAACCGCGATCCACCTTGCAGCGGTGATGGTATGCAACTACTACGCGACGCTTTTTTCAGGCACCCGTACCATTCTGGATGAGAACGGTGTGGAAGTGCGGAGTCGTGAACTGTTCGGCCCGATGGTACGGCAAACCGTGGAGGCGCTGCTGGCACATCCGCCTGAAGAGGTGCTGACCGGACCGGTGGTTCGCGGTGATTTCGGTTCCGTGGAAAGACATCTGAAGCTGCTGGAAGCTCTGCCGGAATGGAATACGATTTACCGTAATCTGGGGCGCGCCACCCTGGAACTGGCCCGAAAGAGATCCGGCAGGGACCCCGACGCCGACCGGCAGCTGGAACTGCTGTTTTCGGAAGAGTAGTCCGGGGCATAGAGGTGCCCGGTACTGCCATCGGCACAGTTTAAAATCACAAGTGATAATTCACGATGAATAAATCCGGCAAAGATTTTTATGATCGGGTATACGAGGTAGTCGCCCGAATTCCGGAGGGCCGCGTGACCACCTACGGCGCCATAGCGCGCCATCTCGGAACCGGGGGGAGTGCCCGGCTGGTCGGCTGGGCGCTGAACAAAACATTGAGCAACGGCCATGGCATGCTCCCCTGCCACCGGGTGGTGAATCGTACCGGGGCACTGACCGGCAAGAGCTGGTTTGGCGGAGATGTCATGGAACAGATGCTCAGGGCCGAAGGTGTTGCGTTTGATGAGCACGGGTGTGTGGACATGGAACGCCATTTCTGGGAGCCGTGAGCATGCCCCAAGCCCGAAACGTGATCATACACCAAACCCGATCGATGGCCATATTTCAGCCCCCGGAACGTGATCCGTGATAATTTTGTATCTTCAGATTCGTAATCATCACCAGTAACAGCCATGGATCAGAATCACACCAAAGCTACCGAAACTGCGGCATCTGCCGACTGGACCCGGACCCGCTACCCCGTAATGGAGCATTTTTATACCATTCAGGGCGAGGGTGCCCACTCCGGCCGGCCCGCCTACTTTATCCGACTGGCCGGGTGTGATGTCGGCTGCTGGTGGTGTGATGTCAAGGAGAGCTGGGACGCGTCCGGGCATCCTGAGGTCGCTACCACGCAGCTTGTCGCTGCCGCCCGTGACTCGGGTGCGGACATAGCCGTCATTACCGGAGGCGAACCGCTGATGCACAATCTCGAGGCGCTCACCACCGGGCTTCACGAAGCCGGCATGAGCATCCACCTGGAAACAAGCGGCTCCTCACCGCCGACCGGTTCCATCGATTGGTTTACACTTTCACCAAAACGGTTCAAGGAGCCCCTCGACGAAGTGTTTCCGCTGGTCGATGAACTCAAGGTAGTCGTGCTCACGCGCAAGGATTTGACATACGCCGAAAAAAACGCGGCCAGGTGTCCGGCTACAGCCCGTAAAATGCTTCAGCCGGAATGGGATACGCCGGAGTCAATCCCCCTGATCGTCGACTATGTGAAGAGGCATCCTGACTGGGCCGTCAGCCTGCAGGTCCACAAGTTCCTGAATGTGCCGTAATTCCGGTCCAGCAGCGAAGCCGTCAGCCTGTCATCTCGAAACACTGTCAACCGTCATCCGAACCGCTCAAGTATCGCGGCAAAATCCCGGTTGAAATGGGTGGTATCGACCGGCTCGAAACTCTCCCCGGTCAATGTTTCGTAAAGCTCCCGGTAGCGTTGGTAGATGGTGATACGCAGGTCGTCCGGCAGTGAGGGCAGTTTGCGATCCAGTTCGGCATGATGGCCGCTCTCAATCAGCCATTCTCTCAGAAATTCCTTGGAAAGCTGTTTTTGCGCTTCTCCGCGCTCAAGGCGCTGCCGGTACCCGTCGGCATAAAAAAAGCGTGATGAATCGGTGGTATGGACCTCATCGATGAGCACCAGTTCATTCTGATAGAGTCCGAATTCATACTTGGTATCAACAAGCAGCAGCCCCTTGTCGAGCGCGTCCTGCGAGCCGGTTTCGAAGAGGGCGAGGGCGGTATGGTGGATCTCTTCCCAGCGTTTTCGGGAAACCAGGCCCTGACGGATGATCTCCCCGGCGGAGATGTCTTCATCGTGCCCCTGATGCGCCTTGGTTGTCGGAGTGATGATGGGCCGGTCAAAGGCCTGATGCTCGCGAAGTCCGTCCGGCAGTGTAACCCCGCACAGTTCGCGTCCGCCTTCCCTGTACACACGCCAGGCGTGGCCGGTCAGAAAGCCCCTGACGACCACTTCCACCGGCAGCGGTTCGCAGCGGCGTGCGATGGTGACGTTGGGGTGCGGAACCTCCAGTACGTGGTGAGGGCATATGGAGGAGACCCGGCGAAATCCGTACCAGGCGAGCTGATTCAGAAGCTGCCCCTTGAAAGGGATCGGCTCGGCGAAGATGTGGTCAAAAGCGGAGATGCGGTCGGTCGCGACAATGGCCATCTGATTCTCGGGAAGATGGTAGATGTCGCGTACCTTGCCTCGGTAATCGGCGGGTCGTCCGGGAAGATGGCTCTCCCGGATGCAGTTGTCCAGCAGCTGCCGGGTGTCGGTGAAGTCTTTCAAAATAGAGAATCAGATGCGTCGTGTGGATTGACGGATGACCAGCTCCGGATCAATTTCGGATTGTTTGATCGAATTGTCCTTCTTTTTGATCATGTCGATAAGACGGTTGATGGACTGGATTCCGACATCATACATCTTTTGGTCGATGGTCGAAAGCCCGACATATTTCGCCATTTTGATGTTATCGTAGCCCATAACCGCAACGTCTTCCGGGATGCGCATGCTTCGCTCCCTGAGCGCATGCATTACACCGATCGCCTGGGCATCGTTGGTGCAGAAAATCGCCTCGGGCAACCCCCCCCGGTCCTCCATGATCTGAACCGATTCGTACCCGGCTTCCTCACTGTAGCCCGAATGCTTCCGGGTGATACCCTTCACGAAGAAGTTTTCATCAAGGGGCAGGTTGTGCTCGAGAAGAACCTCGCGGAATCCTTTCTCCCGCGAATCGGCAACCGGCGACTTGCTGTGCGAACGGACCATCCCGATTTTCTTGTATCCCTCCCGGATGAGGTGTTCCCCGGCCATGTAGCCGCCTTTGTAGTTGTTCCAGTAGATGTAATTGAAATCGCTGTGTCGGCTGCCGACAAGCACAACGGGGATTTCAGCAGTGTTAAGCCGCTTCGCGATGCTGTCTTCGATATTGATGGAGAAAATGAGCAGCGCGTCCGGAATGCCGCGATCCAGAAAGGTCTTGAAGGATTGTTCAGAGTTTTCGGATCCGGTATTGTAGATGATGAAATCAAGATCAGTATGCTTCAGCTGGTCCTTGATTCCTTTCAACACTTCGTTGAAGAATGGGGTGGTAAAGGTTGGCAGCGCCACTGCGATGACCTGCGGCTCGCGGCGTGCAAGTTTCCGGGCATTTACCTGGGGACGGAAATCCAGCTCTTCAATCGCCTTTTGAACTCGGTCCTTGGTTGCCTTGGATACGTAGGGAGAGCCGTTGAGAACTCTGGAAACCGTGGAAATCGCTACATTGGCTGCACGTGCGACATCGTAAATCGTCTGTTTTTTTGCCATGGCGGGAAAGAACGTTATTGGAATATCGTTTTAAGCCGAAAGTGCATTGTAACATTTACTCTTATAAAACCTGGATAACTTTCGGCCGGCCTGAAATACTCACGGGTTAATGAATAAAAACCCCCCGGATAGTTACTGCATCGGTACAGGAAATACGTTGACCGTTTCGGGTCTCGTATTTTATTGCATGAACATAAAAATATAGGGAAATTTGAGTACTAATTAAATTATTATACAGTATGCGTAATCATCCGGGATGCGGTGGAAAACAGATCCGGGATGGTTTTAAAATTCCTTTTGATGCGTTAGCTTGTCGGAATATGTGTTTTCAACAGCTTATGCATGAATAAACGGCACCACGATGAAAGATGCGGGCAAAATTACAGGAAATCGACACAGCTGGAAAAGTCCCAGTCTGGGCAGAGAAGTAACCCTTCTGTCATACGGAACCGAAGGGGTGCCCATTCTCGCTTTTCCCGGCGATTCCGGGAGCTCGGACTATTGGGAGAAGCAGGGCTTGATCGACGCGCTCTCGTTCCAGATAGAAAACGGACACAACCAGTTATTCTGTGTCGATTCGATTGACCAGGAGAGCTTTTTTAACGCCGCTGCCGAACCCAGGGCGCGAATCAACAAACATCGCCAGTATGAAGGGTTCATTATCGATGAGGTGCTGCCGCATATCCGGAAAAAAACCGGTGACCTGTTTCTTATGACAACCGGCATCCATATGGGCGGGTATCACGCGCTGAATCTCATGCTCAAATACCCCGGCCAGATCCAGAAAGTGATCGCCATAGGTGGACGCTTCCAAATCCGTCCCTTCCTGGGTGACTATTTTGACGATAATGTCTATTTCAATAATCCGCTTGAATATCTGCCCAACCTGGAAGAGGAATCGTTGCTCGAAGAGATCAGGAATGCCGACATCCGATTAATTGTGACCCCCGATGATCCCTATCTGGAGCTGAACTACATGCTCAGCGATATTCTGCGCTCCAAGTCCATTGACCATATTTTCGATTACTGGATTGAAGCAGGTCTCGGACGACGGGAAGTCTGGGGGAATATCCTGCAGCGTCATGTTCCCTGATACCCGCACATATTTATCCCTTTCATGCATGTAGTGATTTTGCATCCGTCTGTCTCTGCACTTCTCCGGCTCGCGTATATCCGGTGCCGATGCCGTATGTCCCGTGACGGCCTGTCCCACCACAATAGCAGGTGCAAATTCGTGCCGGCATCCGTTTTGTAACCCATGTCTACCGAGAAAAAACAGCTTTACGAACAGCTGAGCCGTTTGGAAACCGAACAGCGCAACCCTGCCACCATGCATGTGGATCTGGCCGAGCCCCGGGAGATCGTCCGGCTGATGAGTCGCGAAGACCAGGAAGTAGCCGCCTGTGTCGAGAGCCGAAGCGCCCGTATTGCCGAAGCGATTGAGTTAGGCCGCCTGTCGCTTGCCCGAGGCGGCCGCCTTATCTATTGTGGCGCGGGGACAAGCGGGAGAATTGGTGTCGTTGACGCCGCGGAGTGCCCGCCGACATTCGGCACCCGGCCCGAGCAGGTGGTCGGCCTTATTGCCGGCGGACCGGAGGCCATGTTCCGGGCTCAGGAGGGATCCGAAGACCGTCCGGAGAACGGGGTGAGAGATATTGCAGAGCTTGACGTGACCCAGGCGGATACCGTCTGCGGACTGGCGGCCAGCGGCCGTACCCCCTATGTGCTGGGGTGTCTGGAAGAAGCCGGGCGCCGGGGTGCCGGTACCATAATGGTCTGCTGTGTGCCGCGCGAACAGGTCGACCTCCGACCCGCACCCGATATTTTGATCGATATCCCGGTCGGGCCGGAGGTGATCATGGGCAGCACCCGGCTCAAAAGCGCCACCGCCCAGAAAATGGTGTGCAACATGATAACCACCGGCATCATGATACGTCTTGGTAAGGTGTATGAGAACGTTATGGTGGACCTGATGCTGACCAACCGCAAGCTCGAGGAGCGTGCCCGCCGAATCGTCTCCATGTTTACGGGCCATGACTACGAAAAATCCTCCGATTTGCTGCACAAGGCCGGAGGGAATGTGAAAATTGCCCTGGTTATGGGCCTTGCGGATATGGATGCCGACGGGGCCGTGAAACTGCTGGAGGCACATCATGGTTTTATCAGGGCAGCCCTGAAGTCTATCGGCAAAGGATGATACTGTTCCGCACTCGCTGGCGTAACACCATCACCCGGACGACCCGAAGGGAACAGGTTGTCGCCCATCAGCGACTCTGGTCGGCGCGCCGGCTCAACAGTATCACATTGAGCACGCAAACCTGACCTTTTTCGTTGTTCCTCGACAGTATCGTTTGGTATTACGACACTTTATTCAACTAAACGTATCGATCAAAGATTATTTCAGCTTCCGGTGATAACTACGAACTCCTTCCGACAGAGAAACCGCTCCTATCTGATCCGGATACAGCTTGCCGTCATTGCCACGCTTGTGCTGTTTATCGCATTGTTCCGATTTTGCCCGGTGATGTTCGATTCGGAAAGAGAGCTGGACGGAAGATTCGACGAGGAACGCCCTTTGGGCTTTGAGTATGTCGAAACCATGCAGGAAGTCTCGGCCCTCCGCTCCGCTCCGCAGGTTCAAAGGCCCCGGGCAGCGCTGCCCCATGAAGAGGTGGTGGATATGGAATACAATCTGGATCTGGGGGATATCACCCGGGAGGGAGTGCCGCTGGCTCCATTTGAGGAAGAGGAGACCGAAGTGGAACTGGTGGAGGAGCCCGACAGCAGACCGGTGGTGCGGCGTATCGTGGAGCCTGTGATGCCGTCCGATGCGCGTCGTGACAACCTCTATATCGAGGTGGAAGTGCTGTTCATTGTCTCTGAAAACGGGCGGGTAGAGGAGGCTTCCATCTACGAAATGCGCCTGCTCAACAGAAATACCGGTCGCCTGGAGCAAGTGGCTGAAACCGGCTATGGATTCCGGGAAATTGTATTGAATGCGGCGCGGCAGTGGGAGTTTCAGCCGGCGCGGCACCGGGGTGAGCCGGTGCGCTCACCTACCCGCCATCTGTTTCGATTCGGATCACGGTAGCATGGCAGCTGTGCGCGAGGCCGCAAATATGCCCGCATACTGTCGGCATGCCCGGCTATCTGTTGCGATTTCAATACTCAGGGATTTGCTCGGGGATTCTGCATCCATTGCCGG
Source organism: Balneolales bacterium ANBcel1 (assembly GCA_029688905.1). NCBI lineage: Bacteria > Pseudomonadati > Balneolota > Balneolia > Balneolales > Balneolales bacterium ANBcel1. The sequence continues at coordinate 144,172 of JARULB010000004.1, read as the reverse complement.
AAAGAGGTTGCCCGGGTTCCCGATTTGTCATATATTAACCGGCCTGTAACCACATGGCTGATAGCTTCAAAACGGAGAGATGCCGGAGTGGTCGAACGGGCTCGCCTGGAAAGCGAGTGTGCCCTAACCGGGTACCGAGGGTTCGAATCCCTCTCTCTCCGCTCCTTGTTGGCTTTGATACTTTCAGGTTTCGTTTGCGTCTGTTGCTGAAAACTTCGCGTCTTTCCCCGCTTTTTTATTTCCATGGCGATCGGCATCACTTGTCGCCACTCCGGAAACCTGACCATTTCATTGTTTTTTATCAGGAAAATTCACAAGTTTAATCTTAGAACACGTCTCGCTTAATCGGCAGCTGTTGCCGGTTATAGGGGTTTTTAGCGGTTGATATTATTATAGTTTAGGGCTATGAAACCAATTCGTTTGATAGCTGTATTGTTGCTCCTGCTTACTTTTTTTTCTTCCTGCGAGCAGCCATCCAGCCCGGATTTTGAAATGCAGCAGTCGGTGGAAATACCGATCATTCAAAGTATCACATACAGGATACTGGGTGAGGGAAGCGGAGCCATCATCGATACCACAAGCGAGGACTACGAGGAGCTGTTCATTGTCGATGAGGCGGGCCTGATCTACCTTACTACGGAAGCCGATTTCGACATGGGTGATTTTGACAGCGTACTGCCCGAGGTGGATGTGACCCCAACCGAGGTGGACGCTGAAATCGGCACCCTGGTAATTCGGGGGATTGAGCGGGATCAGGTTGTGGATGAGGCGATTGAACCCCAGGATTTCTTTTCCAGCGGAGATATAGAAATCACCGACGAAGACCTGAAGTTTATTACAGAGGAGCATTATATCGAAATTGAGTCCGGTGAGATGCACATCGGAAATTTCATCAACAACATCGACCTGGATATAGATACACTCGTCATCTCCTTTCCCGGCATAGTGATGGATACAGACGGCTCCGGCACATACAACCCCTCCGATACGCTATGGGTGCAGTTTGTGGGGGATGAGCGGATCCGCCGAAGCGAAAGAGCCCATCTGGGTCAGCCCGAAAAATGGATATCTCTTGAAAATGCCCGAATCTTTGCACAGGACAATATCGTCCGGTATAACCTGGCCGCCATAACCGAAGATACCCGGCTGCATCCGGCCGATTCCTCCCGTACCGTAAGCGCAACGGATAACATCTCCGCATCTGTCGATATCAGTGAGCTGGATATACGCGTCTCTTTTGGCGAGATACAGCGCAGTGTCGAGATTCTGAATGACGATGTGACTGGTGACGGCAACGTGGATCTTTTTAATGACGAAGAGGCCGATATCAGTGACCTGGATGATTTCTCGGCCCTGTCCGAGCGTATTTCCGGGATATATCTTACCAACCCGGTGCTTGATCTGTTGTACGACTCTAACATAGGTGTGGAGGGTACCGTTATCGCCGCGATCGTCGGAATCAACAGCAGGGGTGAGCGGGTCTATCTTACCGGATTGCCCGGAACCGAACGCTATGTCGATCCTCTTTCACCGGATCTTGGCAATCTTGTGGCCGATGGGGAGCCGATACCCGCCGAGAACCTGGTTCAGTTCGATATTGAACCGGTTCCTTTTGAAAACATGTGGGAGGTTATTTACGACAGGTATGTCCGGTTCGATACCGACAACTCCAATGTGGCGGAGTTTATGAGCAACCTGCCGACGGAGGTCCGATTTGTCGGCAAGCTGGTGGTCAACCCGGAGTACGCTGAAGGGTTCGTCGTGGATCCGGTCGATCTGGCAACGCGCATGGCCATCGATATTCCGATTAATTTGGCCACCGATGACGGTCCGGCCCAGATCGAGGATACCCTGTCGGCTGATTTGTCAGGACTGCCCTCACCCGACGACGATATTCAGATATCGGAAATGACCATGCATGTGCGATACGAAAACGGTCAGCCTTTTACTACCGAGTTCAAGCTGCAATTTCTGGATGAAAACGATCAGATCATCGATATGGATCCCGTCGCCTTTGAGCTGGAAGGAGCCCAGGTGGACCCTGCAAGCCGAGTGGTTTCGCATCCCCGTGGAGGATCGACGGAAGTCCGGTTTACAGGTCATCATCTCGACCACCTTTACCGCGCCCGGAGAGTTAATCTGCTCGGTGACATGCTTACTACCGAGGTCAGCAACTCCAGCGAGGTCAGGCTTCGCGCAGACGATTTCATAACTCTGGGCATATCCATTAATTTGACCACTTCCATTCGGGTGGATTGATGAAAGGAGATTCTATGAATAACAAGGTAATTTCCGGAAGCCTGGCGTCATTGATGTTTTTTTTCATGCTGTTTTCTGGCGGCCAGCAGGCCAACGCGCAGGGAATGCACGTGACGGCTTCCAACCTTGCCCTCGGCGGTGGCGGGAGCGCCTACATGACCGGGTATCATGCGAATTTTGTCAATCCCGCCAACCTGATGCTCCCCGATAACAACAGACGCCTGACTATCGGAATCCTTGGCGGCCTAAGTACCGGGGCCGGCGGTGGACTGGTCAATATCAGCATGTATAACCGCCATTTTACCAATGGCGACCTCATCACCGCGACCGATGCCATGAGTATCGCCGATGACTGGTTCGGATCCGGGTCCGATGCCATGCAAAATATCGGCTTCAGTGTAGGTGTCGTACCTTTGGGCGCCAGTTATCGGCGCGAAGATTTGAATATGGCCTTCAGCAGCGCTGTCCGGGTGCGCGCCATGAACACCAGCGGAATGAGCCGCGGATTCTTCGAACTGGCACTGACCGGCCTGAACTCCCAGGTGTTTGCGGAGCAGCGTAGTGTGAGTCTGAATACGGAGTTTCTGACGTTCGCCGAATGGTCGTTCGGGTTTGCCATGGAAGTCTGGCGCAACCAGGACGAATTCACCCCCGGCAGCCAGCGTGTGTATGCCGGCGCAGCACCCAAAATCCTGTTTGGTATGGATTATGCAAAAATCTCGTTTGCATCCGGGCTGCAGGTGATCGGCGGGGATGACCCGATGGTGCTGCACGATTTTGATTACTATATCGAAACCACCGGAAGCCTGACCGAAGAGCTGGATGACTATTATCAGGACAGAAGGGTTTTGGGGGATGATGATGCGCAGCTTGGCGAATATCTAAATGACGACTCCTTTTTCAGCGGCGGCTCGTTTCACGGGTATGGGTTTGCCCTTGATCTCGGCGGCACCTGGGAGTGGTATATGCGGGATGTTTCGATTCCGGTTATCGGAAGCGGCCCACAGATACTACGGGCATCCCTTTCCATCACAGATGTCGGCGGTATTAACTTCAGAGATAATGCCGGCAGGTTCCGCGCTGAGGATACCTTTCTTTGGGAAGGGGCATCCGTCAATTTTGATCTTATTGACGCGGAGTACGACGGGAAACTGTCCAATTATTTCGAATATGTTCTTGAAGACAGTATTGGTAACGATATTTACGCAAATTTCAGCCCCGATGATGTCTCTTCGCACCGGGTCGGACTCACCCCCATGATCAATGTCGGAGGCGCCCTGACCATGGGCAGACTCGATGTGATGATGGATATCGGCAAGGGAATGAACAGCCGTGGCGTGAATAGCAACCGTTTGTATACGGCCCTGGGAACCGAGTACCGGCTGCTCAATGTGATCCCTCTCAGGATGGGGATGCGGCTGGGAGGCTACTCGGCGATGAATCTGTCGTTCGGTACCGGCATCAATTTGCCGGGCTTTGAATTCTCGGTGGGGATGATGACAACGCCCAACTCAAATCGGGGCGGGGCCAACATAGCCGCAGCCTGGAGCGGTTTTGTGATGCGGTTTTGAACCGTGCCGGGAGACCTCTTCCGGATCACCAAACGGACAGCATTCCGGCAGGCCGGATTTATCTCACAAAACGCCGCAACCCTTTCGGCCGGCAAATATGGCCTTCCGGTAATTCGTTCACGGAATTTTATGGCTGCTATTCACGGCGGCTTTGTGAGGAAGTGGGCAGTCCGGGATCAGCCTTGAGCTTCCATCAGTATTATCAGCCTTGCGCTTCCAGCGCCTGCCTGCGAAGCTCTCTGTATTTTGAGAAGCGGTAGAGGGATATCTCTTTGGGGATTGCCTGGCCCGTTAGAAGGTGATCGGCCAACATCTTTCCGACAACCTCCGAATAGAGCAGCCCCTTGGATCCCAATCCGGCATAAATGAAGAGATGCTCGTGCTCGGGGTGATGCCCGACGATGGGCAGCCGGTCGGGGGTGGTTGCCCGAATTCCCGACCATTGCTGCACACTTTTACAGTGTGAATAGAGTTCCGGCAACAGCTCCTCCAGCTTTTGATCCAGAAGGCGGGCACTCTGTTTGTCGGGGGAATCGTCATGAAAATGGTGCTCATAGGTGCTTCCGACCACCAGCTTTTGTTCAACCAGCGGAGCGATGTATCCATAGGCCGATACGGCGGGAAGCGTGTCCACCGGACGGGAACACTCGTAAACAGCCAGCTGCCCCTTCACCGAATTCAGCGGGAGGTCCGTCCAGAACTTGTTCTCGCGGGATTTATATCCAGTAGCGATCACAGCTCTTGGAGCTGAAAAAGCTTTTGAGCGGTTGTCAAGAACCCACTGTCCGTCGTATTCAAGCTGATACGGCCCTCCGGTTTCAATATCAACTCCCTGTTTGCTCAGATAGTTTTTATACGCCTCCAGGTAGGCCGGAGTATCAATTACCTTGCCCTTGCTCAGAAAGAGGGCGCCGTAGCTCGACTTGAGCAGCGGGTGCTTTTTTGTCACCTCCTCCGGACTCATCCATATAACCCAGTCTTTCGGCCAGCGACCCTGTTTAAACGCTTTGCGGAAATTGTGGCTCAGTTCTTCGTCGATGGCCGGACGAAGTACCCCGTTTTCAAGGTGCAGTTGACGCTTTTCAAAAGTGCTGAGAATCTTGAGCCGTTGTTCCAGCAGCTGCATACCGGACTCGGCCCTCCAGGCAACGTTTGCTCGTTGACCGGTAATCGGGTTCACCATGCCACCCGGTACCGCCGAAGCACCCTTTCCAATTTCCAGAGCGTCGTAAACCAGTATACGCGGATTCTTTTTGTGCTCTATCAGGTGTGCGGCCGTGGCCAGTCCGGCTAACCCGCCCCCGATGATGATGATATCATAATTATTCATACTGGCTTCCATCTTTTCTGAAAATCACTCAATTCGGGAGAACGCATGCAAAAGCTGCTTTGAAGTGGTCTTATGTGAGGGTTTTGGATGTGGTGAACATGACCCCGGCCTCAGCCATCTCTTCCCAGGCCTGGTCCAGCGAGCCCTCCACGTCGAGGCCGCGAACAGCGTCTTTAACGACATGAACATCAAAGTCCTCTTTTCGTGCATCCAATGCTGTCCATTTTACGCAAAAATCCGCTGCCAATCCAGCAATATATAGCGTATCAATGCTTCTTTCGCGCAGGTATCCGGCCAGTCCGGTTGTCGTCTCATGGTCGTTTTCATAAAACCCGGAATAGGAGTCTATTTCCTTTCGAAATCCTTTCCTCAGAATCAGTTGTCCCCGGTCGATTTCCAGCTCGTGATGAAACTCGGCCCCCTGTGACCCCTGCACACAATGATCAGGCCATAAAATCTGGGCGCCGTAATGGGTCCGGATTTGCTCGAACGGCTTTTTAGCGGGATGGGAAGAGGCAAAAGAGTGGTGTCCGGCCGGATGCCAGTCCTGTGTCAGAATTACATGCTCGAAGGCTCTTGCCAGTTTATTGATGACAGGCACCACTTCGTCACCTTTCGGGACAGCCAGCGCGCCACCCGGACAAAAGTCATTTTGGGTATCGACAATCAGTAACGCTTTCATGATATCACCTTTTAAGCTTTTCGATGAGAGATTTCAGAGATCGATCCAGTTCTACCGGAAATCGATCAGGATTGAGCATCCGCCTGATCCGGTCAGGAAACTGACCCGACCGGGTACGACAGTACTCCGCCATCTTCTCCAGGTCGGTCTCCATGTTCAGGGCGTGCCCGGATTCCATAAAGATTCTGCGAAGCGGCTCCCCGCCGGGTGAGTCGGGGCTTTCACCGGAAAGACAGATGAGGTCGTTTGTAAACCTCCCCTGCGAATCGGCATAGCGCAGCAACTCCTTCACTCCCGGAAGACTGCTCTTGGAGGATTCGTCGGTGTACTTCATGGTAGGACGACCGTCCAGTTCGCACATTTTGTAAACGCCGCTCAGGGCTCCGTCCGGGTGGCCGGTGATCAGCCGGGTGCCGACCCCGAACAGGTCGATCGGAACATTGTCACCGACCAGTGCCGCTATCTTTTCTTCATCCAGCTGGTCGGATACCGCGATGGCCACGTTGTTCAGGCCGGCATCATCCAGCATCTTTCTGGCTTTGGGAGCCATTTTGTGAGGTTCGCCGCTGTCCAGCCGCACTCCGATCAGACGGTGCCCCCGGCCTTCGAGCTCCTTTGCCACGGTGATGGCGTTGGGGATGCCGGACTCCAGCGAGTTGTACGTATCCACCAGGAGAATGCATTGATCGGGATAGAGTGCGGCGTAGGCCCGGAACGCCTCGAGTTCGCTGTCGAAACACTGGATCCAGGAGTGCGCCATGGTGCCGGAGACCGGCACATCAAAGCGGTAACCCGCCATCACGTTGGAGGTGGCAGTGATGCCTCCGATAAAAGCCGCGCGGGTTGCGGAGACCGAGCCGGCTCCCTGGCCGCGCCTGAGACCGAAATCAACCAGTTGCCGGTCGCCGCACGCCTGACGGAGCCGATAGGCCTTGGTGGCGATCAGTGACTGGAAATTGAGAATATTCAGCAACAGCGTCTCAATCAGCTGGCACGAAAGCAGCGATCCTGAGACCGTGAGCACCGGTTCACCGGGGAGTACGGGTTCGCCTTCGCGGACCGAATGAATGTCGGCATCAAAACGATACTCTCCAAGAAACCGGCAAAAGTCGTGGTCAAAGCCCTTGTTTTCAAGCCACCGGCACGCATCCGGAGTAAAGCGGTAGCCCTCGAGAACGGCAAGCAGGTCAGCCAGCCCGGCAAAAACAACAAATCCGCCACCAAACGGGGTATTCCGGAAAAAATAGTCGAAATGGGCTTTCTTTTCGTGTATGCCGATTTTGTAGTACCCCTGACCCATGGTCAGCTGGTAGTAATCAGTATACAATTCCGGATGTGGTATATCAGTTACCGCCATATGGATACGTTATTCATCGGATGATTGGGAAGCGGTTGTTGCGGTGCGGCTTCAAACCCCATATTATAGTCCGTTGCGTTCGTAATTCAAAGCAACTTGGACTATATTTGAGGAGTTGCTTCACCATTTGTAACATAGGTATCCCCGTCAATGTTCAGAGTCTTGCTCATAGCGATACTGATGTGCTGCCAGGCGATCCTGCCGACTGGTTCCGGAGGCGCCGCAGGTCTTCCCGAAGATGCCCAGGCACAGGATGATGCAGGGAGCCGGTCCGAGCCCCACGCTGTTTCCAATTCCGCGGCCGTAGCCTGCCAGACGGCAGACCTGATGCTCGGCCTGCTCGATGACGACGGTACGTTCCGGACACCTGCCGGCGGTGTTATTGCTCAGCCGGTATTTCTGGAGATGGATGCCCCTGTACAGGTAAAGGAGCATCTCCTTTCGGAGCTGATGGCAGCAGGCATCCGGATTGCCGGCGAGCCGGCGCATCACCACAAGCTGCAAATCGAATGGCGTCCGGAAAACCTGTTGATCCGCAAGGGAAGCCGCTCCTTTTCACGCATCCTCCGTTCGGAGGTTTATTTCACCTGGATGGATGAAGAACGAGAGGTAAGAGAGGTCTGGAAGTCGTCATACGAACTGGAAGAAGCAATACCGCCGGAGGTTGCCGATGCACCGGCCGACTGGGAACCCGCGGCGTTTCAGCAGCGCAAGGATTCCCGCCGGCTTTCGTTTCTGAACAGGATCGCCGAGCCCGCCATCATCACCGGAGCGGTAACCGTAACCATCTATCTGCTCTACAGCGTCCGTCGATAATGCTGAACCGAATTCCAGGCTTTTTATATTATCCGGCCATATTGTTGGGCCCGCTGCTGTTGCTTCAGTGCGCTACACCGACTCAGCCGACAGGCGGACCGCCTGACCGTACTCCGCCGCAACTTGTGGAGACCCGTCCGGCGACAGGAACCACCAGCTTCGACGGCGACAGAATCCGTTTTGAGTTCGACAAGTACATCGACAGAAACAGCTTTGAACAGGCTTTTCGCATCGAACCCGACCTCCTGATCGATTATGATGTGAGCTGGAGCCGCCGTACGGCAACCGTCCGTTTCGATGAACCGCTGCCCGATACCACCACCATCATCTTTACCCTGGGAACAGACCTCCGCGACACAAGAGGCAACAGCATAACCTCGCCGCTGCAACTGGCCCTGTCTACCGGTCCGGAAATCGACGACGGACGCATCACCGCAAAGGTCAGGGACGCGGTAACGGGGGAAGGCCTGATGGGCGAGCGGGTCGTCTTGTATCGGCATCCGGCCGATCTCAGCCTCCCGGCCAATTATGTGGGCGAGGCCGATTCGGCCGGGGTGGTGCGGTTTAACTATCTGCGGGAAGGCAGCTACAAAGCGTTTTGGCTCGATGACCGCAACCGGAACCGCCGATGGGACCGCCAAAGAGAGGCCGCGCAACCGTTTCGCACCGACACGCTCGAACTCGACCCCGGCGGCGAACTGGATGCCGGCACCGTTTTCGTAATGAAAATGGATACCATCCCGCCCGTGCTTCTGGCGGTGGGCATGCTGTCGGAAGTGCGTCTCCGGCTTCGTTTCAGCGAATCCGTGCAGTTTCTGGAAGGAGCCGGAATCACCGTTTTCCACGAAGACGGCAATCCTGCCACCGATGCCGTACCGCTCTATGTGGACCGGGACAACAGCAATGTCATGCTGGCCGAAGCATTGAATCCGCTGCCCGACGGACAGTCGTATCGCCTGGAACTCAGAGGCGTTTCAGACCTTGGGGGCAACGAAGCCGAAATTGACGTAGACCTGTTTCCGGGATCGGATGAACCCGATACCACCTACGCGCGCTATGTTTCCCATGATACCCGACACGGTATTCGGCCTGATGAACCAATCATAGTGCGTTACGCGAAACTTCTGGACGATACCCCGCAGGTGCTCGACTCCCTGGTCGTTGTGGAGTCGGAGTCGACGTTTCAGCCCTGGGAACCCGCCGTCACCGTGGATAACCTGCTGATGGTTTATCCGGACGGCGAATGGCAACGGGGAGAGGATTACGAGATTCGCGTCTGGGACGAGGAGCAGATGGACCGGCGCAGCATCATTCCGAACATCCATTTTGATAACCAGCTTGGCGGACTTGAAGTGCTTTTTGATGATCCGCCGGCCGATACCGCGCGCTTCCGGCTTTCACTGACCGACGAGCAGGGTTTTGAGGCAGCCGACACGATTTTTACCGATACCGTGGAACTGACGGATTTGCCCCCCGGCAGTTACATTCTGCAGGCGTATGAGATTCGCGAGGGCCACAGAAGATGGGATGCCGGTCAGGTTGACCCGTTTCGGCCTCCGGCACGCTTTTTTATCCAGAAGGACGTTCCTGTTGAACAGGGGATGACCGGGCAGGTTTATATCTCCTGGCCCTGATTGCCGGATTTCCCCATTGGCTCCATTTTTCCAACCGACAGGCGAATTTCTTCTTCATGCTGCAAGTAACCGGCGTTTATTTTTCCGGATGTGTTGGTTGATGGTCATCCGCCTGTCAGATTCCCGACAACGCCAAAACGGTAAAAAACGAACAATGCCGGGTCAGATGGCCTTTGCATCAGTAAAAGCTTGCCGGGCTATCCGGCCGATCAACATATTCTGTGGAAAAAACCGAAATTTATGCGACACCATGTATTAACCGTAGTCTTCTTGCTTCTGCTATCCGGTCTGGGTCTGCCGGCGTCTGCAGATGCGACCCCGCGTGGATTACCGGCTTTCTCCCCGGATGATCCCGATACGCCGCATCAACAGGCTCGTATGGATACGGTGACCCTGTCGGTTGAAATGGTGGGCGGACCGTTTGACAGTGCACATACTCTGACCGACGGCTTTGACGGCGATCTGCTGGTGAGTGATGCCAATGCCGGCCGTATAAAAAGATATCGCATTCCAGCCGGATACCGGCAGTCCGGCCATGAATGTCCCGGAGCCGGACCCGAAATAGGCGTCGACCGCGGCGCATCTGCCGGTCTGGTGGAGACGATTGAGCTCTCCATATTTGACCGGCCCGAGGCGATGGCAAACGCCGCTGAAACCTTTCTGGCGGTGGTCGGCTCCGCGGAACGCCAGGTACACCTGCTGGACGAAACGATGGCGTATGTTCGCAGCCTTGCCGTTCCGGCCTGGGCGGCAGGCGAAGCGCCATTTACTCCGGAAGATGTCACCTCCAATACCATCGGAGAGCTGTTCGTGCTCGATGCCGATAACAAGAGGATCTACCACTTCAACGCGAACGGGAGCTTTTTGCAGTACTTCCCAATTGACGGTCTGGATCGGCCCTCCGCGCTGATGTATGCCGACGAATCCCTGTTTATTGCCGACAAGGGAGGCGGGCGGGTGCATGTCATCACTGACGGGGGCCATGAACTGGCTGTGATAGGTACGTTCCCCCACCTTGGCCGCGTAAGGGTGATTGACCGGAACATATGGGTTCTGTCCGGCGGTGTCATTCACCGGTTCAACATGTCCGGGGAGCACCTGGGCAACTGGGCACCGGATATTGCCGGGAAGCCATTGAGAGATTTGGCTGTAATCGGCGGCAATTTGTTTCTATTAACCTCCGGTTCTTTGTATTTTTCCGGTTCCATTGAAACCCCCTGATTCAACCGGTATCATTCATGGCCACTCATATCCAGTTCATCATGAACAACAATTCCGGCAAGCGGCGGCTGTTTCACTCGTTGCTGGCGATTTTAACGGGTGTACTGGTCCTGTTATGGCCCGATTCCCTTTACTACATCCTGGGTAGTTACCTGATCGCCACCGGCCTGGTATTTCTTTTCTTTCGTACCCCTTCGCTCATTGTTGCCGCCTCGGTGGTAACCGGAGTGTTTATTTTTGCGTTTCCATCATTCATACCGTACTTCTTTGCGTTTTTTCTGCTGGTAATAGGGATCGGTTCGCTGCTCAGCGGCGGCCTTACGGGATTTGCGGTTTTTCCGCTGCTGGCGGCTGTTCTGCTGATTATGTTTCCCGATATCATATCCATCATAGTGGCTGCGTTTTTGCTCCTGTACGGTGTCACATCCATCGTATCCATGATACGCTCCAGGAACAAGGACAAAGAGATTATCGAAGTATATTAATCGGGTTCAAAAGCAATGAGCATCACATTTTTCGGACACCTCAGCTGGAAACAGTGGGGAATTGCCGTTCTGGTTTTCAGCCTCTCTTTTCTGTTGGTTTTTTTATCGAGAAGTTATCGCTTGTACAGCAGCGAGGCCATCAACGCTTCGGTTGCGGCCGAATTGTTCCTGTATGAGCCGTCTACGCTTGAGGAGCTTATGGAGCTGCTTGACGAGCAACACGTAGTTTACGATCGAAAAGAACTGCAGTGGGCATCCGATATTTTTGGCTACCGCCGGTTTAACCCGGGACGATACGTGCTGGAGGGCCCTGTCAGCTATCAGGATTTCCTGACCCGATTCGCGCTGGGCCTGCAGGATCCTATGCCGCTTCGTGTTCCGGCAGGAGCATCCAAAGAGGCGCTTAAAATCCATATCGCCCGGCAGATGCGGTTTGAGATTGGCGAGCTGGAGGAAGCCATGCGCGACACCGCGTTTCTGAACCAGCACGAACTGGAGCCACATCTGATTTATGGAAGAATGCTTCCCGATACGTACGAGGTATTCTGGACTACGGGGCCGCGCAGACTGCTCGCAAGGCTTTTGTCGGAGTTCGACAGCCGTGTTACGCAGCCCCATGCCGGCCGCATGGAGGAGCTGGGGAGAACGGTGGATGAAATCACCACCCTGGCCTCAATTATTGAATGGGAGGCGCGCTATGATCATGAAAAGCCCGCCATCAGTGGTCTTTACTGGAACCGGCTCAACCGGCGATGGCGGCTTCAGGCCGATCCCACAGTGAATTACGCCAAGGGAGAACGTGCCCGCCTGGTGTTTGCCGACTACCGCATTGATCATCCCTACAATACCTATCGAATCCACGGACTGCCGCCCGGCCCCATTACCAATCCCTCATATGCAGCTATCTCGGCAGCGCTCTATCCCGAGGATCACAATTACATGTACATGGTCGCCACGCCGGAAGGAACCCACGCGTTTTCACGTACCTACGCCGAACACCGTCAAAAAAGCCGGGAATGGACAGACTGGCTCCGTGAGGAGCGCAGAAAGCGTGCGGAGATGGAGCGCGAAGAGGCGCTGCGCCGGGCAGAAGAACAAAACTGAAAAGCCGTTGATGAATATGCAAGCGTGGGTGGTATGGAAGCAATGACAATGGATTTCGACTGGTTTGGATGGGTGATTCTGCCAGTTCTGATTTTTCTGGCAAGGGTCGTGGATGTGACACTCGGTACCCTGCGCATCATCTTTGTTTCCAGAAGCATGAAGGTGCTGGCCCCGCTGGTGGGCTTTTTCGAGTCGCTGATCTGGCTGCTGGCCATCGGTCAGATCATGCAGAGCCTGACCAACTTTGGGCTCTATTTTGCGTACGCCGCCGGTTTCTCGTTCGGGAATTATATCGGTATCTACCTGGAAGAGAAAATCGCCATGGGGCTGCTGTGTGTCCGTACCATCACCAGTGAAGACGCAACCGACCTGATTCAATTCCTGAAGGAGCGGGATTTCGGGGTTACATCGGTATCGGCAAGCGGTATCAGTGGGTCGGTTCGTCTGATATTGAGCATCATCAAGCGCAAGGATCTGGAAAAGATGATCGGCGTGATCAAGGAGAAGGCTCCCAAAGCTTTTGTTTCCGTGGAGGATGTGCGGTCGGTCAACGAAGGCTACTTCCCGCAGAAAAGAGTCAGTTTCTTTTCGCGCCTGCCCATGCTCAGGAAATAGCATGTGATCGGAAGTACCGGCCGGGATACCTCGCGGCCGCCAAAGCATACAGACGTGTGGCCGCGTTTCTTACTCCGAATTGTTATCCGTTTCCTGAGTCTCCTCATCGGATTCATCCGGCGGACGCTTGTAGCGAACCGTTTCGTCCCGCTCGATCCGCATTATGTGGAGCTTTTGATTAATGTGCGTGCCCTGGAACCCGATGTTGGTGATCACACCTTCGTAGACCGGACGGTGGCGCAGCATGGGCTTGATCCGGGCCGGATTCTGAAGCGTTTCAAGCGATTTGAACAGGAAATTGGCAACATCATACCCCAAATGTGCGAAATTGTTGGGCCGGGTACCGGTCAGTGATTCGAAATCCTGCTGAAAAGTGTAGGTCTCCCTGCGGTCGTTATCCCGGTAGAAAAAGTTGCTGTAATAGATATCAAAATATCGTCGGCGGGCATCGCTTAACTCAATATGAGCCATCTCTTCGTTGGCCAGGATGGTCGCCCTGCTTCGGGTGGCCTGCAGGTCGTTGAGGATCAGCTCGATCAACTGGTCGGCCCCGCGGCCGGTCAGCGACAGATAGACCCCCTTGACCGGTTTCAGCTCATATTCTTCTTCATCAATGAATCGTTCATCGCCGGCCAGCCAGGGGGTGATGTGGGCCACTTCAAACGCACGGGCTTCGAAGTTTTCACTGAAATAGTGCAAAACAGTTGCGCCAAGCCGTTCGGCTTCGTTTCGGAACGCCTGGGCTTCCCGAGCAACCGGCTGATTGCTCTGCGTGATAACGGCCAGGGTGTCCAGCTTCAGCTCATTGACCGCGAACCGGGCCATGGCCCTGCCGCGTACTTCAAACGTGGGATTGACCTGGTACAGATACGGATTGGCGATGTTCAGAGTGTCGGCGTTGGCCAGCGGTGGAATCACCGGAATTCCATAGTACTCGGCCAGGTCCCTGATCCGGTAGGCCGAATCGGAGAAGAGCGGACCAAGAATGGCATCCACATGGTAGGTCCAGGCCATTTTTGTCATGGCCGCCTCCTGCGTAAGCAGGGTGTCGGAGGTGGTTACATGGCGAAGCCGGATGCGCTTGTCGGCACTCCTTCGGTTGAACTCCTCCGCCGCAAGATGATAACCGTTGTACAGTGCCCGAGAAATTTGCCACTCGGGACTCCCTGTTTCCGCATCGGGCAGTAATACTCCGATGTCGTATACAATACCGTCCGGAGCTTCACCAAACAATTGCGAAGCGGGCGGCTCATCCGGCATGCGGTCGATTCTGCGTTCTACGGCACGTATGATATTGGTGTCGATGGAGGTCTCAAAAAACGGAGACAGGGTTGAATAAAGCTCTCGAGCCTCCGTTCTGCCCATGTGATCGATTCCATAGCGAAACAGGTCGAACTGGACCGGCATAAGCTGGCTTTGGCGGAACGCTTCCCTGCGCTGTTCGGTAGTCAGATACCCCATGATCTGGCGGTACATCACGTCGGCATCCCGGTGGAGGTTCTGGTAAGCCGGCCGCGATTTGAGATTGTGCAAATTGTCCAGTGCTCTTCCGAACTGCTTCGTCTGAAAATCCACAAGAGCCAGTGTATACCGTGCCTCATCAAAAAAACGGGGATCATCCTCCCGGCTCACCTGACGCAGATAGCGACCGGCAAGGGGGTATTCTCCGAGGGCGAAATAACTTTTCCCGGCAAAAAGACGGGCTTCCGGAGTGCCGATAGCGGCAAAATGACGGGCGGAAGAGTCGTATTCTGCTTCTCTGTAAAAGGCCAGTGCTGTATCAAAGCGGTCGTCCTGCAATGCTGTTCCGCCGGCTGCCTGTACCTCGATAAAGCCCGGGCTCAGCAGGTAAAGAATTGACAGCAGGATTGCGAAACAACGTCCGGGTCGGTGGGTTCTCATAACAGCTATTCCCATTCAATAGTTGCGGGAGGTTTGGAGCTGATGTCGTAGACCACCCGGTTGATTCCTTTTACTTCATTGATGATGCGGTTGGATACATGGCTGAGAAACTCGTAGGGGAGATGGGCCCAATCGGCGGTCATGCCGTCCACACTGGTCACCGCCCGAAGTCCCACGACAAAGTCGTAGGTCCGCTCATCGCCCATCACACCCACACTCTGGACCGGCAACAGTACCACAAACGCCTGCCAGACGGAATCGTACAGGTTGTTGACACGAAGCTCCTCAATAAAAATTGCATCGGCTTCCTGGAGCAGGGCCACTTTCTCCCTGGTGATATCCGACAAAATCCGGATCGACAGACCGGGACCCGGAAACGGGTGGCGGCGGATAAATTCTTTCGGGATATCAAGCGATTCACCGACCTTTCGCACTTCATCCTTGAACAACTCCCTGAGAGGCTCTATCAGTTTGAGATTCATTTTCTCGGGGAGTCCGCCCACATTGTGATGCGATTTTATCGTCACCGAGGGCCCTTTGAACGAGACGCTTTCGATCACATCGGGGTATAACGTACCCTGGGCAAGGTGGGTGAAGCCCTTCTCATCAGCCACCGCCTGGTCAAATACTTCAATAAACGTGTTGCCGATAACTTTTCGCTTCGTTTCCGGATCGCTGATCCCCTGAAGCCGGTCCAGAAACAGATCGGAGGCATCGACCCCTTTCACCGGCAGTTTCAGCTTTTCGGTGTAAAGCCGTTGCACATCCTCAAATTCGTTTTTTCGAAGCACTCCGTTGTTGACAAACACGCACAGCAGCCGGTCACCGATGGCTCGGTGCAGCAGGGTGGCCGCAACGGTCGAGTCGACGCCGCCGGAAAGTCCGCAAATCACCCGTCCGTCGCCCGCCTCTTCCCTGATTTGGGCAATAGCGCTTTCCACAAACGATTCGGCGGTCCAGATTCCCTGAAGGCCGCAGATATTGCGGACAAAATTGTGCAGTATTTCCCGGCCGAACTCCGTGTGTACCACCTCCGGATGAAACTGGACGCCATAGACGGGACGCGTAGCCAGTTTTACGGCGGCAACCGGAGCGTTATCGGTTCGGGCGATTACCTCAAAATTTTCGGGAAGGTGGATGATGTGATCGCCATGACTCATCCACACTGTGCTTTTTTCCGGAATTCCGGCAAACAGGTCGTTGCGTTTTATGACGGAAATTTTGGCCCGCCCGTACTCGCGCCTGTCGGCGTTGGCCACCGATCCGGGCTTCAGGTGATGTGACATGAGCTGAAACCCGTAGCATATGCCCAGTACCGGCACGTTGAAATCAAATACGGCCTGGTTTAGATGCGGCGCGTCGGCATCGTTGACACTCATGGGGCCGCCGGATAAAATAACCCCGGCGGGCGGATTCCCGGTGAACTTCTCCAGGTCGACATTGAACGGATGGATTTCGCAGTATACCTGACTCTCACGAACCCGGCGGGCTATGAGCTGATTGTACTGGGATCCATAGTCGAGTATCAGGATCCACTCTTTTTCCGGTGTGATCATCCGGGATGTATGATAAAGTGAATGGTTGTTGCAAGCTTCACCGGGGATGCTTCTCCGGCGGAGGCGGATGACAATGAATGCCCGGATCGGTTTCCGGGCACGAAGTTACCCGAATAACGCTTCCGCTGACAGGAATTGTTGTGTCAGGAAATAATTTGTTCGTAGTCTTTGACGGAGAGCAGCTGGTCCAGCTCGGAGGATTTGGACATCTTTATTTTGATCATCCAGCCCTTGTCGTAAGGGTCTTTGTTGACCAGCTCCGGCTCTTCTTCCAGCTCTTCATTCCATTCCAGGATTTTACCGGTGACCGGCATGAACAATTCGGATACTGTCTTAACGGCTTCCACCGTACCGAACGGGTTATCCTTATCTACCGATTTGCCCACTTTGTCGATTTCAACAAACACAATATCACCCAGTTCGCTTTGAGCGAAATCGGTGATGCCTACCGTGACGGTTCCGTCGCCATTGTCGCGCACCCATTCGTGCTCACGGGTGTATTTAAGGTCGTCGGGATGATTCATATTCCTCGTAATTAGTGATTATCGGGATTGTAATTGAAATGGTTTTCGAGATACTTCGTGTCAAACTGGCCGCTTTTGAAGTTGGGGTCGTCCATGAGTTGCAGCTGATAAGGAATATTGGTCTTGATTCCTTCAATCACAAACTCATTGAGTGCCCGTTTCATGCGAGCGATGGCCTGGGGGCGGTCGGGAGCGCTTACGATCAGCTTGGCGATCATCGAGTCATAGTTCGGAGGCACCGAGTAACCGGAGTAGGCGTGGGTATCGATTCGCACACTGTGCCCGCCTGGAGTGTGGAACACCTTGATCTCCCCGGCCGAGGGGCGGAAATTGAAAGCGGGGTCTTCCGCGTTGATCCGGCACTCGATAGAGTGTCCGCGCATTTTGAGTTTCTTTTTCTGCAGCGGAAGGCCTGCAGCCACTTCAATTTGCAGCTGTATCAGGTCTTCGTCGGTTACTTCCTCGGTGACGGGATGCTCCACCTGAATCCGCGTGTTCATCTCCATGAAATAGAAGTTGTGGTCCCGGTCCAGCAAAAACTCGATGGTACCGGCCCCTTCATACTGGATGGCTTCAGCGGCTTTGATTGCGGCCTGACCCATTCGTTCCCGCAGTTCGGGCGTCATTACCGGACAGGGCGCTTCTTCCACCATTTTCTGGTGCCGGCGCTGCATTGAGCAGTCGCGTTCGCCGAAATGGATGACCTGACCGTGACGGTCGCCGACAATCTGGATTTCCACATGGCGTGGCTCGACGATGAATTTCTCCAGGTAGATCTCCTTGCTGCCGAAACAGGCCTCCGATTCGTTGCGGGCGGCGGTAAGCTGCCGCTCAATCTCGCTTTCGTCCTTGCAGATACGCATGCCGCGCCCGCCGCCTCCGGCAGATGCCTTGAAAATAACCGGATAACCGATTTCGGCAGCTACCTCTTTGGCCTGTTCGGCGTTGTGGATAATGCCGGTACTTCCCGGAATGGTAGGAACGCCGTACTTCTGCATGTTCTCCCGGGCCATGGATTTGTTGCCCATGGTGTCGATCATCTCGGGGGAGGGACCGATGAACTTGATGTTATGCTCATCGCAAATCCGGGAGAATTCCGCGTTTTCAGCGAGAAACCCGTAACCCGGGTGGATGGCTTTGGCATCGGTAATCTCGGCCGCGGCGATGATTCTGGGAATCTTCAGGTAGCTGTCGCGGGCTGCAGGCGGACCAATACAGACCGCTTCGTCGGCGAATTTGACATGAAGACTCTTTTCATCCGCGGTGGAATATACCGCAACGGTTTTGATGCCCATCTCCCGGCACGTCCGGATGATTCTCAGGGCGATTTCGCCGCGATTGGCGATCAGGATTTTATCAAACATGGTAACGATCAGGAGGGCTGAATAAGGAATAGAGGCTGGTCAAATTCCACCGGCTGGGCCTCCTCTGCGAGAATTTTCACTACTTTTCCGGTGTGCTCCGACTCTATTTCGTTCATGATTTTCATCGCCTCGATGATGCAGAGTACATCCCCTTTGGAGACGGTGTCACCGGTATTGAGGTAAGGATCGGACTCCGGCGAGGGCGCCCGGTAGAATGTGCCGACGATGGGAGAACGGACAGTGATGAGGTTTTCATCCTTGTCGGTTTCAGCCGAAGCAGTCGGTGCGGCGGATTCCGCTGGAGCGGCTTGTGGTGCGGGCGCTGGTGCCGGTGCCTGGTATTGCACTGCCGGTGGTTGTCCCATTTGGGCGGAAGGAAACTCTCCCTTGATTGTGTCCGGCTGCTTTTTGACTTTGATCCGGAAGTCGCCCTCCTCAATCTCCACCTCGTTCACATCGGTATCGGAAATGAGATTGAGAAGATTCTTAATGGTTTTCAGGTCCATATTTGCAGAAATTTAAAGTTTAACGCGTTCCAGGTAGGTGCCTTCCTTGGAGTTGACTTTCACCAGATCCCCCTGGTTGATAAAAAGCGGCACCTGAATGGATGCCCCCGATTCCAGTTTGGCGGCTTTTGAGCCTCCCTGTGCGGTATCGCCCTTGACGCCGGGCTCCGTCTCTGTTATTTGAAGAACCACCTGGTCGGGCAGTTCGGTAAACAGGATTTCCTCGGTTTCGGCGAGTACCACCACCTGGATGTCCTGGTTCTCCTTCAGGAAAAGGGGACGATCGATTTTTTCCTCGGGAATGGGAATCTGTTCAAACGTTTCCTTGTGCATGAAGTGGTAAATGTCCCCTTCCTGATACAGGAACTGATAGGGGTGGCGCTCAATACGCACGGCTTCCACACTTTCTCCGGCTCGAAATGTTTTATCCAGAACCCTTCCGGTAGTCACGTTTTTGAGTTTGGTACGGACAAACGCACCACCCTTGCCGGGTTTTACATGCAGGAACTCGGTGATGCTGAAGATGTCACCACTGAGCATAATGGTAAGACCGTTGCGAAAATCAGATGTTGTTACTTTGGGCATAAAAAGAAGATAGATGGAGATTAACAGTGACCAAAAATACCACTGTTGGCATTTGAAGACAAATTGCTTTGTAGCGGAAACGGTTTGTTTATGTGCAAAATAATCGTTTTGCCGGGATGTTGCCGGGAGTCAGTCGTTTAGCCGGCCAGCAGGTTGTAAAGGGTGGTGAACAGCACCAGCGCGATCAGCAACGGACAGATATACTTTACAAAGATGGTCCAGACAACAGAGAACACAGAGTTGTCAAATCCCTCGAAACCATGACGAATTTCCTGAATCGCGTTTTCGGTTTTCCAGAACCAGGCCATGAACAGACAGAGCATCAATCCGCCCAGCGGCAATCCCACATTGTTGAAGATCATGGCAAGCAGGTCGATCAGGGCGATATTGAAGGAGATGATCACGGCAAACAGCATGACGGTTCCGCCGACGACCATCGCCGCTTTCTTGCGTTTGATTTTATGTTCGTCGATTACATAGGAGACCGGTACTTCGAGCAGAGAGATCGTAGAGGTGAGTGCCGCCATGCTCAGAAGCACAAAAAAGGAAACCCCGAAAAGCAGACCGAAAAATCCGCCCATGCTCTTAAATAAATTGGGCAGCACTTCAAAAACCAGAGTGGCGCTGGTGAACAGTTTCCCGTCCTCGTCGAGAATGTTGATGCCCGCGGTCTGGGCGACGAACATGGCGGGGATAATCAGCATGCCGGCCAGGAAGGCGATGCCCATATCGGCAAAAGTCACGTATGTCGCCGATTCAACGATATTCTGATTTTTTTTCAGATAGGAGCCGTACGTAAGGAGCGCTCCCATGCCGAGGGAGAGTGAGAAAAACGCCTGGCCGAGCGCGGCAAATACGAGGTTGGTGTTGATGACGGAAAAATCCGGAAGCAGGTACATTTTTGCTCCTTCAACACTTCCTTCCAGGGTGAATACATATACGATCATCACCAGAAGAACAAGGATGAGCACCGGCATCATGGTTTTGGTCGCGCGCTCTATACCGTTACTGACTCCGCCCGTTATGATGCCGATGGTCGCAAACATGAACAAGATGGAGAAAAAGGCGTTCTTGGGTCCGTTGCCAAGATCGGCCAGCCAATGCGCGGCGGCAGTGAGGCCCATGAAATGGAATATCTCCTCAAAAACGAAGCTGAATGTCCAGCCGGCAATGACCAGATAAAAGGAGAGGATCATCACACCACACATGACACCCCACAAACCTATGAGAGGAGGGAACCACCCGCCTCCAAGCTTTTTAAAAGCGCCGACGGGGTTTCTGCGGGTGTGGCGACCGATGGCGAACTCGGCGATCATCACAGGCAACCCGACAACCAGACAGCAGATCACATAGATAAGGATGAACGAAGCACCGCCGTTGTCGGCAACCTGTGTGGGAAATCCCCAGATGTTTCCGAGCCCCACCGCCGAACCCGCCGCTGCAAGGACAAACCCCAATTTGGTATTCCAGCTACCTCTTTCTGTCTTGTGCTCAGACAATATGACCTCCGTTTATGTCCAGATATGACCCGCACTATTGATCGGATCGCTCACCAACCTGCACTGATCAGCTAAAATATCCTATTTCGCTGGAATGATTCAACTTATTTTCGCGGAATCTGCAGACGGCAAAACAGGCACATGTCAAATGGGGAAAAATGGTCCGGGTGGAGGGGATTCCAACGGTAAGGGAAGACGTGATCCGAAGCGGATTTCAGCCGGAAACGTATGCGGTGCAATACGCTGAGCCGTACAGAGTCAGGATGAGACCGATTGGCGCAAAATTATTCCCGACACCGGCGGGACCTCGACGGATCCGGATTCGATCCGGCGCGGCTGGTCGGGATAGGTAGCTTCGTGATCTGCCAGCACCCGCCACTCACCCTCGGGCAGTGTGATCCGGTGTGTCGCTTCCGGATTGCCGTTAAGGCTGATGAGCAGGCGCTCGTTGGCGGCAATCTTCGGGCTGTAGATTTCGAAAGTCAGATGCAGCGCATCCTCATAAGAGTGGAAGGTGATGTCGCCGGGGTCGGCCAGCCGAAGCTGCGGATAGTATTTGCGGATACGGATCAGGCCGCGGTAGTAGTCGAACAGCGGCCGGTTATGTTCGATTTCGGTGAAATCGAGGTAATTGGTCGCGTTGTCTTTCTCGTAGCTGTTGTGATCGAGCCGTCCGTGGTGGGGATCATTGGTCTCGCGGGAGTCGATCCATTTGGAACGTCCCCACTCCTGTCCGGAGTGGATCATGGGGATTCCCTGGGAAGTCATCAGAAACAGGGCCGCCAGCCGGGAGGTTCTGAGTTCGCGGTCGGTGAGCGCTATGAGCTCTGATTTTTTGGCAAAGCGTCTTCCCGCTTTTTGGGGATCCAGCGCGATGCGTATGAAGTCGGCAAGCGTGTATCCGTCGTGCGATTCCAGGTAGTTTACCGAATGCTCCTGATGGTGGAACCGGCCGTTCGGTTCGTGAAGCAGGGTGCCCCGGACGTAGTTTTCCAGTGATTCCCGATTGGTTTCATAGTGCCATTTCCCGAAGATGAACCCCGGCGAATGCACCGGATCAAACCCTTTGACGCCGTTGCGGATCTGGTCGTTCCAAGCGGACCATCCAAAACCCGAGAAGCCGGTCGGGTCGTATCCGCCGCCCCATGGTTCGGCAATCAACAGGACGTTCGGATTGATTTTCTGCGCTTCGTGACGAATTTCGGCAATGGTGTCACGATCGATCAGGTTGGCCAGGTCAAAGCGGAATCCGTCTATATGGTACTCCTTCATCCACCAGAGAACCGAGGAGATAATCATTTCCCGGATGTAGGGCGACTCGGTACGCAGGTCGTTTCCGCAGCCGCTCTCGGAGGTCAGGTTCCCGTGGGCGTCCGTTCGGAAAAAGTCCGAAAGATCCAGATGCTTCAGCGGATTCAGGTCATACTGCGATACATGGTTGTAAACCACATCCATAATCACCGTGATGCCCTCTTTGTGCAGTTCCCTGACCATCGTCTTGAGCTCCAGTGAAGCGGCTTCAGGATCTCCGGTTATCTCTCCGGGCCGGTTGCTTCCACCGGTGGCGTACAGGGTTTCAGGGGCGAAGAAAAAGCTGGTCATGTAGCCCCAGTAATTGCGGCTGTACGGGTTCCAGGTATTGTAATACCCTTCGGGAGTCTTTTTGTGATACGGAGGTTCAAAGCCCGCGAACTTCTGGAGAGGAAGCAGTTCAACCGCATTCACGCCGAGGCGTTTCAGATGGCTGATACCACCGGTGATGCCCCGCTCGGTCAGTCCCAGGTAGGTGCCCGGTGATTTTGCTCCGGAGGATGGGTGCGCAGTCATATCCCTGACATGAGCTTCGTATATCACCAGGTCGCGCTGCTCCGGCGGGATAATGAAGGTGTCGCCTTCCCAGTCAAAAGGCACGGGTTCGGCAATTCGGCTACGGGCGTACTGGCGGAAGTGGTTTACAGTAGTCACCTGCTCGGACCATGGGTCGGCAATCAATTCGTCGGTGTGTAGCAGCCCCGGAATGTGATCGGGATGCTCAATACGAAAAGCGTAATATTTGCCGGTTTGTCGGCCGGGGAGCTTGAGGTGCCAGTTGCCGTCATCAAGTTTATCCATGGCATATTCCCTGCCCTTTTTCTGGTCGTACCACTCGAAAAGGACGAGATCTATGCGGACCGCCTTCGGGCAGTACAAGCGAAACAGGCAAAAATCCTCTTTCTGCTGAGCGCCCCACACAGGGGATACTCTCGTGGACAGGCCGGTTATATGGTCTCCGTTACGAAACACGTATTATGTATAAAAGCTGTTATTTATGTGGTGTTGGAACAATCAGGAAATGATACTTCCATTTTCGGCATCAGATGACAGAAACTTCAGTTTTCCATCCGGAGTTTCAGCCATAAGGATCATTCCTTCGCTGGGTGTGCCCAGCATTTTTCGGGGTTTGAGATTGGCAACGACCGTTACTTTCTTGCCCGGCAGGTCTTCAGGCCTGACATGTTGTGCGATTCCTGCCATGATGGTTCGTTTTTCCAACCCGATATCTACAGTGACCTTAAGCAATTTTTCTGATTTTGGAACCGGCTCTGCCATAAGTATTTCACCGACACGCAGGTCAAGCTTGCTGAAGTCCTCAAACGTGATGGTGTTTTTCAACGGGTCCAGTTTCGGTTGTTCGGCTTCCAGTTTCTCGGTCTGCTCTTCAAGTTTTTGATACTGCTTCTCGATGACTTCGTTTTCCAGCTTGACGAAAAGGATTTCGCCTTTGTCTACCGGGTTGCCGGCTTCGAGGGTCTGTTCTCCGATGTCATCCCACCCCGCTTTTTCGATGTGCAGGGAGGTGCGCAGTTTCTTGCATGCGTCCGGTATTACCGGATCAAAAAGAATCGAAAGGGCCGCGGTAATCTGGCAACAGACATTTAAAACGGTGGCACAACGCTCCGGATTGTTTTTGCGAAGGTGCCAGGGCTCCATTTCCGTAAAATATTTGTTCCCGGCACGGGCCAGCTTCATGCTGTTCTGGATCGCATCGCGGAAATGGAACGTTTCGTAGCACGTTTCCACCTCTTCTTTAAGCCGGGTGATTTCTGCAAGCACCTTTCGGTCCTCATCGGCTAGAGGCCCCTGTTGCGGTACCTTGCCATCGAAATAGCGGCTGGTGAATGAAAGTGTTCGGAAAGCGAAGTTGCCCAGAATGTCCGCCAGTTCTCCGTTCACATGATCCTGGAAATATTTCCAGGAAAAATCGGCATCCCTGGTTTCGGGCAGCCCGGTTCCGAGCACATACCGGAGCAGGTCAGGTTCGAAATCCTTGAGGTATTCATGCAGCCATACCGCCCAGCCCCGGGAAGTGGAGAGCTTTTTCCCCTCCAGATTCAGGAACTCGTTGGCGGGTACGTTTTTCGGCAGCACATATCCGTCATACGACATCAACACCGATGGGAACATGATGCAGTGGAAAACGATGTTGTCCTTGCCGATGAAATGAATCAGATCGGAATCCTGGTCACGCCAGTACTTTTGCCAGAGGTCGGGTTCGCCTTTCTCCCGCGCCCACTCCCTGGTTGCGGAAATGTAACCTATAGGCGCATCAAACCAGACATAGAGCACCTTGCCTTCAGCACCTTCCAGTGGTACAGGCACGCCCCAGGTCAGATCCCGGGTAACGGCGCGGTCCCCCAGGCCAAGCGTGAGCCAGCTGTTCACCTGGCCCATCACGTTGGGCTTCCAGTTCTCCGTGCTGTCCAGCCATTTCTGCAGGTCATCCTGAAAATCACCAAGCGGCAGGAACCAGTGTTCGGTCTCTTTGTAAATCGGCGTTTCGCCGGTAACCATGCTGCGGGGTTCGATCAGATCGGACGGAGAAAGCGATGTGCCACATTTTTCGCACTGGTCACCGAAAGCCTCCCCGTAATCACAATGTGGACAGGTGCCCTTGACGTAACGGTCAGGCAGAAACATGTCGGCTTTTTCATCGAAAAGCTGCGTCTCCGTCTTCTTTTTAAAAACTCCCTTCTCATTCAGGACCTCGAAAAAATCACGTGATGTCTCATGATGAACCGGTGAGCTGGTTCGGCCGAAATAATCAAACGTAATCCCGAACTGAGCGAACGTTTTTTTGTTCATCTCGTGATACCGGTCGACGATATCCTGCGGCGTGACCCCTTCCTTGTCGGCGGCTATGGTGATGGGAACACCGTGTTCATCCGACCCGCAAATGAAGACAACATCTTCGTTGCGCATGCGCTTGAACCGCACATAAAAATCGGCCGGAAGATAAGCGCCGGCAAGATGTCCGAGGTGAATAGGGCCATTTGCATACGGTAGTGCGGAAGTGACCAGGGTTCGTTTGCCCATAGAGAAACTGAAACAGAATAGAATTACATTGACTCGTTATATCTTTACAAGATAAGGGATGAAGCATCAATATGAAATAATTCCGATGAAGGGTCCATGCCTCAGGTCCTGGTTTGCATTTATGCCGGATGATCATCCCGCTACGGACCGGCTGATTGCTTGCTGCTTTTTTGTGGTGTGACAGGCTGTTTGCCTGCAAATCCTCATGACATGGGAATCTTGATATTTTGCTTGCCTTCAGGATATGACGGATTGAATCCTGGTAATTTGGCACTGACCCGGAAAATGGGAAACCCGGACAGCATCGCTGCTTGGTTTTTTTTCGATTATTCCCCTATTTTGCGATGAGCTGAACGCAACAAATATCATGAGTTTAGACGCTATGGAACCGAAATGGTATGCCCTGTATACCAGGCCGAAGTTTGAGAAGAAGGTAGAAGACCGCTTGAGAGAGGCCGGATTCGATGTTTGGCTTCCAATGCAATCCGTTGTGCGCCAATGGAGTGATCGCAAGAAAAAAGTCGAGGTGCCTCTCTTCTCCAGCTATGTGTTTGTTCGGACCTCCCAAAACAATCTATATCATGCGGTGCAGATTGATGGCGTGGCGCGGACGGTAGGGTTTAATGGAGCGCCGGCAGCGATACGTGATGAACAGATAGAGATGATTCGCAAGATTTTGGCCGGGCCGGACGCATTTGAAGTCGAGGAGACCGACTTTTTCAAAGGGGATCCGGTTGAAGTGGTTGATGGCCCATTGAAGGGAAGTGAAGGTGTTTGGGTTGAGTGGCGCGGGAAAAAGAGAGTCGCCCTCAGAATTGAACAGTTGAGCCAGGTGCTTTTTGTCGAGGTTCACGCCGCTTTTGTCAAAAAGCTCCACAATTCAGATGCCTGAGAAGCAGAGTTTCAGAACGGCCGTATCCGGAAAATTTAAGACGGCTGATCATCTGGCCTTTGGTTGCCCGAGTTTGATACCGATGGTTGCCATTCAGTAGCGTAACCGGAGTTGAACTCCTGCATGAGACCTGGCCGGACCCCCGGTTAGTTCATTCCCGGATCCGATTGCGGGACGGTCTATGTACCGAAGCACACTGAAGTGTGTTTCCGCAAGCAACCATCTCATCGGCTGGTATCGTATGACAACCGACGATATCAATCCCTTCCCAAAGACCATGCGTGAATTCATGGTTTGCGTCAGGCCGTATTCATAGATGTAAATCCTGGAAGAGAAATCATCGGTTTCAAATACCGATCGGCTGATATCCAGCTGAACGGATTCATGAACCTGCCATCGGAAAACCTGGCTGAGTGATACCCCGGAAGAACGGGAGGAAGCCGTTGAGGCGGTTTCCGATCGATCCAGCCATGTCAACAGCAGTACATTCGGGCGCACCCGCCATTGAAGCCGTATTCTGCCGGAGTATCGGTATTCGCTGGTGGAAACCCGGAATGCCCGGCCGAATACATCATTTGCTTCTGTTTCTCCGGACCGTTCCTTGTACCGAAATGTCGCGTGAATATTGAAAGTTCTGAACGGTCGATAGCTTGCACTAGCGGCGGTCTCCCATCCATCCGATGCAAGGGTGTCATGCCCCCGCGGTTCCGGAAAACGAAAACGGTCCAAAAAACCGCTTAAAACGATTCCAGGTCTCGTTCGTATCCTGTAGCCGAAGTACCATCCCGTCTGGTTGGCCGGCGGACTGCTCCCTTCTCCGAATGCGTTCCCAAACTCTGACCAGTACATTGGCTGAAACCATCGGGCCGCCCAAATCCAGTCGGTGACTCCTGCAAAAGATCCGGAGATCCCGGCAGTCCAGGCGCTTCTTTGGCTCCATCGGGTATTGTCTGCATTTGCATCCCGAAGTGCGAACTCCCCGAATACCTGCAAGGGACCCATTTCGGCAGAAAAGTCTGCCGCGTTGACTCCGTGATCCTGGCCACGCATGATGTGAGACCCGGGAAGGGGAGTCACAGGCCTGTTCAGCCGGTATGTGTATCTGGTGATTCCCGCTCGAACGTAATCTGTCTCAAACCGGATATTTCCGCCGGTGACAAACTCTTTCGTATTATGCCGGCGTGATCGCTGACTGTAAGTGCGGTGGTAGGGGGATGATGAGGGTGGGCGAATGGTGTCACCGACCGTTTGAACAGCCGACCGTCTGCG
This sequence comes from Balneolales bacterium ANBcel1, assembly GCA_029688905.1. Classification (NCBI taxonomy): domain Bacteria; kingdom Pseudomonadati; phylum Balneolota; class Balneolia; order Balneolales; species Balneolales bacterium ANBcel1. The sequence continues at coordinate 116,648 of JARULB010000004.1, read as the reverse complement.
CTCGGAATGGAATAGAGTGACAGTAATACGGCCATCAGTGAGCCATTTGAAGGCGGGATTTATAATATCTGTTTCCATGGCAACTCCCCTGAAGAACCTGATTTGGCCGGATGAGCGATAGGGAGTGATGCCAAAAGTTCTTCTGCGGGGCGCGCTGTGCGCAGTACCGGATTTCCCAAAGGATGCGGTGCTCCAGAGAGCCAGCCCCTGCCCAAATCGCAGGGAGTAATCTCCGATCACCAAGCGGTTCATTGGTCCGATGTCGGATACCTGAAGGTGGCCCGATGTGAAATCTGGACCAAAACGGCTCGAAAGCTGCTCTCCGGGCAGTTTCGCCTGAGTGAGGTTGGCCGACACCCGTTCTCCGCGTACAGATTGACGGTGATACAGCCTTCCGGGTGATCCCGGATAAGGAGCCGAATTACCGCTTGTGGCTCGATACCCTTGCGCCCGGGGAATGGTTCGCTGATAGCGAAATAATTGCTCGACCGCTATCTCACTTACCAATCGACGTCCACTGGAATACGACTCAACCGCAACCCAGGGGAGCAGAGCCTCCAGGTCTCCGGGATCCATACCGGAGACATTCCGCAGATCATCAACCGACTGAAACGGAGTCTGCCGGCGATGAGCCAGAATCGCACGAACGGTTTGATGGCGGATACCCGGAATCAGATAAAAGGTTTCGGAAGGGGCTGTGTTCAGATCCGCCGGAAAACGTTCGGCCAATTCCATCAGGTACGCATCAAACGCCTCTTCATCTTCAAAATCCTCCGGGTTAATTTCGTGGGCCAGCAGGTCCATATACATTCCGGGTCCTGACAGTTGGACCTCCTGTGCACGGATTGTCACGGAATGCAGCACAAGCAGAATAAGAACAACCCCGGCAATCCGTCCATGGTTTTTGACACACCGGACAAGGGGTTCTGAATGCCGGATGAGGGTCGGTTCGGTTCGGGCACGAGTCCGGGCAGCCGGCATTCGAGCAGAGAAAGCCCGTAAGCAGTTCGCATTTCGGCTTTCTGGAGGTGCTCCGGATCCAGTCCGCCGGACTTTCCTGCGCAGGGCAACTGCACAGGAGCACGGCTCTGCAGCCGCACCATTCCGGCGACAACAAGGCCCTGAATATCCCGATTCTGGCCGCAGAATAAGAGAAGGGTGATGTCTCATAACCAATCCCGGTAACCGTTGATAAGAATCCCGCCATTAAAAGAAAATGGTACAACCCAGGCCCGGACTCAGTCCCAGAACCTCATGATGGCGTACAGCAAGGGATGATTTAATGGAAGAGACCCTGAAACCGGCACCTGCAGACCATGTGAAGGGCCGGGTCGTCCAGCCGCCTCGCAGGAAAAACCCTTGAAGGACCTCCGCTTCAAAACCCGACCGCAGGGTAATCGGGTGCATTACATCATTAACCAGATCAAAACTGGCCAAAAGAGAAGGGACGATGCGCCAGGTCAGTCCGGCCGCCATTTCTGCCGGATGATGCGGCACTTCCGGAGGATCCCGCGACCAAAATGGCAATCCGTCGTGAAACAGGTTAAGCCAGCGGAATCCGATGGTGAGATTTCCTGCGATGGTTGAGGCGATGCCTGCATTGACAACGAGTGATCCCCCGGATCCATAGTTGCGAATGCTCGTATGTACGTACGTCGCAGTCAATCCGACCCTGACAGAATGCAGTCGAAATGAACTGCCCGCCAGGAGCCGGGTTTCTCGAAACAACCGGAATCCATAGCTGTGGATACCTCCCGATACGGCGGCTCCGGCAGACTCCCGGTTGAACAGCACGGGCATGGAAAAAACGGCGGCATGATCCTCAAGCTCCTTCATGCCGAAATTGCGAATGGCAAACAGCGCGAAATACCGGTTGTCGTCATCGATCATAGCCGGGTTGTGGAATACGGACCAGGGGTCGGATGGCAACGCGGTATGCGCCTGCCCCATGGCGGTACCCCGGGCTCCCATGGTCCATTGAGCCGATGCAGCCTGGTTTGCAATGAGCAGGGCAGCTGCCATGGCAGGACCCGAAATCAATGCATACCATATAAAACGGTAAATGCGTTTTCTCTCTTTCACACGTTATCTCTCGTATATGAAAAATTGCTTCCATTCGGTATTTTGTACTCACAGGCACGGCATAACAGTACCGGGTACAGCGGATACTATGAGCAGCTGACTGCTGCAGAAACTGCAACAATCCGGATACCTGTGGCAGCCCCGAAACAGGCGGCTGATGGCAATACCTGTTATCACAGAAAGCACCGGGAAGAAGATCTCTTACAGGCTGGATCACAAACTGACGGCAGATGATACACAAGGCGGGAAAACTAATAGTATTGATCATTCTTATGACACCGATCAGCGCGGTGGCCAATCAGGTATTTGATGTTACCGTGAATGTGAATACCAGTCAGATCAGCACCACCGACTACGAATACCTGAGTGATTTCGGTCCTATGGTCAAGGAGTATCTGGAGACCAACAATTGGACCGATGAACGCTTTCAGGAGGTAGAACGGATTCAGATGTCCCTGCAGATTGTGATCAATTCCGTGGATAATCGGACCTTCAACGCAACCATGATTGTCTCGTCGGAACGGCCAATCTACAACACCATGCAGGTTACACCGCTGCTTGTGATCAACGATAACAGCTGGACCTTCGAGCTTGGGCCGAATCACAGTTTGCGGTTCGATCCCTATCAGTACAATGAAATTGCCTCGGTGCTGGATTTTTACGCCTATCTCATTCTGGGCCTTGATTACGATACGTTTTCCGAGAAGGGGGGCGAAGAGTACTTTCGCTCGGCCCAGCGGATTGCGGACATGGGTCAGTCGTCGGGAAGTGGCTGGGCTACCGCCGGTTCCCGAAGAAGCCGTCACGGTATCATCAGCCAGTTGCTGAATCCCAATTTCGAGGATTTCCGGCTTGCTCAGTACCGGTACCACCGCCATGGTCTGGATCTGTTCACCCAAAGTCCGGATGAATCCCGTGACAATATTCTTGAAGCGTTTGACCTGATTCACCAGGCGCAGCGCAGAACCAGCTCCACCTACCTGCTGGACCTGCTTTTCTCCGCCAAACACCGGGAGTTCCGCGCCGTCTTTATGGATGCCGATACCGAACGAAGGCTGGCCGCGTACAACATTCTGACCACCATGGACAACAGCCGGATTTCCGAGTACGAGCGGCTACAGCGCTAGTCGGACTTCGCCTCAGGATGATCGTCCGGCTCGGTTTGCCTTTCGCCGCTGGCGTACTTCATGGATACCCAGTACGGTCGCCGCAATCAACAACGGCACGATGAAATAGAAGAGCCGGAAAACCAGAACCGCACTTAGAATCTGGCCGGATTCAATGAACGAGCCGAGCATGAGCACCAGGATGGTTTCGATCACGCCGAGCCCGCCGGGTACCTGACTGATGATGCCCCCCATGAACCCCAGGAGATAGATGGCCAGAAACAGCGGGTAGCTGAGTTCGGGAATCGGTGGCAGCAAAAGGTAGAGGATGAGCGAAGAGGCGATCAGGTCGGCGGAGGAAACTACAATCTGACCGATCGCCACCGGCAGTTCCGGTAACGAGAAGAGTTTGCCACGAAAAGCGATGGTGGCCCGGACGGTACGGCAAAGCACCAGATAGGCCAGCGTCAGACCCAGAAAAATCCACCCGACCACCTGCAGGTTTGGAAGCGGCCAGGAGATGGTCCCGGGCAGCGAAATGGAAGTGAATGTGAAGATTGTGCCGCCCAACGCCATGAAACCGATCCACAAGGTCATCGCGCAAAAACCGACCACCCTGGTTACATTGAAACCGCTGACGCCCAGCCCCGAATAGATTCGATAGCGCATGGTTCCCCCCACAAGTAGCGAAGGGGTGATGTTGTGGCTGAACGCGAATCCCAGAAAAGAGGCCTTTGCCAGCTTGCGCCACGGCAGCCGGATTCCCAGGTTGACAAGCGCCAGTTTGTCGTAGAAGGTCAGAATAACATACCCGGTGACCGTCGCGGCCGCCGCCATCATCAGCCGCGAGACAGGTATCAGTTCGACATGGCTGCGGAAGGTTTGCCAGCTGAATTGCTGGATTTCTCCCTGCAGTATCCAGAGAGCCGCCAGAAACAGAGAGATGCCGATAACCGGCAGGATATTGCGGCGACGGAAAATGCGTTTAATGACCGGAGTACTCACTTGGGTGCGCTGACTTGTACGCTATCGGTTCCAGCCCTGTTTCCCGATCAGCGGGACGAACTTGAACATGGAAAACGTCTCTTCCTCGAAGTTGTCCTCCCCGTGACGGGTAATGCGGTACATCGCCTGCTTTTCCTCATTCCCCACGGGAACCACCAGTTTGCCGTCCAGATCCAGCTGGCCCTTCAGGGCTTCGGGAACCACCGGGGCTCCAGCCGTAACGACAATGCCGAGGTATGGCGCATACGCCGACCATCCCACGGTACCGTCGCCGCATTTTATTTGGGCCCGGTAACCCAGTTGCTGAAGCAGGTCACGCGACCGCTCATAGAGAATTTTGTGGCGTTCGACGCTGTACACATCCATCCCCATTTCACAGAGAATTGCCGCCTGATATCCGGATCCGGTGCCGATTTCGAGAACCTTGTCGCCGGGTTCCAGTTCCAGCAGCTCGGTCTGCTTTGCAACGGTAAACGGCTGGGAAATGGTTTGTCCCATTTCGATCGGCAGGGCCGAGTCCTCATAGGCGCGATTACTGAAGGCGCTGTCCACAAACTTGTGCCGCGGTACCTTGGAGAATGCGTCAAGTACCAGTCGGTTTCGGATTCCCCTGGATTCCAGCTCTTCTACCAGTTTCTGGCGGCGCTTGTTGAAAACACGCTCATTCGGGTCTTGCCTGTTCAGCATATCAAAGATCTCCTTCCTTGTATACATTCCACATACTTTCAACCAGTTGCGGCAGTGCGGAGTGCATGGCTTTCCAGTCGATTTCCGCTCCGGCATGGTCGGATGTGGCGACCAGTTCTGCCGGATCGCCGTCCCTGCGTCCGACGATATCAAACGGAATCTTCTTGCCACTGACTTTCTCCGCCTCCCTAATGACCTCCAGAACCGTGTATCCCTCGCCGGTGGCCAGGTTAAGCTGCAGATCCCGATCATGTTTTTGGAGGTACTCCATGGAGAGCACATGAGCGGTGGCCAGGTCGTTTACGTGGATGTAGTCGCGGATGCAGGTACCGTCACGGGTGGGGTAGTCGTCACCGAACACCTGCATTCCGGTACGGTCACCCGAAGCAACTTCCATCACAATTGGCAGCAGGTTGGCCGGATTCTGCTCCTTGCCGTGGATCCGTCCCTTCACATCGTAACCGGCCGCATTAAAATAGCGGAGCGCGGCGTAGCGGAGCCCGCGCAGGCGGCTGTACCACTCCAGGGTTTGCTCGATCACCAGTTTGGTGTATCCGTAATAGTTGATGGGTTTCTGTGGATGGCCCTCGTCGATCGGCAGGTACTCGGGACTGCCATAGGTGGCCGCGGAGGATGAGAAGACAAAGTTCCGCACATCATGCTCGAGCATGATGTTGAGCAGCTCCATGGTGGCAATGAGGTTGGCCCGGGTGTAGAGCTCCGGTTTCTCCATCGATTCGCCGGCGGCTTTCAGCGCGGCAAAATGGAATACGGAGTCGAATCGATCGCTGTTTTCACTTTCTGTGCCGGGTTCACCGGATAACAGACGGCCAAGCAGCGCGTGATCCCGCATATCTCCTTCGACCAGCGTGGCCCTGGCATCAAGATTTTCCCGAAGCCCTGTCGAGAAGTTGTCGAGGATGGTGACCCGGTGTCCGGCGTCATTGAGTTCATAAACCACATGTGAGCCGATATATCCGGCACCACCGATGACAAGGATATTCATTTGATGTTTTGGTATGGGATTTGTTCAGATTGCCTGGTTCCTGTTTGTTCTTCCGGGAAGATAGAGAATGTCGGAACGAAAAGTAGACCGAAAAGCAAAACGGAACCTTTTGATGGCGTGTAACCTGCTGTTGAGTAGCTGGTTATACTGATTCTGCCCGGGCCTGCAAAAAATGCTTGACATTCGATGTCAGATTGCCAAGATTAGAGTTGTGATATCGTTAACATCCGCAGTGTCAGTTTTGCGTTTGTTTGAACGGGTACAGAACGGGGAATAAGCATCCGGTCTCCAACCGGTTGCGTGGTATCCGTTTTCTGTTCGTGCAGTGACAACCTGAACCAGTAATAATCGATCCCGAATTTTGCATGTGTATGTTATCGATAACGCAATGGTCTGCGAGTTGCGAAGGGCCGTAGAGCAAAGCGGCTGATGGTTGCATGTTCACTGATTTGCGGTTTGATTTGCTCAGGCAAGTGAACTGCGGCCCAGGTTGTCTCGGAAATAAACGCTGCCGGGATAAGATTCACTTCACAATCAAAAAATGATCCCTGTGTAAAAAAATGTTAACGCTACCATGTTTGGCATAAGCGGGAAGCGCTTTTAGGGTGATATTTCGCGCGACTCATGATCCCGGTATTTCCGGCACAGCGGTGTGAAGCAAGCGGCGGGGTGCGGTGACAGGCAACAATGAACGGCAGCACCTGAACTATTACCAATAAAATGATTCAGTAACTAAATCCAGGAGTAAAAATATGGCTGGAATTGATACGGTTAAGAGCATGATATCCGGTTTGGTCATCATCGTCCTGCTGGCGGGTCAGGCCTTTTCCCAACATCAGGTCAGGGGAACGGTAACCGACGACGCGGGCATGGAATCGCCGGGTGTGAATATTATCGTGAAAGGAACCAATATTGGAACCACCACCGATGGCATGGGTGAATTCAGACTCACCGCGCCCGCTGCCACAGACACCCTGATCTTCTCGTTCATCGGTTTTGAACGGCTGGAGGTTCCCATTGACGAGCAGGAAGTGCTGAATGTGACCATGCAGCGCATCGCCATCATGGGCGAGGAGGTGGTTATGGTCGGATACGGAACCCAGAGCAGGCGGGAGTTGACGGGCTCCATCACGTCGGTCCAGACGGAAACGATGAATACCGTCGCACGAACTTCCTTCAACCAGATGCTCCAGGGCCAGGCTCCGGGCCTGAACATGCAGACAAGGTCAGCCCAGCCCGGTGGTGGCGTTTCGGTCAACATTCGGGGAGCCATTTCTCCCGGCGGAAGCAACCAGCCGTTGTATGTAATTGACGGTGTTCCGGTTACCGAGTACTCATCTACAGTGCCAAGCCTGTTTGATGAAGGTGATTCCGGTGGAGTTCTGGGTTTTTACGGGGGCATTGACCGCGACCCGCTCAGCTATCTCAATCCCTCGGATATCGAGTCGATCACCGTGATGAAGGACGCCAGCGCCGCGGCCATTTACGGATCGGCAGCGGCCAACGGGGTAGTACTTATTACCACGAAAAGCGGACAGGCCGGCGACATCCAGGTAAACTACCGCGGAAGCATGACCACCCAGCGGGCGCACGATTACCTCCCGCTGCTGAACGAGCGGCAATTCATGGAGCAGCAGGATCGGCTGGCACATGAGTTTTACCGGTATGAGAACAATCTGCAGCCTTATGGTCCGGGCGATCCCGCCAGTTCCGGTTACAGCCCGCTCTTCTCCCAGGGTGAAATAGCCGCTGCCGGCATCGGCACCAACTGGCCCGACCTCCTCATGCGAAACGGTACGATTCAGGAACACAACATCTCCATCAGCGGAGGAACCGACCAAACCAGGGTCTTCGGCTCGTTCAATTTCCAGGACAATGAGGCCATCCTGAAAAATTCCACTTTTTCACGATATGCGGGACGGCTGAATGTGGACCAGCAGCTGAGCCGTTTTGTCGATCTGAATATCCGGTCGACCGTCAGCCGCATTGACGGCAATAATCCGGCTACCGGAGCCAGTATCGGCGGTCCGGGCAGCTCGAACATGATTCAGGCAGCGGTGAGTTTTGCTCCGACTTTCGATGTCTATGATGAGTCCGGCGCCTATTCAAGGACGTACAACAGCCTCATCATGAATCCGGTATCATTCTTTGACATGACGGATGAATCACAGACCACCAACATCTTTGTTGCGCCAAAGCTCGAAGTTCAGTTCCACGAGAATCTGCAGGGAACATTACGCGGGCAGTACGACACGGAAAAGACCGTCCGCAGTTTCTACCTGCCGAGAACCTCCAACCACTCCAGACTGTCGGAAGGGATGGGGCAAAAAACCGAAGCCACCCGGGATAATATGAGTGTGGAGGGCTTCTTTACCTGGAACCGCCGGATGGAAAACAGCGCGATTAATGTTGTTGCCGGATCCGGTCTTTACAGAGCTGAAGGACAAGGGTTTGGTGTAGTTGGTATCGGGTTTTTCACAGACGCCTTTAGGGAGAATAACCTTGCCATTGCCGAAGACAGCGAGCGTACCGAAATGTTTTCCTGGAGGAACGAGCGGACCAAGCTCTCCCAGTTCATGCGCGTGAACTACACGCTCTACGACCGTTATGTCTTCTCCGGTGTTGTCCGCCGTGACGGTTCCAGTGTATTTGCCGAAGACAACAAGTGGGGGATTTTCCCCGGGATATCCGCCGCGTGGATCATCTCTGATGAGGCGTTTCTGCGCGATGTGGACCAAATCTCGGAATTGAAGATCCGCCTGGGCTACGGTCAGGCCGGCAACGAAAGCGTGCTGAGCGGCAACACGCTGCAACTCTACGGCCCCGGGTTCTCATACATGATTGGAAATGTGAACAGGAATGGCGTCACACTTACCCAGATCGCGAACCCGAATCTCGCCTGGGAGACGGTGACCACCATCAATGCGGGTATTGATTTCGGATTCTTCCGCAACCGTTTGCGCGGTGCCGTCGACCTCTATCAGAAAACGGCCAGCGATCTGCTTGATTTCAATATCATGCCGTTCAACAACCCGGTTGGAAGGATTGCCGACAATGTGGGCTCTACCCGAAGCCGTGGTATTGAGCTCACACTCCGCACCCTGAACCTGTCGGACCGTTCGTTCCAGTGGTCAACCGATTTCAACATCTCCTACTACGAGAGTTACTGGCGCGAGCGCAATCCCCAGGTGCCTCTGCCATCCTATGTTGGCGAAAGGGATCCTTTCGGTGCCATCTATGGATGGGAAACGGCTGGGATCATCACCAGTGAAGAGGAGATACCCGATCATATGCCCAATGCCAATCCGGGTAACCTGATTTTTGTGGATCAGAACGGCGATGGCATTCTCGACAGTGACGATGTGGTCAAGATCGGCAACGGCATACCCAAGTGGTCCGTTGGACTCGGCAACGACTTCTCCTACGGCAACTTCAACGTGCGGGTATTTGTGTACGGCAATCTTGGATTCGACCGGTATAACAACCTTGCTCCGAATATCGGCAACCTGCGCCTGACCGGAGCACCGCTTAATACCACCACGCTGGCCAAGGATGTATGGAGCTCGGACCATCCGCAGGGCACCCGTCCCGGTGTAGCTCCGAACCCCTATTCCGGCGACAATCCCGAGGGAACGGACTTCGACCTGGAAGATGCCAGCTTTATTCGCATCGGTGATATCTCGCTTGGTTACTCCATCCCGCAGCGCTGGCTGATGGCTACCGGCCTGAACATGCGCTCGGCTGAAATCTTTGTGAACATGCAGGATCTCGGGGTCTTCACCAGCTACTCGGGGTACGATCCGGAACTCACCGAAGTCAACCCTTATCCGAAATCCTACTCCCTGACCATGGGCGTGGAACTTCGATTCTGACATCCCGCGTCCGCCGCCCGGCAAACCGCGCGGCCACAGATGCACATACCGTTTTATAAATCAAAAAAACTTAAGCAGATGAAATGATCATGACCGGGCTGGTAACAGGACACACAAGCGCATGATTAAAACCGGTCATGTCATTCTATCTGACATTATAAATCAAAAGTTTTAAGCAGATGAAAAAAGTAAAAACACTTATCCTCACCGTACTTATTGCCGGGGCTGGTTCGCTGTATGTTTCCGGCTGTTCCGATCTGCTGGATCCGAAAGTGTACGACAGCCTCACGCCCGAGACCTTCTTCTCGTCGGAATCCGATTTCGACCAGGCGCTGGTGGCGATTTACAGTCCGTTTACCGCCGACTGGGGCACCAGTGATCCCGGCGACGGCGTATGGTCGGCGGCGTTGTACAATGCCGACCCGAAATCCTACCTGGGTCAGAGTATGATCACCACCGATGAGCTTCATGCACCTTATCAGGACGATTTCAACAACTTCACATGGGGTCCGGCGACGATGACCATCTCTCCCGGTCAGGATGTGTTCGCGGCCACATTCGTGAAGTCGCGTTTTATCGCCAGGGCCACCGATGTGATCAATCAGATAGAAAGCTCGGAAGCCGATGTGCCCGATCATGTAAGGGACTATTACATTGCTCAGGCCAAAGTGCTTCGCGCATGGCTGATGTACGTGATCTATGACTTTCATGGCACCATCCCGGTTAAACTCGACCCGCTGACCATGCACGACACTCACATCGATCCGCGTCCGCCAAAAGAGGAGTATATCCAGAGCATCGAAACCGACCTTCTGGAAGCCATCCCGTACCTCACGCCGATGTACAACAACAATTCAGCCAACTGGGGACGCGTTTCGAAGGGAACCGCCCGGATGCTGTTGCTCCGTCTTTACATGCATGAGCACGAATGGGCGAAAGCCGAAGCCGTCGCCCGTGACATCATGGATATGGGATACCGGCTGCTGCCCGATTACGCCTCGGTGTTCAACGAGCAGCGCAACGACGAAATCATCTTCGCGGTGCCCGCCGGCGAAGCGGCTCAAAACTGGTGGATACCCGAGGTGATTCCCTCCAACTATTCATCGGGTATCTTCGAATTGACTCAGCCCGGCTGGAATGTGTATTACATGCCCTGGGATTTTTACGACAACTACGAGCCCGCTGACCACCGTCTGGAGACAATCGTGGATAGCTACCAAAATGCGAGAGGCCAACAGGTAAATCGCGAAAGTGGCATGCAAGGGGCCATCCCCCTGAAGTTTACCGGCGGCCTGACCGGGAATCCGGGTGAGGGTTTCCCGCACGACCAGCCCGTTTTCCGCTATGCCGAAACACTGCTATCGCTGGCCGAAGCCATCAATGAACAGCGCGGTCCCGACGAAGCATATACCTATGCCAATGAAGTCCGTGAACGCGCCGGCCTGGAACCCTTCTCCGGACTTTCCCAGGCGGCCTTCCGGGATTCGCTGCTGGCCGAACGCGGCCGCGAGTTCTACGGAGAGGGATTGCGTCGCATGGACCTGATCCGCCACGGACGCTTCATCGAAAACGCGCGGGAGCGGGGAGTCACCAATGCGCAGGATCACCACGTGCTCTTCCCGATACCCCAAACGGTTATCGTTCAAAGCGGTGGCGCCATCGATCAGAATCCCGGATACAATTGATGCGGATTTCGCGGCACGGGCAGGCACGGAACATCACCCCAACCCGTGCCGCCCGGCCCGGCATACCCGCCCGAACTGTTTCACTTTGACACGCTCCCGTGTCTGCTACGCTTTCATCCGATCAGCATCCAAACAACCAACAAACCCCACAGGAGACCATATCCTATGAAGACCATACATATACTGTCATACTTGCTGCTTTTTGCGTTTGCCTCCGGTACTGCGCAGGCACAAAACGTCGTGGCGGAAGACCACGCCTCAAACTACACCGAACAGCAGTTCCAGGACCTGGAAAACCTGGGTAGCGGCTTCGGTGAGTGGCATCGCGAAATCGATGGCGAAGATGCCGCCGTACTGCTTCAGTCGGCAGCCGATAACGGATCCAATTCCGCCGTGATCGATACCGATGGAATGTCATTCGCCCTCCGATCATCCGAAGGGGATGCCGCCGACCAGCGCGTGGACCTCGGGCGTGTTTTTGCCGAACCGCTCCAGGACGGACAGGTGTTCTCTTTTCAGATGGCATGGAACTGGGCAAGCCCCGGCCTGACCGGCTTCACCCTCCACAACGGCAGCTGGGACGACCCGGTGATGCTGCTGGATTTTGACAGCGAAGGCTATTTTGTGAACAACGACCTGGCCGAGGAGCACGCCTCCCCGGAGGACTGGGATGAAGGAGATCAGTGGCGCGGAAACGGAGTCGCACTGGAGGTCACCATCACCCAAAACGGCGATGATCTCGAGTACGCCGTTGTAGCCATCACGGAACAGTCGCACGTCGATTTCAGCGGCGTGATCGAAGGCGTTACCGCCGACCGAGTCAACTTTTTCAATGACGGCCGCCCGAACTGGGGAGAGGGCAATCCCGGACAGGGAAGCCTCTTCGTAAACTCCCTCCGCATTGCCGGCGGCGAGCCGACCTCCGTGGATCAGGAACCGCTGGCGCGATCCTTTGAACTGGAGCAGAACTACCCCAACCCGTTCAACCCCGCAACTACCATCTCCTACCGGCTGGACGACGCTTCCCACATCTCTCTTTCCGTGTATGATGTGCTTGGGCGCAAAGTGCAGCTGCTGGATGAAGGTGTCCGCTCCGCCGGACGACATTCCGTACAGTTTGACGCAGCGGAACTGAACTCTGGCATCTACCTGTACCGCCTTGAGACCACCGCCGGTGCAGTGACAAAAACCATGATGCTTGTCAAATAGAATCCTATGGTCGCAGAGGAGGGCAAATGGTGATTGGTGGCTCCGTTTGCCCTTTTCTGTTCACTTTTTTCCAGTTCACCGGTTTTTCCAAACCTATATTCCACCCGTTTTTACGAATCCGATGATCCCTATGTCCCTGCAACCAGTACTTGGCGCCGTTACGGCTTTTCTGTTTCTTTTCTCCGGATCATCCCCGGCTGTCGGTGAGAGCTCCTTTTCCGGCAGCTCCGGTTCGCGGATGATGATTTCGGCGGATGATGGTGGTGAGCCGCTTCCCACGGTGGAAACGGTATCCGGACTCAAGGCATTCGAAAACCCCGAAGATCAGCTGATTGTGGAAGTGGAAGGCTATTGGGAACCCGGCGACGGCGGCGGAGGAGTGTTTGCCTTTGCGTCCGGTGAGGTGCAGGAGAGCGATGGCGGGATGATTGTCGCCTCCGATGTTACCGAAACGGGCCGATGGATGCGCGAATGGGACGGAGAGTCCGTTGATATCCGATGGTATGGTGCCCGCAGTGATGTTGAAGAGGATCAGGCCGGGTATATCCTGGCCGCAATCGACTACTTCTTCAGCCGCGAGCAGCCGGGCACGGTTTTTATTCCGGAAGGAACCTTTCATATCGCCCGCCAACTGGGCTTTTGGGAGGGAGTCAGCATCAAGGGCGAGGGCATGGAAACATCAGTCATCAAAAATACTACCCACAGGAACTATACCAGGAACTCGCTGTTCGCCCACACCCACCACTATTCCGAAAACCGGACCCTGGACATGGAGTTGTCGCATCTGAAAATTGATGTGAACATGTATGACGTCGGCGAATGGATCGGGGCGATATGGATTGAAGAACACTTCAGAAACCTGGTGATTGATCACGTTCATATGACCAATTCCGGCGGGAACATCATTCGCCTTGCAAAAAACTCCCGCATTTCCAATTCCATCTTCGACAACATGGATGGCCGCGGCCTTTCCACCGGCTGGGAAAACCGGCCTGACTTGCGGTTCCGCGACAACGAAATCATCAACAACACCTTCATCCGGACAGCCGGTTCGCCCACAGGTCCGGGCATCAATCTCTCCAGAGCGGAAAACAACGTGTTCCGGGGCAACGAGGTGATCAATGAGAATCCTCCCGGTGATTCGTACGGCGGCATCAGGCTTCCCAACGACAGCCGCGGCAACCTGATCGAGGATAATTATGTCAGGAACTTTCCCAGGGGCATCTGGCTGCTGAGCGGCTCGCAGGACAACGAGGTCAGAGGCAATACCGTCGTTGACTCCTGGATCGCCGGCCTGTTCATCAACAGCAGTCATGAGCAACATGTGCCAACCAGCGGCAACATTTTGGCCGACAATGTGGTACGCCAGGAAAACCCCCGGATAGGCCGCACCACCGACCTGATCCGCATCCACGAAGACTTCGAGGAAACCATTGTCGACAATGTGATATCGGGCAATGAAGTGGCCGTCTCCGAGCAGTACATGCAGGCGTATCGACAGCATGCCGAGTCGCAGTTTCAGGGCAACAGTTCGCTGGAAGAAGGGCTGGTTTGGCTCACCAACGGGGCTCATCTGGAAGGCCGCAATGAAGTCCGTGACAACTTTGTAACAATCATCACCACCCCGGAGCCGGAAGAGACGGTACAGGCCGTCTTCAAGGTGGATATGGCGGGATCCGGAGTGGATTATGAGGATGGCGTCTATATAACCGGCCATCTGAACGGCTGGGAAATCGCGCGAATGGAACACCTCCGCGATGAAATCTATCGTTATGAAATTTCTCTGTTTCCCGGAGAGGAGGGCGCGTATTATTACATGACCACCGACAGCTGGGACAATTACGAGGATTACCGCGAAACGGTGCCTGCCGAGTGCGCCGACTGGTGGGATTCCGATCGTGGCTATGTGATACCTGACGAAGATGTCGCGTTTGCCTTTAGATGGGGATCATGCCGGTATATCGGCGAGGAAACATCCGCCGGCAATCCCGACGGAATCCCGGACCGGGTCGAGCTGCATCAGAACTATCCCAATCCGTTCAATCCGGTTACCCAAATTCAATTTGGGCTGCAGGAACCGGCACATGTCCGGATTACCGTCTATTCCGCACTGGGACAAAAAGTTGCGGTTCTCACGGATGGCTACCGGCCTGCGGGTGCCCATCACGTCACCTTCGACGGCAGCCGGCTCTCCAGCGGCCTCTACCTGTACGAAATGGCCACAAACGGCATTTCCAAAACCAGAACCATGACATTGATCAAATAGCGGCCCGAAAATATTGTCCGTGCCTGCCAATGCCGGCCGTGATATTTTACGGTCAGACTCCCATAGTTAACCGTTTTTAAAAATCAGCACATATTCCTATGATTTTCACCCTTAGACTCAGTTCTCTTGCCGCAGCCATCCTCCTGCTTCTTTCCATACGTTCAGGAGCCCAGGATCAGTCTTTCTATTTTGGCAATGACCTCTCCTATGTCAATCAGATGGAGGATTGCAGAGCCGAGTATCTCTACCAGGGCGAGCCGGCGGATCCCTTTGGCATTTTCGCCGGGCAGGAGACGAACCTGGTGAGGGCAAGGCTATGGGTCGATCCTTCCTGGTGGCAGGAGCCGCTCAGCCAGCCCGATGGCGTCAGGCCGTACTACAGCGACCTCGAAGATGTCATCAAAACGTTTCGGCGGGCCCGCGATTACGGGATGGAGCTGATGCTTGATCTTCACTATTCCGACATATGGGCCGATCCCGGCCGTCAGCTGATTCCCCGGGCCTGGAAGGAATCCGCACATGATGTGGAAGCTCTGGCCGACTCCATATACAACTACACCGCGGCGGTGTTGAGCCGGTTGGAAGACGAAGGGCTGGCCCCGGAGTTTGTCAAGGTTGGAAACGAGAACAACGCCGGTATCCTGCTGCACCTGCCCGGAGCGTACACCCAGAATCCATCGGATTTCGGTCCGGCGGAGTCCGTGGCCCGATCCGGTGATTTTGAGCGCAATGCCACCCTGTTCAACGCCGGCATCCGTGCGGTTCGCGAATTTGGCCAAACCGGATCCATCAACCCCAAAATTGCCCTGCACTGGTCCAATTTAAACGGTCTCCAGTGGTGGTACGGCGAAATGACCGCCGCCGGCGTCACCGATTTCGACATCATCGGCTTCTCCTACTACTACGCCTGGCACGAGGGCAGCATCGGCCAACTGGAATCGCTGGTCGAAACCATGGTCGACACCTACCCGGAGTATGAGGTGATGGCGGTCGAGACCGGCTATCTCTGGTCGCAGGATTACGGCGGCATCATCAACACGCCTGATCCGGAATACCTGCCCGTCATCCCGGAGAAGCAGCTTGAATACATGGTCGACTACACCAGGGCGGTGATGAGGGCCGGAGGCAACGGCGTCATCTTCTGGGAACCCGCATGGGTGGATACCCCCTGCCGCACTCCCTGGATTACCGGCTCTTCCCACACGCATGTGGCGTTCTTTCATCCCGATGACCTCAACTTCATGGAAAACGGCGGTGGCAAGTGGACCAACCGGCGGTTCTATGAGGATCCGCACTGGCCCAAAGTGACCTTCCGGGTGGATATGTCCGGTGTGGATGTGGCCGAGGAAGGCGCGTATATCACCGGCTCGTTCACCGGAGAAGACGGCGACTGGGAACTGATTCCCATGGCCGATGAGGGCAACGGTATCTTCAGCTGGTTTACCTACCTGCCGGAAGGGGATGACGGAGCGTTTTATTTTGTGAACGGCAACGACTGGGATGCCCGCGAAAGTGTCCCGGAGGCATGTGCCGAGCATTGGGATACGGATCGCGGATTTGTGGTTCCCGGAGAGGATGTGATCTTTGAATTTGAGTGGGAGAGTTGTCAGCCGCCCGGCGACCACGATGAGGTGGAGGTGACCTTCAGCGTGGATATGTCCGATGCCGGTGTGGAGTACGACGGTACGGTCTACATGACTGGCTCGTTTACCGGCAACGGTGACTGGGAGATCGTGCCGATGAACCACCATGGCAACCAGATCTACGCTCATGTCACCTACATGGCCCCGGGAGCCGAAGGCGCTTACTATTTCATGTACGACAACAGCTGGGGCGCCCGTGAGTCAGTGCCGGCCGAATGTGCCGATTGGTGGAGTTCCGACCGCGGTTATGTGATCCCCGATGAGCCCGCCGCCGCGTTTGCCTTCCGTTGGGGCACCTGCGAGGCGTTTGAGATACCCACGGATTCGGAAGGGCCCGGCGATGTCCCCGGCCGGATGGCCCTGCAGCAGAACTACCCGAATCCGTTCAATCCGGCCACCCTGATCACCTACGAAGTCAGCGAAGCGAACCACGTCACACTGCGCGTCTACAACATGGTGGGCCAAACGGTGGCAACGCTGGCCGATGCTCCTCATGCCCCCGGCGTGTATCGTGTCGAATTTGACGGCTCACACCTCTCATCGGGAGTCTACATGTACGTGCTGCAAGCCGGTGATGCCGTTTACACCCGGAGCATGACGCTGCTCAAATAGAAACTCACAGAAAAACGGGCCATTCACTGCGGGGTACTTGTCCGCAGCACGCCCCGGATCAACCCTGAACCGCATACTTCAAAGAGCATTCGCTCCCGACTACATCCTCCCCATCCTCCCAAAAAAACAGTAAACAAGTACCTCAACCTATTCAAAACAATGCAGCAAATCTTTTTCGACCGATTTACTCTCCTGATCCTGGCCGCACTGGTGGCATGGGCGTCGGCGCCGGTGCAATCGCAGGCGCAGGATACCGCTGTCCCGTATTATGTCAATGAGCAGGGCATTCTGATAAGCTCTGAAACCGGTGAGGAGGCCTCGTTTTTCGGTATCAATTACTCCCCGCCGTTTGCCCACAGCTGGCGTGCGATGGATCTGCTCGGAATGGATCACAAGGAGGAAATGGACAAGGATATCTACCATTTCGCGCGGATGGGCTTTGACGCTTTCCGTATCCATGTCTGGGATACCGAAATCAGCGACAGCCTTGGCAACCTGCTGCACAACGAGCATCTCGACCTGCTGGACTACAAACTGTGGCAGATGGAAGAGCGCGGCATCAAGGTGATCCTCACCCCGCTCACTTTCTATGACAACGCCTACCCCGACGGAGCCACCCCCACACCCGGCTTTGCCAACTACATCTCCAAAACCGACGCTCCCCGCCCGGAGTACCGGGATATCCTGAAAAACTACCTCGATCAGTTTCTGACGCACAAGAATCCGTACACCGGCAAGACCTATCAGGAGGACCCGAATATCATCGCCGTCGAGCTGGTCAACGAGCCGCTGCATAGTGGCGATCTGGATGAAATCACCGCCTATATCAACGACCTGGCCGATTTTGTGCGGGATAACGGCTGGGAAAAGCCGGTGTTCTACAACATCGCCGAGAACCCTCCGGTGGTGGACGCGGTTATGAATGCCGATATCGACGGGGTCGGATTTCAGTGGTACCCCGGCGGACTGGTAGGCGGTCAGGCCATCCGCAAAAACTACCTTCCGTATATCGATGAGTACGCCATCCCCTTCGGTAATCGCGAAGCGATGCAGGACAAGTTCCGCTTTATCTATGAGTTCGATTCCTCCGACCTGATGTACTCCTACGCCTACCCGGTGATGGCACGCAGCTTCCGGGCGGCCGGATTCCAGTGGGCCACACAGTTCGCCTACGATCCGCTCGGCATCGCGTTTGCCAACAGCGACTACCCGACCCACTACCTGAACATGATCTACACCCCGGGCAAGGCCGTCAGCATGCGTATCGCCGGCGAGGTGTTCCGATCCTGGCCGTTGGGCAAGGAACCGGAGCCCTTCCCGCACAACAAGCAGTTCGGCGACTTTCGGGTGAGTCACTCGGAGGACCTCTCCGAGATGAATACCGACACCGCGTTTTACTACTCCAATCACACACAAACCGAACCACGCGACGCCTCGGCGCTGCAACATATCGCCGGAGTGGGCAACTCGCCGGTCGTTCACTACGAGGGCACCGGCGCCTATTTTCTGGACAAGCTGGAGGATGGGGTTTGGCGCCTGGAAGTGATGCCGGATGTGATCGCGGTTCGGGATCCCTTCGAACCCCCGGCGTTCGACAAGCACGTGTCGGTGATCGAATGGCACGAGCGGTCGATGGAAGTGCGTCTCCCGAATCTTGGCGATCGCTTTGCGATTGAAGGGATGAACGAGGGCAACGACCGTAGTATGGCGGCCGAAGACGGCTCGTTCCGGATTTTGCCGGGCGCCTACATTCTGACACGCCAGGGCAGTGAAGGGCACAGCTGGGGGGCCGGGAGCCGGTTCGGCAACATCCGGGTCGGCGAATACGTGGCAATCGAGTCGACATCCGACGCCGTGAGGGTTCGGCACAACCCGCTGCCGGTCATCGATGAGGGCGAGGCGCACACCATACGCGCTACTGTGGCCGGAACAGGCCCCGGCGCGCGTGTTCATCTGATCGGCAACATTTTCGGAGAGCTCTATTTTGATGAGGTGATGGAGGAGGTTGCCGCCTTTGAATACGAGTTCACCATGCCGGCCGGGATGGTGAACTCGGGCCTGATGAACTACTGGATTGTTGTGGAAGAGGAGGGGGGCTTCACGACCTTCCCCGGCGAGTTCGACGGCCATCCCTGGGACTGGAACTTTTATCATGACGATGTGTGGGAAGTCCATGTTGCGTCTGCCGATACGCCGGTTTCCCTGTTTGAGACCGCCCGCGATCTCGGCAACATCAATTTTGCCTTTCAGACCTGGCAGCACGAAGTCTACCATCGTGGTGTGGATGCCTCCGACCGTCCCGGCCGAAAAGCGGTGTGGGTCCGGACGGATGATCTGGCGCCGGTAACCACCGAAGCACTTGGCTGGGCGGCGATTGTCAGGGACAATGTGGAGGGGCGCAAAGCGCGTGCCCAGGAAGCTTCCGAACTGATGGTGCGGGGAAAGTCCATGGCGGGAGACGCATCGGTGGTCAGGGTGATTCTGGTGCAGCGGGACGGATCCTCGTTCAGCGCCGAGCTGACCCTCTCCGGGCGTTATGAAGAGCACTACCTCTCGCTGGATGATTTCCGCCGGGATGCCTTCATGCTGCTGCCGAGGCCCTATCCGCCCTTCATGCCGTTCTGGTTCAACAGTGCCGCAGATCCCGACTTAAACCCCGCCGGGATTGAAGAGATTCAGCTGGTTACCGGTGCCGACCATGAAGGCGGCGACTCCCCGAAAAAAGCCGGATTTGCCGTTACATCGGTATGGTTACGCTGATTCTTTATATTCGTAACTATGACATATTCACAAAAATGATATAAACAGATCAAACGAACATGACCGGGCTGGTGCCAGGACTCAAAGTCGCATGATAAAAACCGGTCATGGAATCCTATCTGACATTATAAATCCAAAATTTTTAAACAGATGAAAAAGACATTCCTCCTGATATTTTTGATGATTCCGCTCGTATGGTACTGTGGGCCGGTTGCGGAAGAACCCGTTGAGGAAACCCGTATGCTTTTCAATGACGGATGGGAATTTGCACGTAACATTGATCCGGAACTGAATGGCGAGTTTTTCCGAACATCGGGTGCCACGTTCGACGGATGGGAGCAGGTCAGGCTGCCCCATACCGCCCATGTGGAGCCGCTGGTGATCGAAGACCAGCAATGGCAGGGCACCGCGGTCTATCGCAAGGCTTTCCATGCCGATGAGGCATACGACGGCCGAAAAGTCACCATGCGCTTTGAGGCGGCGATGCACGAGGCGGAAGTCTATCTCAACGGCGAGCACATTCACACCAACTACGGTGGTTACCTCCCGTTTGTGATCGACCTCTCCGACAAACTGGCTTATGGCGAGGAGAATGTGATCCTGCTCACACTGAATAACGAAGACAATCCGCAGATCCCGCCCGGCAAGCCGATTGCGGAGCTTGACTTCAACTGGTTCGGCGGAATCTACCGGAACGTATACCTGGAGGTGAAGGATCCGCTGCATATCTCCGACGAGATCCTGGCGGACCGCCCGGCCGCCGGCGGTGTCTATGTGTGGTACGAAAATGTGACGCACGACCGCGCCGAAGTACATATCCGAACCGATATCCAGAACGATGATGCCGAAGCCAGGGAGGCGACGGTCCGTTACATCCTGCGCGGCGCCGACGGTGAGCGGGTAACATCCGGTGAGCTTCCGGCGCAGACGGTGGATGCCGGTTCTTACACGCTGTTCGAGGGTATGCTTGAGGTGAACGGCCCGGAACTGTGGTCACCGGACAATCCGTACCTCTACACCCTTTCTGTTCAGCTGCTCGAAGGCGGCACGCCGGTCGATACCGAAGAGCTCCGCATCGGTATCCGGACCTTTTCCATCGACGGGGAGAACGGCTTTGTGCTGAACGGTGAGCCGTTGTATCTGCGCGGCACCAACCGGCACCAGGAATATCCCTATGTCGGCTATGCGCTTTCCGACAACGCCCAGTACCGCGACGCGATCAAAATCCGGGAAGCCGGTTTCAATTTCATTCGCGGCGGACACTATCCGCCTTCTCCGGCCTTCATGGAGGCCATGGATGAGCTGGGACTGCTCTATATGAACAACATACCCGGCTGGCAGTTTTTTGGCGACGAAGTGTTCCAGGAGAATGCGTATCAGGATATCCGGGACATGATTCGCCGCGACCGGAACCACCCGAGCGTGGTGATTTGGGAGGCGTCCTTGAATGAAACGGCAGTGCCCGAATGGTTCATGGACCGGTCTCAGGAGATCGTCGAAGAGGAGCTGCCGCACGGCGATGTCTACACGGCCGGATGGATCGACTACGCATTTGATATCTTTATTCCGGCACGGCAGCATGCGAGTCCACCGGAATACTGGAGCGGATACGGCACCGAAAAGCCGTTGTTCATTGCCGAGTACGGCGACTGGGAATACTATGCGCATAATGCCGGTTTCAACCAGGACGCGTTCGAAGACTTGCAGGACGAAGAGCGGAACTCCCGTCAGCTTCGCGGATTCGGACAGCGCCGCCTCGCCCAGCAGGCGCTTAATTTCCAGGAAGCGCATAACTCGAATCTGTACAGCCCGGCCTTCGGCGATGCCAACTGGGTGATGTACGACTACAACCGCGGATATGCCGACGATCTGGAAGCATCCGGAATCCGCGATATCTTCCGGATCCCGAAATTCACCTTCTATTTTTACCAGAGCCAGGCGGATCCCGACTTTTCACCGGACGCCGGGTTCGACCGGCCGATGGCGTATATCGCCAACTGGTGGGATGGCTCTGACGACTACACCGAGGTGAAAGTCTACAGCAATGCCGATGAGGTGGCCCTTTTCCTGAACGGCGAGCAGATTGAACGGCGCCGGCCCGATCAGGACCGCGTCTCCACCAACCTGAACCACCCGCCGTTTACCTTTGAGCTGGATGAGTTCGTGCCGGGAGTCCTTCGCGCCGAAGCATACATCGACGGTGAGAAAGTCGCGGAGCACGAGCGGGTTACCCCGTCGGATCCGGTGGCGCTGGAGCTGTCGGCCGATCTGAGCGGACGTCCGCTGGAAGCAGGCGTCAATGACCTCATTTTCGTCTATGCCTCGGTGGTGGATGCGGACGGCCACACGGTGTTTGCCGCAGAACCCGAAATACGGTTTACTGTGGATGGGGATGCCGACCTTATCGGACACAATCCCATCGCAGCGGAAGCCGGTATAGCGACGGTCCTGCTCCGTGCGGGCAGTTCGACCGGAGAGGTAACCGTTACCGCAACCGGCGATCAACTGGAAACAGCACGCCTGACTCTGTCGGTCGAGTGATTCGCCCTGGCACCGGGACAGGTGACACGCTCGCGTGATGCCTGTCCCGGAAGGCCGGCAATTTCGGAAAAGCCGGGTCCGTATGGATTCGAAATAATTGTTAACTTGCACCTGCTGACAAAACAAAAGAGACAAACCAGGCGATGGCAAGAAAGGCGAAAAGCAAGGGATCCAATGTCACCCTCAAGGAGGTGGCCAAGGCGCTGGGTGTATCGACCATGACGATATCCCGGGCGATCAACAATCGCCCGAATGTAGAAGAGAACACCCGGAAGCGGATCATTGAGAAAGCGCGTGAAATGGGCTATACGCCGAACCATGTGGCAAAAAGCCTGGTTTCCAGCAAGACCTACACCATCGGGGTCACCATCCCGGAAATCTCCCATGCGTTTTTTCCGGAGGTGGTCAGGGGCATTGAGGAGGCCACCTACAACATGAACTACCAGCTGTTTCTGGCCAATACGGCGGAGAGCTTCGAGCGGGAGATTAACGCCATCGACTCGCTGCGCTCCAAACGCGTTGACGGTATCATGGTTTCAAGCTCCCAGACAGAAGACGACTACAGCTACTACCGACAGGTGATCAACAGCGGGCTTCCGTTTGTGTTTTTTGACCGGTGCATTGAGGATATCGGCGCCAGCTGCGTCGGGGTGAACGACACTTCGGGCAGCAGGCAGATCACCGAGCACCTCATCAGCCACGGCTATCGCAAAATCGCGCATTTGAGTGGCCCGCGCCGGGTTTCGATCGGTATGAAACGCCTGCAGGGGTACCTGGCCGCCATGCAGAGCCACCAGCTGCCGATCGAAGACGAATGGATCGTGGAGAGCGGTTTTCAGGAGTCGGGCGGCTATCGCGCCATGAAGGAGCTGCTGGCACTGCCGCAGGAGCTGCGGCCCAGAGCGGTGGTCGCGGCCAACGACCCGGTGGCATTCGGCGCCATGGACGCCATCCGCGAACAGGGGCTTTCGATTCCGCACGATGTCGCGATCGTCGGCTTTACCGACGACGTACGCGCCGAGCTCATTTCATGTCCATTGACCACCGTGCACCAGCCCGCCTACGAAGTAGGAAAAAAGGCGGCCAAAAAACTGATTCGCACCATCGAAAATAAAAACGAGCCGGTGGAGAACATCGAAGTGATCACCAGCCTGAAAATCCGCTCCTCGTGTGGGTGTATGTAGCAAAATCAGAGGTGAAAGGCCCGCTTCCATGTAATATGAAATTTGTTGAATTAACCAAATGTTAGCGTTATCATAGACGGTGTTACCATTATTCGCCGGCAGCAGAGGGA
The DNA here is from genome assembly GCA_029688905.1 of Balneolales bacterium ANBcel1. NCBI lineage: Bacteria > Pseudomonadati > Balneolota > Balneolia > Balneolales > Balneolales bacterium ANBcel1. The sequence continues at coordinate 92,880 of JARULB010000004.1, read as the reverse complement.
CACGTGTTCCTGTCACAGGCCCCGAGGCGTCCGCTCTGGAACCCATAACCAATCAAATCAGGTATTATGCAGTTTTCGGCTATCGACTTCATTGTATTTTTTGGCTATTGCTTCATTATTCTCGGACTGGGGCTGTTCATTGCCAAACGAAAGGGCACCGGAGATTCCGAAGGGTATTTCCTGGCCAGTAAATCCCTGCCCTGGTGGGCGATCGGAACCTCACTGATTGCCGCCAACATCTCCGCCGAGCAGATGATCGGCATGGCCGGATCCGGCTTCGCCATCGGCCTGGCCATTGCCAGCTACGAGTGGATGGCCGCCCTGACGCTCATTCTGGTCGCCAAATTCATGATCCCCATATTCCTTGAGAAGGGAATCTACAGCATGCCCCAATTCCTTGGTATGCGGTTTGATGAACGTGTACGCGCCATTCTCGCCATCTTCTGGCTGCTGGTCTACATTTTCGTGAACCTGACCTCCATTCTCTATCTGGGTGCACTGACGATGGAGACCATTCTCGGTTTCCCGCTCATGTATGGCATCATCGGCCTGGCCGTCTTTGCGGCGATTTATACGATTTACGGCGGACTCAAAGCGGTGGCCTGGACCGACGTGGTGCAGGTGACGTTCCTGGTCGGCGGCGGACTCCTCACAACCTGGCTGGCGCTTAACGCCTTTAGCGGAGGCAACGGCGCTATCGCCGGATTCATGGATCTGTTCCGCGAGGTTCCGGACCACTTCGAAATGATCCTGAGCAGCGACCACCAATTCTATTACGAGCTTCCCGGCATAAGTGTGCTTATTGGCGGACTCTGGGTTGCCAACATCAGCTACTGGGGATTCAATCAGTACATCATTCAGCGTGCCCTGGCCGCCAAAAGTGTCGCCGAGGCGCAGAAGGGCCTGATGTTTGCCGGTTACCTCAAATTGCTCATGCCCCTGATCGTGGTTATTCCCGGTATCGCCGCTTACGGGTTCGGAGCCAATCTGATGCGCCCCGACGAAGCCTACCCGTGGCTGCTCGGCGAGTTTGTGCCCATCGGCCTGCGCGGCCTCGCATTCGCCGCACTTATCGCCGCCATCGCTTCATCGCTGGCATCGATGACCAACAGCACATCCACCATCTTTACGATGGATATCTACAAGGTGCATTTCGACAAGAAAGCATCCGAGAAGCGGCTCGTCCTCACCGGAAGGATCGTCAGTTTCGTGGCTCTGTTTGTAGCCGTACTGGTGGCGCCGCAGGTAGAAAACTTTGGCCAGGCCTTCCAGTTCATACAGGAGTTCACCGGTTTTGTGAGTCCGGGGGTCGTCGCCATCTTCCTGCTTGGCCTGTTCTGGAAGCGCGCAACTCCGAACGCAGCGGTCTGGGCCGCCATCTTCACCATCCCGACCGGCTTTGCCTTGCGGTTCCTTTTCCCCACGCTTCCGTTCCTGGATCGTATGGGCGTGGTGTTCCTGATTCTCTGCGCCATCATGGTTGCAATTTCCTTGTATGAGACCTCCGACAAGGACCCGAACGCCGTTGAATACAAGGCCAATATGTTCCGCACCGAAACCAGCTTCAATGTCGGAGCCATCGGCATCTGCGCGATCCTGGCGGTGCTCTATATCCTCTTCTGGTAAATCATTTTCTGATGCAAACACTGACCGACACCATCAAAAAGATATTTCTTGAACAGTTCGATGGGGAGCCGCTTGTGATCTGCTCGCCCGGAAGGGTGAACCTGATCGGAGAGCATACCGACTACAACAACGGGTTTGTGCTTCCGGCAGCCATCGACAAGGCAATCTATCTTGCGATGCGCCCCAACAATTCCGGCGTTATCCGGCTGCGCTCTGTCGATATGCAGCCGGATTCCATCGATGTACCCGTCTCCGGAAAATATCTAAAAACGGAGGTGGCATGGGCCAACTATATTATCGGAGTGGTGGATGAGCTCCAGAAAGCGGGTTATCGTCCGTCGGCCGATAGCAATGGTACGAATGATGGGACCGAAACCGGTCAGGCTGATCCGGAATCGCTGATCGGCGGGTTTGACTGTGTCTTTGGGGGTGATATCCCCATTGGCGCCGGACTCTCCTCATCGGCTGCGCTTGAAGGTGGCGTCGCCTACGGACTGTCCGTGCTGTTCGGGCTCGGCCTCAGCCGCCGGGAAATGGCACAAATCTCCCAGCGTGCCGAAAACCATTTTGTCGGTGTTCAGTGCGGGATCATGGATCAGTTTGCCAGCCTGCACGGCAAGGCCGACCAGGTGATCAAGCTGGATTGCCGTTCGCTGGAATACGAACGCTACCCATTCGCCTGGAATGACATACGTGTGCTGCTATGCGATACGAACGTCCGACGGGAGCTGGCCGGATCGGAGTACAACATTCGCCGGCAGCAGTGCGAAGAGGGGGTCTCCATCATCAGAAAATCGGATCCCGGGGTAGAAAGCCTGCGCGATGTCACGTTTGAACAGCTGGAAGACCACCGGGCCAAAATGGACAAGATGGTTTATCGCCGATGCCGGTACATTCTGGAAGAAAACAAGCGGGTGCTTGAAGCCTGTGACGATCTGCTGCGGGAAGACCTGCCGGCCTTCGGCGAAAAAATGTACCGGTCTCATTTCGGGCTGCGCAACGATTATGAGGTGAGCTGCCGTGAGCTGGATATTCTGGTAGAAGCTACCGCCGGCCTCGAAGGGGTACTCGGTGCCCGTATGATGGGAGGCGGTTTTGGCGGATGCACCATCAACCTGGTCAAATTGGAGCAGCTGGAGCATATTCAGGAACAAATCGGCGCCTTCTACCGGGGACGAACCGGTGCGGATCCGGATTTTTATGTGGCGCAAATCGGCGAAGGCACCCACGCCGTCAATGAAATCAGCCTTGTGCCTGGCACCGGGCGTTAGGTCCCGGGTTTCGTGATTCAAGCCGGTGGCAACGGGGCCGGCTTCACACAAATACTCTCCGGGCCATCACCGGTATGATCCTGGTGTATCGTGGGGATGCAGGCGGAAAGCCGCATCCCAAAATCCACATGTTATTCCGCCGGCGGTACCCGAACAACGGACAAACCCAATCGGGCCTCGCTGCAGCAGCTGCGGAGGCTGGAAACACATCCAACATATCCTATTTCAATAACTCCTTGATCATGAAACATGTTATCCGAACGGACTCCCTCATCGCCTCCGGTTTTCTTTTCCTGCTTCTGATGGGGACGCCGGCTCTCTCCTGTGCCGGTGCTTCCTCCACATCGCATCCGCAGGAACCATCCACCCATGCTGCATCACAGCACGCCTCCGCTGACTCGCAACAAGCGAAAAGCCGGGTTTCGTCGGACAATGCGGCCGCTTCCGGGACACAAACCGGCGGGGTCTATATCGAAGACGGGGTGATGTACTGGGAGAAGACGGGCGATGAGGTGAATCTGTTCGGGGTCAATTACTATGCGCCGTTTTCACAGACCTACCGGGGGCTCACATTCATGGGCCATGATCACAAAAAGGCGATCGATGAGGATATATACCACCTGGCCCGCATGGGGATGGATGCCTTCCGCACACATCTCTATGAAATAGAGATTACCGACAGTCTGGGCAACCTGCTACAGAATCATCATCTTGACCTCCACGACTACTCCATATACAAGATGAGCGAGCGGGGCATCAAGACCATCCTCACACCGACCATCTATTACGATGCGGGCTGGCCCGACGGCAACATCACACAACCGCCCGGATTTGCCAACTATATCACAAAAGGCGAAGCGCCGCAAAATCCGGAATACTGGCCGGTGATCATGAACTATCTCGAGCAGCTGATCCACCATGTCAACCCCTACACCGGCCTGAGCGCCATTGATGATCCCGACATCATCGCCCTGGAAATCGATAACGAGCCCACCCACCGGGGCGCCGATCAAACCAGGGAATTCATTAACACCCTGGCCGATCACCTGCGCGAATCCGGCTGGGACAAGCCCATTTTCTATAATATTTCGCACAACTTCCAGCTGACCGACGCCAAGCTCGACACCCGTATCGACGGGGTCACCTTTCAGTGGTATCCCGCCGGACTGTACGAAGGGGTGGAAAAGCGTTCCAATTACTTTCCTTTTGTCAACCATTTTACGGTGCCGTTCGAGGACGACGAGCGCTATCGGAACATGGCTAAGATGATTTACGAATTTGATCCGGCCGACAACCTCAACAACTACTCCCTGCCGATGTCGGCTCGCGGTTTCCGTGAGGCCGAGATGCAGTTTGCCGCCCATTTCGCATACACGGCGCTGGGGATCGCTCATCTGAATACCGATTGGCGGTCGCACTACCTGAACCTGGTCTACACGCCAGGCCGGGCGGTAAGTATGATCATTGCGGGCGAAGTCTTTCGTCAGACCGGACTCGGTGAGTCATTCGACGATTATCCCGCCGACACCATTTTCGGGGATTTTCGCATGAGCCACCACCTGGACCTCAGCGAAATGAATGCCGAAACCGCCTTCCTCTATTCCAATAATACCGATACGGAACCCCGCAACGAGGCGGCTCTGGAGCGGATTGCGGGGGTCGGTTCCTCCCCGGTGGTATCGTACCCGGGGCGGGGCGCCTATCTGCTGGACAAGCTGGATGACGGAGTCTGGCGCCTGGAGGTACTGCCCGACGCCATCCCGGTCCGTGACCCGTTTGAAGCCCCCGATTACGATAAATACGTAACTCATATCGAATGGCGCGCGCATCCGTTGGAAATCCGCCTGTCAGATCTTGGCGGTTCGTTTGCCGTCAGGGGACTCAATGAGGGCAACGATTTCCGCGGCCAGGCCGGAGACGGAGCGGTTACCATCGCTCCGGGCGCCTATCTGCTCACTCGCGATGGAGTTTCCGGCGACCGGTGGGGACCCGACAGCCCCATGGGCAATATCAGGATCGGCGAGTACCATGCCGTACCCGCCAATGCCGAAGAACCGGCTGTTTGGCATCGTCCCCATGGTCAGGCGGAAGCCGGAGTACCGCTGGAGGTCTCGGCCGATGTGGTCGGACTGAAGGAGGGCGACACGGTGCTGCTGCAAGTCAATCCGTTTGCTGGGCCACCGCAGCGCATTGAAATGGAGGAGGTCCGGCCCTACGAATATCGAGCAGCCATTCCGGCGGCATCCATGACCCCAGGTGCGGTCCGGTACTGGATTGTGATTCAGCGGGAAGGCGATCACGAGTACCTCACATTCCCGGGCGGTAACCCGAGCGCGCCCTGGCGCTGGAACTTCTATTACGACGAAGCGTGGCAGACCCATGTCGTTGAAACAGGCGCACCGCTCGAAATCTGGAACGCGGGCAGGCGTCACCACGACACCTTCGAGGCCTTTTCGACCTGGGGAAGCAACGAGAACCGGATGGAGCTGGTTTCCGGCGATCGGGCCGGACAGATGGTCCGGAGCGTCTCCACAACACAACCGACCGAAGGAAGGCACGTTCTGGGCTACTCCACCTTCATCGCAGACCATATCGCCGGGATTACCCGCTCCACGCTGGATTCCTATGAGTATCTGGTAGTTCGCGCGGGAACGGACTATGCATTGCCGGCCGATCTCAAAGTGATTCTGGTGGATGATGACGCCAACTCCTACAGTGCTCCGGTGCCGGTGGACGGTTCGCTTCGCGAGCATCGTATCCCGCTGGACTCGTTTGTACCCGACAGATACATGCTCCTGCCCAGAGCTTTCCCCACCATTATGGAGGTGTGGTATGCCACGGGGGTGCCCGGACCGGTACGGCCGCACAGAATTGAGGAAATCCAGTTCTACATAGATACTACGGGCACAGAAGCGGATGTCGCCGGCGAGCGGTACGGATTCTCGGTGGAGTCGGCCTGGCTGGAATAAAGGTTAGGTTCTGTTCTTTTTTTTAATATATTAAGAAATTGCAACGTTACGTTACGTTACCACTTCCTGTTGTCCGGGAATGGCACGAGAGTGCTTGCTGCGACTTGAACAACAAACGAATAGCGTAGAAATTGGCTGAAAGCCAGCAAATTACCGAGAGATGAAAGCTATTGCCAATGCCGGGCTGATGTATCTTTTCCTGTTGCTGTGCCATCCAGGCGGGGCGGCCGGTCAAATGGAGATGGACGCCATGCGCTTTCACCACATCACCGACAAGGACGGGCTATCGCAGGCGACGATAAGCACGATTCTGCAGGGCAGCTACGGCTACATGTGGTTTGGAAGCCGCGATGGGCTTAACCGCTACAACGGCCATGAAATCACTATTTACAAGAATGATCCCAACGATACCAACAGTATCAGTTTTAATGAAGTGTCGCATCTGTTTGAGAGCAGCGACAGCACATTGTGGGTTGCCACTCGCAGGAACGGGATCAATCGCTACAACAGGAAGAAGGATAATTTTGTGCAGTACACATCCGAACAGTTCAACCAGGAGGGGTATGCCATCAGCCATGCGTCTGTTAATGATATCGTCGAAGACGGCAACGGCCACCTTTGGATCGGAACGCTCGGTGGATTGAACCGGCTGAATCCGGAAACAGAACGCTTTCAGTATTACACCCACAGTCCGGATGATACTAACAGTATCAGTAGTGATGCCGTGACCGCCCTGTTGTACGACAGACGCGGAAAGCTCTGGGTGGGAACGCATTTCGGACTGAATCTCTTTGATCCTTACACCGAAACCGTTACCCGTTTCATCAGCGATCCCGATAATCCCGGCTCCATCAATGCCAACTATATTCATACCTTGTATGAAGACAGTGACGGGGTGGTCTGGATCGGCACCCGTTTAGGCGGCCTCAACCGCTATGACCGGGAGTCGAATTCATTCGAATCTCATACCCATAATCCGGATGACCCCTTCAGTATCAGCGGTAACTCCATCTTTGCCATTGTTGAAGACCATCAGGGCATACTGTGGGTGGGTACCGAAAATGCCGGTCTGAACTACTTTGACCGAACCCATGGCCGGTTTTACCACTATGAGAGTGATATCGGCAATCCCCACAGTCTTAACAATAACACCGTCTATTCGCTTTTCGAAAGCGATACCCGGATTATCTGGATCGGTACATTCAATGGGGGGGTCAATTACATAGACCGGAAACCTTCCCGGTTTCAGCATATCAGGCACGATCCGTCACGTCCCCACAGTATCAACTACAACTCCGTTCTCTCTTTTTATGAAGATGACTCGGGCGATTTCTGGATCGGTACCGACGGTGGAGGGCTCAATCATTTCGATCTGGAGACCGGGCAGTTCTCCGCCTGGCGGCATGATCCGAACAACCCGAACAGCCTGCCGAGCGATGTGATTTTTGATATCACGATAGGAGATGACGGAGATCTCTGGCTGGCCACCTATCGTGGGGGGTTGAGCCGGTTCGATCCCCGGTCTGAAAGGTTCACCAACTACCGGTTCGACCCCGAAAACCCCAACAGTATCAACAGTAACGATATTTTTGCCCTCTACTTTGATCGGGATGAGCCACATATGCTGTGGGTGGGTACCAATGGATTGGGGGTAAACCTGATGGATACCCGTACCGGTAAGTTTACCCATTTTGTCCCAGACCCGAATGATCCCTATCTGCAATACAATGGGTACATCCGGTATTTTTACGAGGACAGCATGGGCAATTTCTGGATTGGCAACTATGGAGGGGCGTTTGCGTCCTTTGACAAGGAGACCGGCCGGTTCGCAGAGTACGACCTGGATGACCGCTATTTCCAGGGTAATGCGGTGCAGGCCATTCATGAAGACCGCCTAAACAGGCTGTGGCTCGCCAATCGCGGGGGTGGGCTCAAACTGTTTAACCGCGAGGATTATTCTACTACCTCCTATACCACTCGCGACGGGCTGCCGAACAACATCGTTCACGGTATCCTGGAAGATGATCACGGAAAGCTCTGGCTCAGCACGAATAATGGTATCTCACGGTTCGACCCGGAGGAGGAGGCGTTTCAGAATTACGGCCTAGCAGATGGCCTGCAGAGCCTTGAATTCAACCCGGCATCGTTTTACAGGGACACCCAGGGGTTTATGTATTTCGGTGGTGTGAACGGGTATAACCGGTTTCATCCTGACAGTATTGCGGCCGTCGGCTATGTCCCGCCCATTGTTTTCACGGAGCTGCTCATATTCAATCAACCGGTGGCCATTGCGGACGAAGGGTCGGTGCTTGACAGGCATATCAGCCTGACGGATCAGATTGTGCTGTCGCATGATCAGTCGGTTGTGACCTTCGAGTACGCTACCCTAAATTACGAAGTGAATAAAAACGATCAGTACGCCTACATGCTGGAGGGTTTTGACAGCGACTGGAATTATGTGGGCAACAAACGGTCGGCTACCTATACCAATCTCAATCCCGGTGAATATACCTTTCGGGTCCGCGCCTCCAACAGCAGCGATGTATGGGGAGAGGAAGCTGCGATCGGGCTGGTCATCGTGCCGCCTTTCTGGCAGACCACCTGGTTCTACATACTTTCCGCACTGGCGATAGCGGGGCTGGTTACCTTGGGATACCGCTGGAGAGTACGGTCCATTCACGAGCGAAACCGAATGCTGGAGGAACAGGTCGCGCTGCACACCAGAGATTTGAAAGAGACGCTCGAAAAGCTGAAAGAAACCCAGGCCGAGCTGGTTGACAAGGCTCATAAAGCAGGTATGGCCGATGTGGCAACCAATGTGCTGCACAACATCGGCAACATTTTGAACAGTGTGAATGTTTCTGCGGTCATGATCCGGGAACTGCTTGGGAAATCGCATCTAAAAGGGTTTCGAAAAGCCAATGCGATGTTGAAAGGAAACCGTGAGGATATCAGGAATTTCGTTTTGAATGACCCCAAAGGCGAGCAGCTGCTGAATTATTATATGGCACTCGACCAGCCGGTAAAAGAAGAATACGACGAGTTGATGGTCCAAATTGGGCGCCTTTCCGATAAAATCCAGCTTATCATGGACGTTGTTTCCGCCCAGCAGAGCTACTCCATGGCCGGGCGGATTCAGAATGATTTACCCCTGGAGCCCATCATTGAAGACACGCTTACCCTGCAGGATGAGATGAGTCAGGACAGCCGGCTTGTCATCGTCCGGGATTTCAAAGAGGTGGATCCGGTTCGGGTAGAGAAAAGTAAACTGGTGCATGTCCTCATCAATGTACTGAAAAATGCACGGGAGGCTATTCGGGAAGCGAAACCCGAAAAGGGAGTTATCACCCTGTCGACCCGTCAGGATGAGAAGTACATCTATTTTTCGGTGCATGATAACGGTATTGGGATATCGGCCAGTCAGTTGGAAAAAGTATTCACTCACGGATTTTCGACAAAGAAATCGGGCCACGGGTACGGGTTGCACAGCTGCGCCAATTATATGCAGGAGATGGGGGGATTCATACAAGCAGCGAGTGATGGCAGGGGCAGGGGAGCAACGTTTACCATTGGAATGGTCAGGGCTGCCGGTGGAGAGCAGTGACTTGCCGTTTTTACGGATGTGCGTATTGCCGTATCTTGGGATCGGTTTGATCCGGAGGAACCGGGAATGCAACGTAGATCCGGGAGTCGGGATCAGACCTGTCCAAACGGCTCTTTTCCTGACCGGGACAAAGATTTGTAGCTATGACGCGTGTGCGGAAAATGACATGGCATACGTTGCGGTTACGCCCGGTAATTAGAGAATCATCCAGCAACTGATATATTCAAACAATGGCCGAAACATCGGAGAACAAGGAACGTGAACAGGAGCAGGTTTCTTCGGCGGAGACCGGCATCCCGGAGAAAGATCTGACCAGGCCGGGGGAGATGCCGTTCCTCTATCTGAAGGGGTTTGTGATGGGTTCGGCCGATGTGGTTCCGGGCGTCAGCGGCGGGACGATGGCGCTCATTCTGGGAATATACAGCCGCCTGATTTTTGGTATCCGAAGTGTCGATCTGCCGGCCATACGCCGTCTCATTACGTTTCAGTGGGGCGAGTTCTTTGAGGGTGTTCACTGGAAATTTCTGATATCGGTTTTTTTGGGCGGGGTCTCCGCCGTCTACTTCTTCACCAGTATCGTACCGCTGCCGGTACTCATGCACACCCATCCGGAAATCGTCTACGGGCTCTTCTTCGGACTGATTTCGGGTTCAATCATGCTGCTGCTCAAAGCGATAGGTGACATAAGGTGGCGGGAGGCGCTGATTGTTTTCATCGGATTTCTGATTGGCCTGCGCATCGTCACGCTGGTGCCCACCAGCACTCCGGAAACATCGCTCTTTGCCTTTCTAAGTGGCAGTCTTGCCATAACCGCGATGGTTCTGCCCGGGATTTCAGGTTCATTTATTCTGTTGATACTGCGTCAATACGACCACATACTGGGGAATATCGCGCTGCTCGGCACAGACCGAACGATTGAGGCGTTCATGATCCTGGTGCCGTTCGGGTTGGGCATGATAGTCGGCCTGGTGTTGTTTGTGAGGCTGCTCTCCTGGCTGCTCAAGCGGTTTCATATCATGACACTCTGCCTGCTGGTCGGGTTCATGGCCGGATCGCTGTATGTCGTCTGGCCTTATCAGGAGCGGGAATACACCGAGATTGTACTCAGTCGCACGGCGCCGCTGGACGATCCGGAGGTGCAGGCGCTTAGGGTGGACGAGCCCGATCGCAGCCGTCCCTCCTACACGGAGCTGGGGGACATCATCAATCCCGATGATCCGCCGGGGCGGCAGGAGGTGGAGATCAGGGAGGTCAGCCGGCACCTGGTCAGCAGCCGGCCCTACTGGCCGCAGTGGCGATCTCCGGAGCACGATCAAAGGCTCAAGGATGGGCGGAGATCGATGTATGGCGGTGTCGCCACCATGCTTTCCGGGTTTTTGCTGGTCGGGTATCTGGGTCGGGTTCTGAACCGGAAATCCGGTCTTGTCAGCCATTTTTAATTGGTACCGGACTATTCACAACTCATGGCAGAAATGCTATATTGAATCAGGCAGGGCGACACTATTTCCACTTTCAATGAAGAGGATTTATGCGAAAACTAAACCGTATTCTGGTACCGACAGATTTTTCCGAAGGATCCCGAAAAGCGTATTCCTATGCCGAGTCGCTGCTCAAGGTGTTCGGCGGCACGGTGGACATGATCAACGTGGTTCCAACCATCCGGTACCTGCATGAAAGCATGAAGAAAGTGGGATATCCCTTTTCGCTGGATCAGGATGTCTATCCCCACATCGAAGAGGAGACCGAAGAGAGGCTGCGGGTTGAGCTGCACAACCACATAACGGAAAAACACCGGGGTGAGCCGGTCGTCAGAGTCGGGAGGAGGGCCTACGAGGTCATCCTTCAGCATGCCAGTGAGCAAAAATACGATTTGATTGTGATGGGAGCCCAGGGCACGCATGCCGACCATATCACCCGGGGGCATGTAACGGAAAAAGTGATCCGGTTCAGTCCCATTCCGGTCCTATCGATATCGGGATCCGTCATGCCCGAGAGCACCAGCACCATCCTGGTGCCCACCGACTACTCCGATTTTTCGCTGAAGGCGATACTGCCCGCATCCATCATGGCCGGCCGACTGAAAGCGGAGATCACCCTGTTCCATGTCAGGGAACTGCACGGTACGGAACCGGTAGAAGAATCGGAGAGCGATGATGAAATGCTTCGCACCTTCCGCAAGAAAGCGGCGGCCAAAATCGAGGCCTTCTTCGCCGAGCGGCCCAAAGCCAGGATGAAAATCATCAACGGAGAGGGTGACCGCTATGCGCTGCACCTTGAGCGCGAGGAGGAGAGCTACCAGATTCCCCTCAATTTCGAGATGGTACGGGGAATCTCGGCTCACTACGAAATCGTGGATTATGCGGAGGCCAATGCGGACATGATCGTCATTGCCACCCATGGACGAAGCGGACTTGCGCACATATTCATGGGATCAACTTCGGAAAAAGTGGTGGAAAGGGCGAAGATACCAGTGATGACGATTCGTCCGAAAGAAGTGACCAAAAAGCAGGCGACGTAACGCGGGTTAATGAGCCGGATTGCCGGCCGGCAGAAAAAGACGAAGGAGCGAAGATGGAACTCTGTTTAGTCAACTCCATAACAACTCCATATCAAGGCCATATATATATGGCTTTGATATGGCCTTGATCCGGCTTTGATAGAGAGGAGCATCGGGCACAAAAGCAGGATTGTACCGACTGGCAAAAACTCCTATATTTACGGGCTGACAGACATACCCCGTTCCGGGCAATACCGGCGAATAAGCCTGGTTACTAAAGTAGCGGAAAGGGTGCTTGTCAGATGTGGTATGCGTCCGGAAATCCAACGGATCGAAGAGCAGGGACGCATATCCGGTACAAACAAATATGATGGGCCCGTAGCTCAGTTGGTTAGAGCAGTCGACTCATAATCGATTGGTCGGGGGTTCAAGTCCCTCCGGGCCCACTTAACCAGAAACGGCGAATTTTGGTAAATAAACCCGAATTGCGCCGTTTTTTTTGCCCCGATGTGGAAAAAATGTGCCACATTTGGGACACTTTTGGAGCACCCAATCGCCTCTTTCCGGATAGCCCATGCGCCTGCCGGACACTCCGGTGTGGTTTTCTGTAAGCCGGCACACCTGCGAAACATCAGCTGCTGCTGCAACCGGTCCGGATCAATCGTGAATATCCACCTGCCCATCAATAGCGAAATACTTTCCAAACTGATTTTTTCAGGAGGTTCACGAGTGACTGACATAGCGTATTCGCAGCCATTACTTGCCATCCTATCTGTTTTAGAATCCACAAAAAATTCAGGAATATTGCAGATGATATCCTGTTATTATGTGATGTGAACTACTCATAAAATAATCGTGATATCATAATATATATTCTATAATGTCATGATGGATTGGTAGTTAGTGTCAATATCAGTGTAGATATAAACAAAAATTGGGTATTAGAGTTTGTTAAGTTTCCTGTGATACTATTGACAGGAGTTGTTGAAGTCTTCATATTATTTTTGACTGAGATTAAATAAAGCTATTCTCGGTACTATCACTTCTTATTTATTATATATCGCAGTAATAATACTGGGTTTTTGGTATTTATTGGCTTAGGCCAAAGTTGTTGTATTTGTGTTGTTTGTATTTGGGTAAGGCGCCTGTATGGGTAACGCGCCTGTATTATTTGCACATGTCACCTTTTGGAAGGGGGACTCACTTGTACACTTATCAAAGGAGGCTAGCATGTCAATTGATTCAAATCGCGACAAACTGGATAAAGCGCACGAACTATATGATCAAATTTTTGACTATTGGGGGCATAAGGAGACCGACCCGGATACTGGCGAGGAGTTGTCAAGTCCAAACAGTCTTGAGCAAATAGAATTTGCCAAATCAAAAATCGCCGAAATTGAAAAGCTTAATGTCTCCGACGAGGAGTTTAACGCATTGCTCGCAAATGTAAAGGAAATGGCGGAAGACAGAAATGCTGTCGGTCATACTATTTACAGTGAAATCGTGGATGAATGGGATTTTGCGGAGGCGGAAACCGAAGAAGGGGATGCTCTTTATCACCCGACCAGCAAGAAACACATCGAGAGTGCAAATGAGAAGCTGGCAGAAATCGACAAGCTGAATATCACAGACCAGGAGCTTATCGGGATGGTCGAAAATGTCCGCGAAATCGTCAACGAAGCACCCAAAAGAAGGTTTGCAGGTTCCTACTGGATTGCCGGAGTCATCGGTATCTTCGTACTGATCATCACCTGGTCCGATACAACAACCTTTTTCGATAAAATGGGTGGACACCATTCCATGGAAAATGCGGAAGCCATCCACAGTAGTGCGGTCAATCGCATTGAAAGCAGGATTTCCACTCTCGAAAACCAACCGGAGAATTCATTCAGAAGGGATGAACAGTTGCAAGACCGCCGGGAGGAACTCTCAAGGGTCAGCGAAATGTCGCCGGAAGCCTACGTACGCAGCGAAAACCGAAGGCACAGAAGGCAGGCGGCCTCGAACCTGTTCCAAACCCTCTTTCTTGTCGGGGTCTTTGGCGGTTACCTGTACGTATCGCGGGCGCCGGTCTTTCTGATCAACAGAAGAAAAAGGCAGATCGAGATGATGAAGAAAAGTTCGAATTTCTTTCAAAAACTGGTGTTCGGTACCATTGCGGCCGTATGGTCCATTCCAATCACTACCTATGTAACCCGTTGGAGTGACGGAAGCGAGACCACGGACAGTAACGCAATTGTTGTACTTGCAATCGGCATTTTTGTAACGGTGATTGTCCTGGCCATCGTTTTTTATGTCATGATCATCGCCCTGCCGTTCCTGGCCGTGTTGAACTATGTGAGAAATTATCAGTATGAACGGGTGGATGATTTTATGGCAGGCTTTAAGGCAAAAATAGGCTGGGCCTGAGACAGGGCAGGGAAATGATACTGACACAGGCAGGCGGCAAATCAATGCGGAGGACCCATGAAATTACTGAAATCAGCTATCATACCTGATGCGATGAACAAAGGTGATGCAGTGCCGTCCAATGCGCGGCCGAGAGCATGTAACCCGTTCGCTGCAAAAGGGACAGCTGCTGCAACCGCCATGATACTCATGATATCGGGGTTTCTTTTTTCCCCGCCTCAACTGGTGGCCCAGCAGACCTTTGAGGAGTTCCAGGCGCAGCAGCGCGAAGCTTTCGAGGAGTTCAGTGATCTTGAACGGGAAGGCATGATCCTGGATGAAGTCGCATTTGAGGAATATCGTGCCGAGCAGCAGGCACTGTTCGAGGCTTTTCGCGAGGAGATGGAGCGCCGGTGGGGTGATTTCCGCGAACGAACGAAGACAAACTGGGTAGAGTACCGAAGCGGGGGGACCGTCCGCTGGGATGTCGACTTCGAGGAGGGATCCGTGGAGGTGGAAGTTCTTGCGGAAGAGGGTGATACCGAGGAAATACTGCGGGAGAAAATCAGGGAATCTGTAGTGGATCTGGCCGAAAGCAGGGGCACACGCAGCGAAATGCCCGAAGATGACGAGGAGATTTATGAGGAACCGGTTCTTGAAGGTCAGCTGGATCTGGGTGATGCCGACGACATCGCCGGACTCGCGCAGAGAGCTGCCGAAGAGGCGCAACTGGAATCCAGAAACAGCGAGGAGGTTCGACAGATACTGCGTGTGAACCTGTCCCTGGTCCCGGACCACATTCGAACGCGTGCGGAGAAGTTCCAGAAATACCTTGCCGAAAATACCGGACGCTACGAACAGGATCCGGCTCTTATCCTGGCCATCATCCACACCGAATCCTATTTCAACCCGGTAGCGCGTTCACATGCCAATGCACTTGGCCTCATGCAGATCGTCCCGAATACCGCAGGGCGTGACGTCTATCGCAGACTTCGAAACAAGGACGGCATTCCCAGCCCTGACCTTCTTTTCGACCCGAATAACAACCTTCTATTCGGATGTACGTATTATGACATCCTCACAAATCAGTATATCCGTGGTGTAACTTCTCCAAGGGTGCTGGAGTACATGGCCATCAGTGCCTATAATACCGGAGCCGGAAATGTTGCCCGGGCCTACACCGGCAACACCAATATCAACCGGGCGGTGACGATTGCCAATGAGATGTCTCCTGAAGAAAACTACAACCACCTGATTGAAAACTTGCCCTGGGAGGAAACCAGGGACTATCTGCAGAAAGTAACCGAACGCCGTGCCAGTTATCGGGAATGGCTTTCGGCGGAATAGACCTCCGTGCCCGTGTCGGGTATTCATTCTTGAAAAAAAACCGGCTAGAAAATCCACCGGCTCACTTCAGCGGGATGATTTTATCAGCGGGATATCGCGAAGGCGCACATCGGTGCTGCCGGCCCGGAATGACAACAAGGTAATCACGTTGGTTTCGGGGTGGACATCCCTGAATTCGATGGTCATTTTTACCGGCACATCCGGGATAATCAGATGGTCGAAACCCCAGCCCCTTACGGTACTGCTGGAGGCCACGGAAATAGCCGGACCTGTGACTTCTCTTCCTTCCTGATCGTACATGATGAACAATCGGCGTGAAAAACGGGTGTTGCGATCCCTGTGGTCGTGATTTGTAATCATCACCTCCACTATGACCCTGTTATCGGGTGTCATGGAAGCCGAGTGCACTTCAAATGTAAAATCGTCGATGGTTGTTTTGGGCAGCCGCCCCCCTGACTCACGTCCCGTCCCTGCCGGGGCTTCGTGTCTGTCTCGCTGTTCCCGTACTGCTGAAGGCGGGCTTCCGTGTTCGGCCATGGCCATCTCCATGGTCACACCGGCAAGTGCCCTGGCCAAATCCTGCCGGTCGATGGAGAGCCGGTTCAGCGAAGCGTTCAATGCATCCGACTCGCTTCTGTGGCTCATTCCGGTTCCCCGGGCCTCGAGCGAACCCACCACGGAATTGTCTGAACGCTGCCTGATCATAAGGTTCATCTCCGAGCGCACCACGAACTGGCGGCCGTCCAAACCGTCAACCTCGCGGGAATCGACCCGCCCCAGGCTGCCTTCCAAAACCACTCCGGACGCGTCGCTGAGACGGTATCCCAAACGTTCAACCACACTTCCAAGTCGCTGCTCGCTTCCGGCATGCCTCCTTCCGGCTTCATCGGTAACGACCACGGCCACCGGAATTCTGTCGGTATCGGAGATACGGTAGTTTGCACGGACCGAAATATCGCGAACCATACTTCGAAATACCGGGGGGATCTCCGAAAATGACGCTGTTGCCGTAATTCTGTTCATTTCCCCCCGAATCCGCATGGCTGTCAGATGTACCGATGCCAGGCCTTCCGCGTCGGTTGTCACCCTGTCAGCCTCACCTCCATCCTGATATGCCACCAGCAGAGGCAGACTGGATACCGGCACCTCCCGGCCGTTCTGCTTGTAGACTGCACTGAATACAATCGGTTCGGCGAGTTGCCTGCCGGGAACACCGGCCTGTTCGTCTCCGGATTTCACCGAAAGGCGCACTGAAGCGAGCGTTTCCCGGATTTCGGGAACAAGCCTTGCCACGCCCAGAATATCGCCACTTCCGTATGATCTGTGCGCAAGGGCGTTGTGGGTTGACAAGGCCGAATAGAACTCTGAGGCCTGCCCCTGCGCTTCCAGCAGCGCATTGATTCCCGTAGTTATCTGTCCCTGCCGTATATGATTGCGCCCGCTTTCAACCATGGCATCGTAGCTCTCACGAAGACGATCCAGCTCCGAATGCAACTCCCTGACATACCGCTGTCTGTCGAGGGCGGCCAGAGCGTAGTAACGGCCGGCATGCTCGCCCTGCATCGCAATCTCCACCCCTGGAAGCTGTTCGTCGATGCGGGATGTGCTTTCATTGCGGTACATGGACTCAAACGAACTGCGGTCACCTCTGTCCATTTCTGTGACAATAGAGGTGATTTCCGACTCCACCCTGACCCGTATCTGGGCACCGAGTGAAGTCCTGGCCTGACCTGCGGCCTCTTCCAGTGTGTCGCCCTCACCCATGCCCACAATATAGAGGTCGGCGGGGTAGTGCATGCTTCGGCCCTCAAGGTACCAGTCCGGTATCTGGGCAAAGGAATTCCCTCCGGCAAGCAGGAACAGGTGCCCGGCCGCAACGGTCATCATGCAGAGAAACAGATAGCGGATGGATATGACAGTTTTTTTCATGAGCAATGAATTATCCCCGATCCACTTCCAGTACGAGGAGTTTTCGATTGATGGTCACAGAACGGATGCGCCCGATGCCGCCGTAACGGTTGAATTCGCGCATAAGAGAACGGTAAACATTTCTGGAGTTGGCATATTCACCAGGGTCACACCAGATCAGATAATCGAGAGTTCGGCTGGTGGCAATGTTCTCCCGTGAAGATCGGGTGATGGCGTCCACGGCATCCATAAAGGCGAACTGAATATCCTCTATGTCGTCACGGCTGAAAAAGTCGGGGATATTGAGCACTATCTTGTACTGAATCCCCCGGCTCATGTCATCTACCCAGTAGTTGTTAATGCGGGAAAGCACCTTGTCTATGGCGTCGTTCATAGCTTCCTCGATGGATACGGAACGCTCCCCGCGCCGTCCCTGGCTGTATCCTGTCTCGGTTCCGAGCAGACGTCCGGTTGTGGTTTCAAATGCGCGAACCAGCATGGATGTACGGGTTGTGCCGAACCCCGCATCTTCCTCCGTACTCGAAAACGTGATGTAGATATCGCTGCCGATTTGCTGCGCAATCTGGTAGGCGTAGTCTTCCTGTTGACCTTCCACAAGGTTCAGGGCCGAAATCATCTGGTCTAGTCCGCTTACCTGTTCGGGGACGACCACATCGTAGAGCCGGGAGGTGAGAAAGCTTTCCACAACAGCAGCGGCATGGCGGATATACTGATCGCTTTGCAGCAGTTCGATCGGGCTCTGGTTGGATGCGGTCTGAGGCAGGACCATGACGAAGGGCCGGCCGATGGCCTCGGTCAGGTCCGAGCGCGCTTCAATGATACGGAAACGCTCAAGCTCGCTGTTAATCATTTCGGTGTTGATGCGGAATCGTTTTGTGATCTGCAGGCCCGTTCCATCGACAGTCCGGACCCTTTCGACCAGCCCCGTCTGTTCCCACGCGATCCACTGCTCAATATGGTCCAGGTCGAAGAAATGGGATTCATAAGGGCGAAACCGGTTCCGGGCATCATCGGTGGAAAGCATGGGATCGGTGGAGCCAAAAAGCAGGAACCAGACGGCTGCCTTTTTTGCATCCCGGGTGGCCATGGTCACACCATTGTCATTAAGGTCTCTCTCTATCCTTCGGGAACGTGACTCGGAAGATCGGTAGATCCCGGTTGCTTCGATCATCACCTCGGCCGGCGAGGTGCGTTCCACCAGCCTTGCCTGACGCGAAACCGGCAGGTCAGGAGCCACTGCCTGCGCCGTAATACTGAACAATACAAGAAAAAGGAAGGGGGCTATTGTCCGTTTTTTCATCATTCAGAGATTAATTGTTAATATCAAAAAAATGGATATGGCGGGAAGCCACTGTCGATATGTGTTCAATTGGATCGGAAGCCATCCAGGAACCCGAAAAGATTGAGTCCGGTATTACGGATAGAGTAGGTGATACCGGCGGTAAAAAAGACGCCGCCAAGGTCTATCTCACTCTCTTCCACCAGAAACTCGCCGGACTCTCCGTCCACTTCCATTGAAGCCTGGAGCGGCCGTGTGGCCATCTTGTATCCTGCCCCGATACTGAAACTCCAGGCAGGTCCGAGTAGCAGTTCATAGTCCAGTGACGCACGGCCTCCAGCCGAAAACAGCGTGAGGCTGTTGTCGTCGCCGGCACTCATACGCATGGCATCAAGGCCGGCACCGAAACGAAGACCGATATTGTTTCGGCCGGCAAACCAGAATTTCTTTGTATAGCCCAGGTAGAAATCAAGTAACAGCAGCGAACCGTCGTCAAAAGCGGGTGCCCGGTCATAATCGACGGGAAACCCGAGTCCGATGTCGATGGACAGGAAGCTTTGGCTGATTCCGGTCACAGGCGCAAGGTTATAGGCATAGCTCAGGTTCAGGTCATATGTGCGCGTGACATCACTCAGCAGCCAGCCGATTTCCGAGGCCGGTATCAGCAGACCGTCCGAAATCCCCATGGTTATTCTCAGGTCGTACCCGATCCGCGGGTATTCGCGCGCGATGATCCCGACTCCCTGCCTTCTGCCAAGAAGCTGACTTGCCGTCGAGTAGTTTAACGGGTCGGCGGTATTGTCACCTACATCGGTAATCCTGGCATAGCCGACTGTCGCGGCAGATTCCGTGCCGTCCGATTCCCGCCGAAGCTCGACAAGTTCATACATGTCATCCAGATAAACCCCTTCCTCACGCCCAAGGGCCAGTGAGTAGTTTCTGCCGGACAGGACTTCCACAATGCTGCCCCTCAGCTGAAACTCGGGAATGCCTCTGGTTTCTACACCCAGCTGGCGTACCCAGTTCTGTGTAGCCTCGTACAGGGCATAGGTCCGTGAATTGACTTCCCAGGTGTCATTGCCGACCCGGAAGGTGTGCTCTCTTCCCCTTTCGGCACGCCCACCGGCACCGGCTGTAACATTCAGCAGTTCCGAGATGGATACCTCCCCGTCTGGGCAAATATTCACCGAGAACCAGATAATACCCCCCTCGATCCGCACCGAATTGTAAGCGGTAGTTGAGCTTCTTTGAGTTTCCGCGGATTGATCATCGGATTGAAGCGCGCGCAAGAAGCTCCGGCCAGGCGAAGATCCGGCTTCCGCCCTGGACAGCGAAACCGTAATGGAACTGACATAGGGCAGGTACACATAGGATGAGTTCATCAGGAGCTCAAGTTCCTCGACCGTAAGGCCGACCGACCTGGCACGGGTGGCTGCGAAGGTCTGCCAAGCCGACTCGTCTCGCAGGGCCAGTCCGCGGCTCTTCATGATCTCCGGGTCATTGAGGATGTCGAGGATAGCCTCTCCAACGGTTTCCTGCAACAACTCAGCCAGGTCCTGCTCATCAATCACGTTCATGCGTGATACCCTGTTCCTGAACCGGTCCACCACCGCGTCGGGAAGTTCATTGTAATCAAAACGGGGCATCTCAACATAAAGGCCCATCATGGATTCGAAGAATTCGAAGTCCAGCGGCATGTCGATATTCGCGCCCGGCTTGATCCAGACAGATTCCACACTCGAAATAGCACTGCGTTTGTAGTCACCAGACCTGGAAACAGCGGTAGTTTGAACAGCAAATAAAATGAAAAGCAATACGCCTGCCACTTTCATGGTAATACTCCCCCGGCGTTTATTGGCAATAATAATGGTGATGATATCCCGTGGCCAAAAATAATACGCTGGACCCAGGGACATGATGCAAGCTCTTGCTGATACCCCTTATCCAATATATAAAACGACCTGCCATGGCACAATTAAATTAGTGAAGCGCCTGAAAGATCTGCCTCATTATACTTTTTTGCGGATCCCGCCACGGCACAAGCAAATAGGTGAAACGTCTGCGGTTCCGTCCACGGGCGATAACTCTTTTCCTGCAGGAGCGATTCTTGATGATTCTCGGAAATAGAAACACTTGTCAGGGCTGCATGACCTAGCACACACGTCGCGGATACATCAGGCCGGGGAGAGACCGGGTTTATCCCGAGCAGGCCGCCCGACAAGAACCGCCGAAAGTTATTGTGCAAAAAAGTAATTTGTAGCATATTGAGTCAGGCTGCCATGAAATTATTACGGAGCTTGCGGCCTGATGATCGGATTATTTATTGGCTTCATGTTATGAAGGGGTGTTAAATGACAGGAAGAGGAGCCGTGACTAAATGAGACTGGGTGGATGGGAGCCCGTCCGTCCGGCAACCGAAAGAGAACCGGCAAACTGACAGGGAGGGAATTATGACTGATGATCACCAGGAACCATTGTCCGGGGACGATCCGGAATCGAATCCGCTTGAACTTTTTCAAAAGGCTTCAGAGGCCGTTGAGGCCGAGGAATACGAACAGGCACTGGAATATGCCCGGCAGGCACTTGAGGATGAACTAACCGGCGAGGAGCTTGCAAACCAGCTGAAAGCCCTAATGGGCTACTGCCATTTTAAAGCCTACCGGTTTGAAGAGGCGCTCAAGTGGTATCGGGAGGCGGGCGATGAAGTTGAAATGACGGATGATGAATATTACGCCTATGCCTATACACTCTACCATGAGCAGGAGTATCATGAAGCGTATGAGACACTGGACAGGATCAGCGAGGAGTTTCAGGATGATCCTGCCGTGTTGACACTACGCGGGGTTGTTGCCCACAATTTTGACGACCCTGACTGGGAAACCGTTCTGGATCTTCTTCTCAGGGCGGCTGAAAAGGAGCCGGAGGAAAGTGAGAATTTTATCATTGCCGAGTGCCTGCGCATGCTCGAGCGCTACGAGGAATCGTATCCCTATTACCGGAAAGCTATCGAGGCCCAACCGGATAATGCCAGGAGGTACTATTCTTACGGGTTGGCCAAATTTCTCGGCGAAGAGCCGGAAGAGGCCATTGCTGCCTTGCAGGAGTCACTGGCGTACGACGACCAGCAGGGAGAGGTCCATCTGAATCTTGCCCGTATGCTTATTGCCAACGATCGTAAAGAGGAAGCGCTTGGCCACGTTGAAAAAGCCATCGAACTGGGCGAACCGGAAGCCAGGGAGTTGCTCGGAATGATGGCGTCATCGCTAGAGGATACCGGCGAAGAAGAAGAGGAGTATGAGTGGGAGGAAGAGGATCCTGCGAAACGAATTCATCCGCTGGCCCAGTACACCTTGTACTCCATCCGGCACCGCTTTCCGATGAAGCTTTTTGTCATGCTGGGAGGGGTTGCGCTGGTAGCGGTGGTGGCCATCGGTGCCGTAATATCAAAATACGAACAAGTGCCGGGGCCGCCTCCGGTGGTCGATGAGACTTTACGTGCCCACGAGGCCACCAGTTTCATCTCTATGTGCCAATTTACCGAAGGCGACCGTGTGATCGAAACGTCCGTACCCCGGGGTGCCGAGCTCAAGCCGGTTGCCAGGTACCGACGCCATATTCTGGTGGAGCTGGCTGACGGACAGCGAGGGCTTTTGCCCTACAGCGCTATTGACCGCTATTATCACGTGACCCTGCCCCCCGGCACCAGGCTGTACAGAGAACCGCAGGGAACTGCCGACATGGGTGAAGTGGGTGAAAACGGTGCACGAGCTATTAACCTTTCCAATATCAGTGATTTCAGTACACAGCGACAGAGAGTTCGGCTGACTGATGGCGGCAACGTGGCCTATGTACAAAACAGGGTCATGCGCAGAGACCTGACCGCGATCAGCTTGCCCACTGTGAACGCGTCAAATCAGCGTCTTTACAAGCGGGAAAGGTTGGAGCAGTTGTTGCAGGGCGCCGATATCAACCAGGTAACCCGGCGACTGGGTGTGCCTCTGGGACGGCTGGATGACCGTGAAACCGGGCAGACGGTCTACCTGTTTCCTCGCGTAATGGTTGTCGAGCAGGGGCAGCGATGGAACAGGACGGCCGTGATTATGGAAAACGATCAGGTAACCCGAATTGTGGGTCAGGGTGAAACCGAAACCAGGCCTATTGATCAAATGACGGCCATCAATCATGTCCAGAAAGCAGGCCTGCCCAATCTCTTCCTGCAGTCCCCTCCCTGGTTCACTCCCGTTGGAACCGACTGGATCACAGGTCGCCTTGACCAGCTTAAGGATTGGTCCCGTGGAGTGGGATGGATTGTGCACATCATCGTCATTCTGATCTTCATTGGCCTGGCGCTTGTGGTTCTGTACAGTATTTTCGGCCTGCCGCTGCTACTGACATGGCCCCTGATCTACCTGCTGGGGAAAACCACACGTCTGCCTAACGCCTTCCTCAAGTTGGTGATGTGGTTGCTGCTGGCTGCCGGTTTCACCGCTTTCTTCTTTACAAGCATGGCCGTCCTTGACATCAGCTACAGCAACTTCGTCATCACCTTGTACGGCATTTTCCTCTTCTTTTTCTTTCTGCGGATGGGCCAGCAGGGCAGTGAGTATCTGCATGCCTCGCGATGCACGGACTGCCGCATATGGAAATCCGCCAATATTCTGGGTTCATTGTATCTGGGATACGACCGCTCGGTCAGCTATGATCGGGTTTACACCGGCAAGAGCACAAGCATGTTCAGTGACACCGTTACATATCACTACGAAGACAGGCCCAGGTATTCCTACACCTACTACTATCAGGACTTCTTCAACTGTATGCTCTGTGGAAAAACCTGGGATACTAACGAAACCGAGCGCCGCCAGCGCGCGGACATGGATCACGGCCGTGTCCCGGCATGAGCGCAGTGTGACTGGCCGGTTTTCATGAATGTGAGGCCTACAGGCTGTGCTCCGGTTTGCCCGGAGTAGAGGGGATATCGATCGTGACTGGAGCAGCGGAAGTGAGCGGGCAAAAAAAAGAGCCGTAATCCGCAGATTAAGGCTCTTGACTGAAGCTGTCGGCATGCAAATACTTCCCGTCAGTTGCCTCCGGATAGCTCCCGAATCCGTTGATCCATTTCCTGGAAGGCCTGTGACTCACGAAATCTGGTGTAGAGCTCTTCCTCCGAGGACAGGGAGTTCTCCAATTGAGACCTGGCCTCGCCAACAGGCAAACGATAGAGAACAAAGGCCTCATATCTCCCCGTATCATCATTAACCATAAAATCCCGCTGAATCACTGAACCACCCCGAAGTTGTTGTTGGGTGATCGCTCGTGTTACGTTGGTCCAGGCTTCGCGGTAATTGGCTTCTTCACCGGAGGTGATTTCTTCTTCAAATAATTTTTGCATACCCTCTACCACGGTTTCCAGCTTTTGTGCCATCGCTCCTTGCGCGCTGATACTTGCCTGGTCAATTGCGGTTCCACGTCTTTGGGATTCAGCCTCACCGATAGAGTAGAGATATTCCGCAGTATCCTCGGGAGGATTCATGTACCAGTCCGGTAACTGAGGGCCGGTATCCTCAACTGCAGAGGTAGAACTGCAAGCACTCACTAACACAAGGAGTGCCAGTATCGAAAATATTGAAGTTTGTAGGTTGTATATCATAACTCGCAGAATTATGTGAATGTTTTAGACGAAATAGATTTTTGATGTGCCATGATATGCCCGACTTGATGCAAGTCATAGGAAATAATACCTGTTTCTTTTTTTAGTAGCAAAGCCTTGTTGCTTTTTATTTGATTTTTTCATAGCGCATGGTGGATTGGAGGATTTCAGAGAATGTTCCGGTTGATACAGGAGCCGTCTCGGACGTTGAGACAGCGAAGGGGGCTGTTTTTTAACAACCGTGAGTTGTCCGGATGGTAAATGAGGAAAAATGAAGGTGATATCATGTTTTCGTTTTAGCGATAATTCTTTTATTTAGGAAGCTCCCAACCATGACTGTAAGGCAGGGGGCCGGTTTCGCTCCGGAATCGTTTCTCAGCCACTATACCCAAATTCACCCTCTTCATGTTCCGAAAAATCATGCTATTCATTATCCGTATAAAAACATCTGTTTTTTTTACTTCTTCCCGGCTGTCGGGTCTTGCGCTCATCCTGATGCTGGCTCTGACATCAGCCGGGTGTGAGGACAGGCCGGACCGATCCGGCAGCGAAGACATCCCCGGTGAAACGGGCAGCGGCGCACCCGGCGAAGCTTTTTCCGCAGAGTATGATACCCCCGCTCTGGCTCCATCCAGCCCACTTTATGTGGATCATGACCGCAATGTGTACATCCCTGCAAAAGAGGATCTTGTCCGCTCACTTGATGTTGCATTTACCTACAACAGGGACTCGGTCCGTGTGCATTTCCGATATGCGACCGACAGGCCCTCGTGGTATCACCAGTATCTGGTCTATGAGGATGGCACCTGGAATCGGTATGGCAGCGGAGGCCAGGGTCCGGATGTCCACGGGCTCTACGAAGATCGCTTTTCCATGATGCTGGACGACGGGTCGGTTGAAGGGTTTGCTGAAATCGGCGGATTTGTTACGGTGCACCCCGGCATGCGGTCCATGACGGATGCCGCATCGGCGCAAGAGGTTGAAGCGCATCCCCACCTGGGCGAAACAATGGGCCGCTCTGACGTTAGAAAGTACATCAGAGAGTCCAGGGAGCAGGAGATGGACGGCGGGCACCACTGGGCACAGGTACGGCCGCAGGATGAGCTGGATGAGTTGCGCGAAAAGGGGGCCTTTCTCGATTTATGGCAGTGGCGGGCACATCGTTCGAACCCGCTCGGGTATGCCGACAACGGGTATGTCCTCGATTACCGGCACGGATCCGAAGGCACCTCCATGTACACCGATAACACCGACGACACGGGGCAGCCCCGGTACATGTTTGATGTGCGAACCGTCAACCGGCATGCGCTTCGCAAAGACAGTCTGGTGGACCGCCTGTACACCCAGGATGATCCCTATTTTTTGTATAAGGGCAACGCTGCTCCATTCGATCCGGATATTGACTGGCAGGACGGGGACGCGCTGCCTCATCGCTTCCTGCGGGAACCGGAGGGGAGTCGTGGTGCCCTGAAGGCAAATGGCTACTGGAGCGAAGGCTACTGGAATATTTCCATCACACGGACCCTGGATGCCCCGGGCCCCATCGACAGCAAACCCATTGCCGACGGGAATTCCTACAACGTCGCGTTTGCCGTACACACCGATGGCGCCGGCGCTCGATGGCATTATGTTTCGGTGCCTTACCGGGTCGCTTTCAGGGATCCGGACAATCCGCCATCGACACAATACCCGGATGCCAATCCGGTAATACAGGCAAGGTACACAGATGGACCGTTGCATGAGGCCGACCCGGAGTGGTACGAGATCCCCGTCTTCTATCCGGGGCAGGTAGACCTCAGTTGGCTGGAAAATGCCGGTCATCCGGGACATCATTTCGTCCGTGACGGGTCAATGCACATGCTGCAGATCCACGATCTGGAGTTGCTGAGCACATTCATCGTACGCCACGAACTTGAAATGCTTGGACTGGATCCGGAGGCGTTCGGCATCAGTACCGAACTCTCGTATTGACCGCAGAGTCGCTCTCGCCCGGCGGGTCGTCGCATTGCCTCGGCGCGCAACACACGCGATGGCAGCGTCACACCTAACCACGAAGAATTTTCATCCTATCCACACGTTAATTCCGTATTTTCAGGGATATGATGAAAGCTCCGGAAATAATGGCCCCCGTCGGTTCTCCCGAATCGCTAGCCGCCGCTCTGAAGGCCGGCGCTGACGCGGTGTATTTCGGCCTGGGACGGCTCAACATGCGGTCCCGGTCGCGCAACAATTACACCCCCGACGACCTGCCCGATATTACTGCCCGCTGCCGGGAGTACGGCACGAAAACGTACCTCGCGCTCAATACCGTCCTGTACGACGAGGATCTGGATACCATGCGCTCCATGGTTGATGCCGCCGCCAGGAGCGGGGTTTCGGCGGTCATTTCATCCGACCCGGCCGTAATGAATTATGTCCGCAGCGCCGGGCTACCGGTCCATATCTCCACGCAATGCAATATCACCAACATCGAAACCGTAGCGTTTTATTCCCAATGGGCGGATGTGATGGTGCTTGCCCGGGAACTGAACCTTGATCAGGTGGCGGAAATCCATCGTCAGATTCAGGAACGTGACATTCGCGGCCCGGGCGGTCAAAGAGTGCGGCTGGAGGTTTTTATCCATGGCGCGCTGTGCATGGCCGTCTCCGGAAAATGCTATCTGAGCCTGCATACCCACAACTCATCGGCCAACCGCGGAGCCTGTATCCAGAACTGCCGACGCCCCTACACGGTAACAGACAGGCACAGTGATACCGAGCTGGAAATCGACAATGAGTACATCATGAGCGCGAGCGACCTCTGCACCATCGGGTTCCTGGACAAGGTGCTGGATGCCGGTGTGGAAGTGCTTAAAATCGAGGGCCGGGGCCGGTCGGCCGACTACGTGCATACGACGGTCACCTGCTATCGCGAGGCGGTTGAAGCGATCCGTGACGGAAGCTGGTCGCCGGAGAAAATCAGGCGCTGGGAGGAGGAGCTGGCAACGGTCTATAACAGGGGGTTCTGGGACGGCTACTACCTCGGACGAAAAATGGGTGAATGGAGTGATGTCCATGGATCGAAGGCGACGGTGAAGAAGGTCTACCTGGGTCCGGCCCGGAACTTCTATGCCAATCTCGGTGTGGGGGTATTCCAGGTGGAGACGGGGACGCTTCAGAGCGGAGACAGGATTATGGTAACCGGACCTTCGACCGGGGTGGTTACCACCACTGCTGCGGAATTGCGTGTGGATGACCGGGTGGTTCCGGAAGTGGGCAAAGGCGATCTGTTTTCGACGGCGGTCCCGGAGAAAATCCGCCGGTCGGATAAGCTCTATAAACTGATTCCCGCGTAACCCGCCGGTTTACAGATCGCATTTTGGCAGTCTGTCTTCGAACGGACGGTGCCCCTGTCAAACGGCATCGGCGCAACACCATTTCGAAGGTGTTCTCCGGATTTTTGGGCGGCTGCCGGGAGGCGTGACATCAATCCGGGTAGGCCTGGTGCCGGCCTGTCAGCCATGCTCTTCCAGATATTCGGTGATGACCGCCTGCCCTTTGTATGTCGAAATGCCGCTAATAAAACTGAAGAAGATGTGTTCGACCAGATCCTCGCGAGAGTATTCATCCAGCGGAAAAGTATCATAATCCATCGTGAGATTGATCTGGGAGAGGAATACCTTGGCCATGATATCACTGTTGATATGCTTTTTGAACAGACCTTCCTTTTTTCCCTGTTCAATCATCTCGCGCAGGCGAATGTATCTTTTGGAATAATGCTTTTCGGTAATGAGGCTGGAAACTTCAGGATAGTACCGGATGATCTCTTCGAACATCAGGGGATTGATCCGTGCGGTGTGCTTCAAGGATGATTTTATGACCTTGACCAGCGCTTCGATGGTGTGCTCGGCCTCTTCCAGAATGGCATCGTTCTGTACCGTTCGCTCTTCGAAATACTGTTCGATACATCGATGGACGATCTCCTCCTTGTTTTTGAAGTGGTTGTAGATCGTTTTTTTTGAAATCCCGAGACTCTTCGCGATCAGGTCGAGGGAAACATAGTGGATGCCGTGCTTTTTAAACAGCTCGAGTGCCGTTTTCTGGATTTTGTCTTTCATTATGTGACTACGATGGTGGAAAGAACCTGAAGAGAGACCGGAAATTACGTGGCCGCGGGAATAATATAAAAGATATGGCTGCGAATAAGAAAAGCCATACCGGTCAGAGTATGGCTTTTGGGGGATATGTTGGGTTGATTGAATGAAATAGTAAGCGGGCTGGAGCAACTGGCATAAGGTATCAGAAGCCGATACCCAGTGTTACCGCGAACGTGCCGTTTTTGGCGGATGGATCCGCGGGTACATCAAAGAGGTCGACGACCCCAAGGGTGTAGCGCAGGTCCAGCATCACCGTGCGGTAAATATCAAAGCCGCCGCCGAAGGCAAACCCGAAGTCAACGGATCTGAGGTCATCCACATCGTCATCCGAGAGGTTGATCGCCAGGGCGGGTCCGGCGTAAATGTTGGGTGTCAATGCACTGCCGGAATAGAGGTGTCCTTTCAGCAGAACCGGGATCTCCAGGTAATTGAACAGATACCTTGTTTTTTCGCCCTCACCCAGTACACCGTCGTTGACCTGGCTGTGTTTCATCACGAAGTTGGCTTCCGGCTGGATCGAGAAATAGGGCGTCAGCCGGTAGTTCATGAACAGGCCCCCTGTGAAGCCGGCCCGGACATCAGTGCCTCCGACATCATCCCCCCAGAGATCGGAAACGGTCAGTCCCGTGCTGATCCCGAAGGTTATGGGCTTTTGTTCAAATTGATATTGTGCGCGTGAAGTGTCGGCAGCTCCGAAAAGAAAGAACACCGCAATAACTGCGGTCATGGTGTAGTTGGAAAATGAGTTCATAGTCATGGTCTTAATGAGTTAAGTGTGGATGTTGTGTTTCAAGAGGAGTGCCTCTCTTGGGAACTCATAATACGACAAAAGTTTCCTTGTGTCAACTAAAAATTCCGTTTTTAGTACTTTTGCATCAATTTGAATAGAGATATAAACCCGGATTGCAAAAAAAACTTTGCGAATTTGAGGTACTATCAGGTGGGGGAAGATATCGCACGAAAGGGTAGTGGACTAATTGT
This sequence comes from Balneolales bacterium ANBcel1, assembly GCA_029688905.1. Taxonomy (NCBI): domain Bacteria; kingdom Pseudomonadati; phylum Balneolota; class Balneolia; order Balneolales; species Balneolales bacterium ANBcel1. The sequence continues at coordinate 63,206 of JARULB010000004.1, read as the reverse complement.
TAAGGGAAGTGCAATTACAACATAAACAATGAATTAATGATTCTGTTGGTCGATATATCGGAGGGATCCGTCGTGCAGCATGGTGTGTGTTTGGCGGATGGTGTTTGCGTTGGATTTTCATAGTCGGCCGGTTAGGGGGCGGTAAAAGGGAAAAAGATTATTTTGGAAACTTGAATATTTTATTTAGTTTCCTTTCGTGCTTGTTCACCCGGAATCTGAAGCGGTTATGGAATTGGGTCCGTGGGGTCGGGGTGAATGGCACCGGGGAATTGCCGATGACGTGTTGGGCCCCGCCATCATCAAAAAGGATCACTGCCGGCGTCAGCCGCATGGCCTTCAGTATCCCGAAAAGGATCTGAAAGGTGACAACGGTTCAGGCTGATCCAAACAACGAAACCAATGACCGCAATGAATCAAGTATTTCATTTTATCCTCCTTGCAGGATTACTCATCGCCATCACACCGCTACGGGCGGAACCGTCCGGGCCAATAGGCCTGCAAGAGGCCGTTGACATCGCATTGGAAAACAACAGGGAGATTAAAATATCCGAATTCGAAGTCAAGGCTTCCGAGTCATCTGTCAGGGAAGTGACCGGAAGATTCCTTCCCGACATCTCTTTCGGCGGCCAGTATGTCAGAAATGTGAAAAAACCTGTTCTTTTTCTGGGTGGAGGCATGGGCATCCCGGGAATGGAGAACGGTGGCTCTATAGAGATAGGCTATAACAACTCGTACCAGGCTTCTCTCAACGCATCCATGCCGCTCTATTCAAGGCAGCTGATCAAATCCAGACAGGCCGCATCCGAACAACGCGGCTTGACGGAAGTCGGGCTGCAGGATACAAGGAATCGGGTGACGGCCGATGTCAAGCGGGCGTTTTACACGGTGCTGCTCTCCCGCGAGGTCCGTGACGTCACGCAGAAACGCATGCGGAATGCCGAACAGCGGCTCGCTGAAGTCAGAAGACTCCACGATGAAGGCCTGGCCACCGAGTACGATATACTGGTGGCTGAGGTTCAGGTAGAAAACCTGCGTCCCGAGCTACTGCAGGCAAAAGACGAACTGGAAGCTTCCAAACTGCAACTCAAAAATATCATGGGAATTACCGGGGAGCGGGATATCACCATCAAAGGCGAACTGGAGCCGGCCTACATGCGTCCGGTTCATGAAGCCGCCACTCCGCATAACCGGCAGCTGATCACCAACAATTATCTGCTCCGCATGCTCGATCGGCAGATTCAGCTTATGGAGACCAATGTGGAGATCGAGCGGTCGTCGCTGTATCCGACACTCTCCGCTTTCGGCAGCTACCAGTACGAAACCCAGGACGATTCGTTTGATTTCGGGGATTACAACTGGGCCAACTCCGCGGCCGTCGGTCTGCAGATCCAGGTGCCCATCTTCTCCGGAAACAGCCGCCGAGAACGGGTACAGCAGGCACGTATCGGTGTGGAACAGGCCAGAGAGCAGCGGGCCGCCGCCGAGGAAGCGCTCCTCACCGAAATCCGAACCGTGAACAACCGGCTCAAACAGATAAGGGAGCGTATTGAAGTATCCGGACTCGCCCTGCAGCAGGCCGAACGAGCCTATGAACTGTCGGTGATAAGGTTTGAACAGGGACTCGGGACCCAGACCGATATTCACAATTCGGAGCTTGCGTACACTACCAGCCGGTTCAACCGCCTTCAGGCATTTTATGAGTACCAAATCACGCTTGTTTCCCTTGATCAGCTGAAAGGGGAGCTGGCGGCCCGGTAACGAATCTCGCTGCCTCAACCATTTTTTAACGACTGTCACAAAACAATATGAAAATGAAAATCGCACCTGTAATACCCAGCTTGTTAATTTCGATGGCCTTTTTCGCAATCCTTTCAGGATGTACTGCCGAAGTGGAGGAACAGGAGTTCCGGGACCCGGTAGTAGTTGAAGGCGTCGAGGCGCAAATATCCACCCGTTCACTGTTTGTCACCTATCCGGGTACGCTGGAACCCTGGAAGCAGGTGAATGTAGGCTCAAATGCTCCGGGCCGCATCGACCGAATTTATGTGCAGGAGGGTGACCGGATTCAGGCCGGTGATCCGCTGGTGCAGATGGTGGACAACCAGCTGCGGCAGGCACGTATCGCCTACCAGACCACCAAAAGAGAGTACGAACGGCTTCTTCCACTGCGTGAAGAGGGCGCGGTGACCCGCCAGCAGATCGATATGGCCCAAACCGAATACGAGAATGCTCAGGTGAACCTGGGCCTGCTGGAGGAAAACACGATACTCCGTTCACGCATGGACGGCGTGGTTACCGAAAAATGGTTCGAGGAAGGCGAGCTCTATTCCGCGTCGCCGACGGCATCCGGCTCCCCCGGCATCATTCAGGTCATGCAGCTGGATACACTCAAGCTGATGGTGCGTGCCAACGAATCCATGCTGCCGTACATCACTGAAGGTCAGCGGGTATATCTGAGTGCAGACGCGCTCCCCGGCCGGGAGTTCGAAAGCCGTGTATGGCGGATCTTTCCTACGGTCAACCCGGATAACCGCTCATTCCGTGTGGAAATACTGATTGACAACCGCGAAGGGCTCCTTAAACCCGGCATGTTTGCCAGAGCCGAACTCGAAACTCGCTCGCAGGAAGGCCTGTTCATCCCGCGCGAAGCTCTGATGCGAGGCACCAGCTCCAACTCACGGGATGTGGTGTTTCTGGTGGATGAAAGCAACCGCGCGACCCGGCAGGTGGTAACCACAGGCGTATTTCTGGACGATGTGGTCGCGATTGAAGACGGACTTGAGCCGGGGAGCTTTGTCGTCATCAAGGGAAGGCAGCGCCTGGAAAGCGGTATGGAGGTGGAGAAGCGGAAGTACGAGCCGTAAACACGCAGATTCATCGCAACTCCATGATCCCGGGATTATGATGCTGCAGCAGCTTGTGCGCTCGGCGCAATTCCGGTGACCGTTTTTCGATTCTGATTCGCCCTTAATCATAAAAATTTTGTAAATCAATGAACTTGCCTAAAATAGCCGTAGAAAAGCCGGTGACCACAACCATGGTATTTGTCGCCATTTTTGTGCTGGGGATGGTATCGCTTTTTCGCCTGCCTGTCGACCTGCTTCCGGAGATTGAGCCCCCCATTATTTCGGTGATCACTTCCTATCCCGGCGCCGGCGCCGAAGATGTGGAGCGTAATGTGACCGAGCCGCTCGAACGCGTTCTGGCCACCGTATCCGATATCAAGGAAATCCGGTCCACATCGGAAGACCATGTATCACTGATTACCCTGGAGTTTGACTGGGGGGTCAACCTGGATATCGCCACTAACGATATTCGTGACCAGCTGGAGTTGAGCCGGCAAGGATTGCCCGACGGCGCTGACTTCCCCATCATATTTAAGATCGATACCGGGCTGTTTCCCGTAGCTGTCGGTTCGTTCACGGCCAATGAATCCTATTTCGAGATTCGCGAACTGATCGACACGGAGGTCGGTGATGCCGTGCGGCGGCTGCCGGGGGTTGGAACCGTGTTTGTATCCGGTGGCCCCACCAGGGAGATCCAGGTGGAAGTGGATCCGGTCAAACTGGAAGCGTACAACCTCGATCTCTCCATGGTCAATCAGATTATCGCCGCGGAGAACATCAACATGCCGGTTGGAAACATAAAAATGGGCCTGACCGACTACAACATCCGGGTACCCGGCGAGTTCAACAGTGTCCATGAACTGGAGGATATCGTTCTGGGACGCAGCAACGGTGAGGTGCTCTACCTTCGGGATGTGGCCACCATCCGGGACGGCTACCGCGATGTGACCCAGGAGGTGCGAATCAACGGGGAACAGGGCGCCGCCATCATTGTGATGAAGCAAAGTGACGCGAATACCGTCACGGTCGCCCGGGAAGCGTTGCGGGTGATTGAGGAGCAGATGGAGCGGCTTCCGGCCGATGTCAATTTCAGCGTCATGCATGATGGCTCCGACTTCGTGCTGAACGCCATTTTCAACCTCGCCACCGCGCTGGTTGCCGCGGCAGTCTTTGTGATTCTGATTGTACTGTTCTTTCTGCGCCGGCTCAAGGCGACGATCATCATCGCATCGACGCTACCGTTTTCCCTGATCGGGGCGTTCATTTTTCTCGATCTGTCCGGCAATACCCTGAACATGATCACCCTGTCGTCGCTGGCCATTGCCATCGGGATGGTGGTTGACGATGCCATCGTTATCCTGGAGAACATCACCACCAAGATAGAGCGGGGTTCACGGGTCACCGAAGCGGCCATATACGGCTCATCCGAAGTCGGGTTGGCTGTTTTTGCCACCACCCTGGCGGTAGTCGCGGTATTTCTGCCATTGACGTTCCTCAGCGGAATCGCGGGTATCATGTTTTCATCCATAGGCGCGCTGGTTTCCATAACGGTGGTGGTATCTACCATTGCGGCACTGACCCTCATCCCGATGCTGGCGTCGAAATTTCTGAAACCACGGGAGGAACAGGAAAAAGCCGATAAAAAATTCGAACGGATTACGGGTCCGCTGAAACGCTTCCTCGACGGTCTGCACAGGGTATACAAATACAGCCTGATCAAAACACTTCATTACCGCAAAACCACCATTGCCGTATGTCTGCTTATCTTCGGCAGCTCACTGGCGATTGTCCCGATGCTGGGAACCGAATTCATTCCGGCGGCGGATGACGGTCAGCTTGAAATTACCATGGAGTTTGATTCGGGCCAGCGGCTGGAGGAAACCCTCAAAGCCAACCAGCAGGTGGAGGAATGGATCCGTGAGCAGTACGGTGATATCCTGCGAATCATCCAGACCGAAGCCGGCGCTTCCGACGAAGGGGGGATTGCAAGCCTGTTCGGGGCGGGCGGGTCCAATATCGCGGAAATCTCCGTTCGTTTCGTCTCGAAAACAGAACGGGACAAATCCATATTTGAAATTGCCGAAGAGGTGCGCCGGTATGTGGCCGGGATTCCGGGACTGTACAGCTATAATGTAAGCGACGGCGGTGGAATGGGCGCCGGAACCGCCGCCATTGAGCTTCAGTTGCGCAGTGATGATCTGGAGACGACGCTTCCGCTGGCGTACGAAATCGCATCACGGACAGAGAACATACCGGGAGCGCGTAACGTAGAGGTCTCGATCCGTCCGGAACGTCCGGAGCTGATCGTCCGGCCCGACCGGCAGAAGATATCGCAACTCGGCCTCAACACCGCCACCATTGCCAATTCGCTGAATCTGGCGGTGCAGGGCAGCACGACTTCCCGGTACCGCGAGGCGGGCGAGGAGTACGACATCCGCGTTCGTATCCCCGAATCGTACCGCAACACGATTTCCAGGCTGGAAAGCATTCCCATCCACACTGCCCAGGGGATGGTGGTGCGGCTGAGCGATGTGGCTACGGTTGAAGAGAGCACAACAGCGCCGCAAATCAACCGCGTGGACCAGGAACGGGTGGTGAGTGTGACGCTGGATAACTACGACCGTACGGCGGGAGAAATCGTGGAAGATATGGAGGCCATGCTGGCCGAGATGGAAATTCCCCGGACGATCGGCATCCACTTCGGCGGGGAATACGAGACACAAATGGACGCGTTTGGCGACCTTCTGACACTCCTGATCCTGTGCACCTTTCTGGTGTTCGCGGTTATGGCATCCCAGTTTGAAAACTACCGGGATCCGTTCATCATCATGTTCTCGATACCGTTCTCCTTTACCGGGGTATTTCTCGCACTGCTCATTACCGGCCTGCCGCTCAGCATTATGGCGTTTCTGGCGGCCATCCTTTTGATCGGTATTGTGGTGAAGAACGCGATCGTTCTGGTGGACTATGTGAATATTTTCAAGAAACGCGGGATGACTCTGCGTACGGCGGTCATAGAAGGATCAACGGATCGCCTGCGGCCGGTTCTGATGACGGCTTTTACCACCATGCTGGCGATGCTTCCTCTGGCTCTGAGTACCGGCGAAGGGTCCGAAACCTGGCAGCCACTGGGTATTGCGGTGATCGGCGGACTGCTTTTCTCCACCTTCATCACCATGTATCTGGTACCGGTGCTCTATACCTACGCGAAGAGGGAGAAACTGGTGGCGTAACCAATCAAGGCAGTGCCGGGGCGGGGTTCGTGTGACCCCTGAGTGCAGCCCCGGCATCTGCCGGCTATTTCCATGTGTAACAAGACATCCAAAAAAAACGATAGAACCATGAAAGCGGTAATGATTATCTGCAACATGATTGTGGGAGATGAAGTAAAAGATGCATTGGCCACTTTGAAGATCCGCGGGTTTACGCAGTGGAACGAAGTGCAGGGGAAAGGCTCCGAAGACGGCGACCCCCATATGGGGACGCACGCCTGGCCGAGCCTCAACAGTTCGTTTCTCGTAGTTCTTCCCGAGGGAGAGGTGGAAGGCTTGCTGGATGCAGTCAAAGAGATTGAAAAAGGCGCACGGCAGCAGGGTATACGGGCATTTGTCTGGAGCGTCGAACAAACAGTGGGATGAACCGAATGCATAAAACGGAGGAGCAAGATGGAATGGAATGGCAGCAGCGTTACCGAAGAAGTTGAAGTGAAGCAGTGCCCGTTTTGCGGCAGCGAACAGGCCATGGCCGCAGAGCTGGTCGGGGTCTATTGGGTGCAATGCCAGGAGTGCTACGCCTCAACCTCCCTGGAAGATAACATGGAGACCGCACTCGATAAATGGAACAGCCGGAGCTGATGGCGGCGGCCGTCCGGCGTTTTAATCCGGCGTTAAAAGCCGGCATTAAAAGTCCGGCGAAAATATCTGGTGCAAAAGTCCGGCGCTAAAATCCGCCGCAAAAGTCCGGCGCAAAAAATCCGGTGCCGCATCCCCGCAGCAAACGGGGATAGCTGCGAAGCGTGGAGCGCTGACCGGCATGGCCATGTTCAGTTGGAGGATCGCTCCTCCAGCTCCATCCAGCGCATTGTTTTGGCATCGATGATTCCATCCAGCTCGCCGTATCGAAGCGACATGCGCTGCAGCTCATCGTACTCCAGGTCGCCGGTACTCAGGGCCGACTCCAGTTCCGCCTTTTCCGCCTCCAGTTCTCCGATCTCCTGCTCAAGCTTTTGATATTCCTTGCGCTCCTTGTAGGTAAGTTTTCTTTTTTTCGGATCGGTGGATGCTGTGTTGGCTGTATCGGCGGCGTCTGACCGGCTTTCTCCTTTGGATGCGGATGGACTCTGCCGCTTGCCGCCGTCGGTTTCGCCCGAATTGCCGGCCTGTTCCATCTCCAACTTCTCCCGGTACTCGCGATAGGTCCCGTTAAAATCACGGATCACCCCGTTCCCCTCGAAGATAAAATAGTGCTGGACAAGCTTGTCCATGAAGAACCGGTCGTGTGACACGATGATGAGGCATCCTCCGAAGTTCATCAGAAAATCCTCCAGGCGGTTCAGGGTGTCCAGATCAAGGTCGTTGGTCGGTTCGTCCAGAATCAGGAAGTTGGGATTTTTGATGAGCACCATCATCAGGCCGAGCCGCCTGCGTTCACCGCCGCTCAGCTTGCCCACCGGGGTGTACTGCATTTTCGGGGAGAACATGAAGTGCTCCAGGAATTGCGAAGCCGAAATTCTGCGGCCGTCAGCCAGCTCGATGACCTCGGCGATCTCCTTCAGCACATCAATAACCCGCATGTTTTCATCCAGGTCGATGCCTTTCTGCCGGTAATGCCCGTAGACAATGGTGCTGCCGGTATCGATTTCGCCGGCGTCGGCCGGTTCTTCCTGTGTGATGACATTCAAAAACGTTGTTTTGCCCGTGCCGTTGTTCCCGATTATGCCGATCCTTTCCCCGCGGCTGAACGAATAGGAAAAACCGTCCAGAATGACGGTGTCACCGAATCGCTTCTTCAGTCCGCTGACCTCCACGATTTTCTTGCCCATGCGCTGCATATTCACTTCCAGGCGCAAATCGGGACCCTCTTTCCGCTTTTTTGCCTTCTCCGCCGTGTCATAGAAATCGGCAATACGTGACTTCGATTTGGTTCCGCGCGCTTTTGGCATGCGCCGCATCCACTCAATCTCTTTCTTCAGAAGCTGCCCCGCCTTGTCGGTCGCCACCTGCTCCACTTCCAGGCGTTCGGCCTTTTTTCTGAGATAGTAGCTGTAGTTGCCGTTGTGCTGATACAGTTTACCGTGGTCGATTTCGATGATATGGTTGCAAACGCGATCCAGGAAGTACCGGTCGTGTGTCACCATCAGCAAGGTGGTATTTGCGGTAGCCAGGTATTGCTCCAGCCACTCGATCATGGTCACATCCAGGTGGTTGGTCGGTTCGTCCAGTAGCAGAAGATCGGGGTTGTCCAGCAGTACGAAGCCCAGCGCCACCCGTTTGCGTTCACCACCGGAAAGGGAAGCGATCGGCTGGTCGAGTTCGGTGATTTGGAGTTTACTAAGGATCTGATGCATCCGCTGTTCGTAGTCCCATGCATCGGCGGCATGCATGGCTGCCATTGCCTTCTCAAACCGTGCGTGGGTGGATGCGCTGTATGTCTCGGCCTGCGCCCGGGTGGCCGCTTCGTATTCACGAATCACCTCCAGAATTTTGGATTCCCCACCGGCAATGTATTCGCGAATGGTCATCCGGTCGTCGAGTACGGGTTCCTGCTCCAGGAATCCCAGGTGAATGCCGTTACGCACCATCACCTCACCATTATCCGGAGTTTCGCTGCCTGCCAGTACCCGCAGCAGCGTGGATTTACCGGTTCCGTTCGGGGCCACCAGCGCGGTCTTGTCTCCTCTCGAAATCCCGAAAGTGAGATGCTCGAAAAGTGGCTTGAGGCCGTACGACTTGGAAAGCTGTTCGACAGAGAGATAGGTCATAAAAAGGCAGAATGTGCGCTGGCAGAGAAAAATAAAATATGGTCAATCGGAAGAATTGGCTGGAATATACCGGGTTTAACGAACAAACCGGATTTTTTTTATTACGCCCCGTTGCTTTTCTGGTTTGATCTGCCGTACTTATAAGGAAGTAATTATTAAATCAAATGGATTTACTATAAAAGGAGGGGGGATTCTTGTCCATGTGTTCGGATGGATTTCCGCAAAATCGTTTTGTAGCATCTGAATGAGTGGCAGGATCGAGTGCGGGACATCCAAACGGATACACAACTTTTCCAAATCAAACCATGGGTAAAATGAAAAAATTTGTCTTGTTGCTGTCACTGATGATCTTTGCCGCGGGTATGAATGTAGCCGAAGCCCGAAGCCCGGAAAGCCTTCCGCAGATTTTTGTGCAAGGAAACAGCTTTGTCAATGAATATGGGGATACCATCATATTCCAGGGAATCAATTTCTCCGATCCCGATCGGTTGATGAGCATTGGAGAGTGGAGAGAGGATCTGTTCCGAACCGCGCGGGAGTGGGGCTCCAACGTGATACGGCTTCCGGTACACCCCAGCGCCTGGCGCGAACGCGGTCCCGAAAATTACCTGGAATTGCTCGATCAGGCCGTCGAATGGGCCAAGGAGTATGAGCTCTATGTGATTATCGACTGGCATTCCATCGGAAACCTGCGTACCGAACTGTTCCAGCATGAAATGTACAACACTACCATGGCGGAGACCCTCGAGTTCTGGTACATCATCGCACGCCGCTATGCCGATGAGCCCACCGTGGCACTCTACGAAATTTTCAATGAACCGACAACTTACAACGGAGAGCTGGGGCGACTGACCTGGGCGGAGTGGTCTGAAATCGTAACCGATATCATCGCCGTCATCCGGGCCAACAATCCCGACGCCATTCCGCTGGTCGGCGGATTCGACTGGGCCTACGATCTCACCCCGCTTAATTACGCACCGCTCGATATCCCGGGCATCGCCTATGTCAGCCACCCCTATCCGCAAAAACGGGACCAACCCTGGGTGCCGCAATGGGAGATTGATTTCGGTTTTGCCGCCGACACTTACCCGGTTATCGCAACCGAAATCGGTTTCATGCAGGAAGATGACCCCGGCGCGCATATCCCCTGTATCGGCGATGAAGAATACGGCCGAACCCTCATGAAATATTTTCAGGATAAGGGGATTTCCTGGGTGGCCTGGGTATTCGATCCGGTCTGGTCGCCGCAGCTGATTCTCGATTGGGATTACACCCCGTCACGCTCCGGCCAGTTTTTCAAGGATGTGATGCGGGGAGTCGAAGAGCTGGATTAACCGATTTGACGGCTCTGCACGGAGGAGCCGCCGCCGCCGCCCCGCCCCGCCCGAAAATCGCGAGACAGGCAAAGCGTGCTGGTCTGGTCCGGAGCCACAAGCGAATGCATTGAATCCATCCGGTGGCATGCGGTGTTGAATGAGAGCCATCACTCCATCCACCGCAGTGGCCACTTCTGTGATTAACGGAACCATCCGGAACAACTTCTCCAAAAGGGACAGAACGGATTTACCATCTCGACCCAAAAAGCGGTTTTTCTCTTCCCGAGTGGATATATTGCCAGGCACTAACCCGGCAATATATCCTTGGAGGAGAATAATGTGGTACAGGAACACCGTTGTGACGGCATGCATGGCTCTGATATTTTCCGCATGCGCCACCGATTACCCGCAACCCGGCGAACAGCGGATCAACAGCGACTGGAAATTTGCGTTGCACGATCAGCCCGGAGCGGAAGCCCCGGGGTTTGATGACAGCGGATGGCGGATGGTCGATCTGCCGCACGATTACAGCATAGAGCAGCCGTTTGACTCGGCATATGCCACGGGTCCCGATGGCGGTTATACGTTTGCCGGCGTGGGTTGGTACCGCAAATCGTTCACACTCCCGGACAGTACCGCCGATCAACGTGTTGCGATCCGCTTCGGAGGCATATACCGCAACAGTGACGTCTGGCTGAATGGCCACCATCTGGGATCCCGGCCTTACGGTTACGTAACCATCCACTATGACCTTACGCCCTTTTTGCATCCTCCCGGCCAGAAAAATATTCTGGCTGTGAGAGCCGATACACGCGACCAGCCCAACTCACGATGGTACACCGGGGCGGGAATTTACCGAAATGTCGATCTCCTGTTTTCCAGTCCGGTTCATTTTCCACCGGGCGGCGTCTTTATCCGGACCGAAACGCTTACCCGCGAGTCCGCTCTTCTCAGGGCAACCGCCGAAATCGCAAACGGTTCCACAGAAAGCCGCAGCCTGACCCTCGAACTTACCCTGCGCGACCGCCAGGGCCGCATTGTTGCAGAAAGTTCACAAAATGTGAACTCCGGGATCGGCGACACGGTGATGGTGGAGCAGGTACTGGAAGTGGCGGAACCACAAATGTGGTCGATTGAGGATCCGCATCTTTACCGGTTTGAAGCGCGTCTGATGGACGATGGACGCCTGATGGATCGCTACGAGACCGATACCGGAATCAGAACGTTCCGGTTTGATCCGTCCGAAGGCTTTTTTCTGAACGGAGAGCATGTCAAATTGAAGGGTACCAATAATCACCACGACTGCGGACCATTGGGCGCCGCCTGTCTTGAGTCAGCGCTCGAGCGCCAGCTCCGCATTCTGAAGGAAATGGGCAGTAACGCGCTGCGTCTGAGTCACAACCCGATGTCTGTCGAGCTGCTTCAGCTGGCAGATCGCATGGGGTTCGTGGTGATCAGCGAGATTTTTGATGAATGGCTGGAGCCGAAACGGCCGTACGGGTACGCACCCCATTTCATGGAGTGGCGCGAACGGGATATCGCCGACTGGATGCGCCGCGACCGCAACCATCCGTCGGTGATCGCCTGGAGCCTGGGCAATGAAGTCGGCGAGCAGCAGACGGGCGAATCCGGCGCCGACATCCTGCGCGATCTGATCGACATCGCCTCCCTCCACGATACCACCCGCCCGTTTACCGTCGGCATGGATCATGTGGACACAGCCCAGGAGAGCGGATTCGTGCAGTTGCTGGATCTGGCAGGCTACAACTACGGCGAGCCCCAATACCGGGAGCACCATGAGCAGTTCCCGGATCGCGTCATCTACGGGTCGGAAACCCTGATCCATCCGCTATACGACTACGATTCCTGGCTCACCACGTATACCGAAGACTTCGTGGCCGGCGAGTTTCTGTGGACCGGCTTCGACTATCTGGGCGAGGCCGGCATCGGTGGTACGGCTCCGTTCACCCCGGAGCCCTGGAACCACTGGCCGAAATGGCCATGGCGCAGTGCCGTGTCCGGTGTGGTGGATCTGGCCGGCTTCACAAAACCGGGCTACTGGTTCCGCAAGGCGTTGTGGAGCGATGAGCCGGTACTGCACCTCGCCGTTCAGGTCGATGAGGATATCCCGGCCTGGGGCGCCAAACATGACTGGGGTTGGCCCGACGTTTTGGAACACTGGAATTACAGCGAGCCCGGCAGAGAGATCACCGTCCATGCCTACACCAACCTGCCGGAAGTCGAGCTGCTGGTTAACGGCCGACCCCACGGGTCGCAGCATTGGCGTCTCGAAGAGCGCCCCTATCTCACCTGGAGGGTCCCTTTTGAACCGGGTTATGTTGAGGCGGTCGGACGCCTGGAGGATGGCAGCGAGCAGCGCTTTCGTCTGGAGACTGCCGGTGAGCCGGCGGCCATCAGGCTAACACCGGATCGGGAATCCATTCAGAAAGGCAAACAGGATCTCGCCTATGTGAAAGCGGAAATCATCGATGAGGAAGGCAGGAGGGTGCCGTTTGCCACCGTCCGAATCACCTTTTCCGTGCAGGGAGAAGGGAGCCTGAGGGCGGTGGGTAACGGTGATCCCACATCCCATACACCATTTACGGGGAGTGTGATGGAGGCCTTTCAGGGCCGGGCTCTGGCGATCATCCTGTCGGGTGACCGGCAGGGGGAGATTACGGTAACTGCCACCAGTCCCGGGCTGGAGGCGGCGTCCCTGACCATTGCTGCCGAATAACCGAAAATGCGCGGCCACCGGCTACTGGTTCATGCCGGCCAGGCGGCCGGTGACCCAGGCCCAGTAGAAATTAAACCCGCCGATCCGCCCGAACACATCCAGGATTTCACCACACAAGTACAACCCCGGCGCAATACGGGACTCCATGGTGGCCGGATTGATGTCGTCCAGCGAAACACCGCCGCCGGTGACTTCCGCCTTCTCGAATCCGGAATGCCCGGTGGGAGTCAATCTGCAAGAGGTGAGGCTACCGACGAGGCGGTTCCGGTCCTTGCCGGAGAGCTCGGCCGTTTTCCTCCCTGCAAGGCCGATATCGGCAAGCAGGTTGTCCGCGAGCCTTCTGGGCAGATGACGCCTGAGCAGCGCCGTGGTTTCCAGGTTTCCTTCGAGCTGTGACTGCCACCACCCGGCACTCTTGCCGGTCCAGTTGACACGCAATGATGCGTCATCATCCCCCGGACTCCCCGCCTGAAGCGCCTTTACCACGACATGGGAAAGATCTAGCACAGACGGACCACTGTATCCCTGATGTGTGAAGAGGAAACCGCTTCGGGATGTTTTGAAAGGCTGATGCTTCGGGTTCCAGGCATCCAGTTGCACATCCAGCGAGACACCCGCCAGAGAATGGGCAGAATCATTCGCAGGCCGGCTTCGCGCCCGTTTGTCTCTTTTGGTGGATGTCTTTGCGGCAGAGCCCGGATGCGGTCCGGTGAGCGGCGTGAGGGCGGGGTAGGGAGGAATCAGTGTGTGGCCCAGCGCTTCTGCGATGGTGTATCCGGTGCCGTCGGTGCCTGTTGAGGGGATGGACTTGCCCCCAGCGGCCATGATCACCACAGGTGCCTGAAATTGCTCTCCGTTCGTCGTCTTAATCGTCCACAGTTGGTTCTGGCGCTGCATTGAGGCCACCGAAGCGCGATAGCACACCCGAACGCCAATCGATTCGGCGTGCCGGAGCAGCCGGTCACGCACGTCCCTGGCCGAATTGCTTTTTGGGAACCATTTATTCGAAGATGCTTCACACTCCAACTCCAGCCCGATCTCATCCTCAAACCACCGGCGGCAGCGGTCGACCGACCACGACTTGAAGATATTGCGCAACCGGTTCCTGGATGAATCTGTCACAAAATCGTCGATGGAAGCACGAACCGGCAGCACGTTGCAGCGCGTTCCGCCCGACATCAGGATTTTTCGGCCGGCCTGCGGGGTTCGTTCCAGCAGCACTACCGACTTGCCGCCGGCAGCGGCAAAAATGGCGGCGGTGAGTCCGGCTGCTCCCGCACCGATCACTATGGTGTCTGAATGGTTCAAGATGGTTAGGAATTTACTATTTCATCTGATACTTTTTACAGCGAATGTGTGCCGTTGATGAGTGAACCCGCTGACGACGGCAGCTTGACGACTGCAGCGTAACCCCGGTATTGTGTACCGCTTGAAAACGAATCCGCCGCTTATATATACACGACCCTTTGAACGTTAGCAACATATGGAGTACGACAGGCAATTTCTTATCAGGCTGGTTCAGGCACGCATGCCTTTCGGAAAATACGAAGGGCGGGAAATCATGACACTCCCCACGAACTACCTCGAGTATTTTGCGCGGGAAGGGTTTCCGGCGGGGGAGCTGGGGCAGTACCTGTCGACGATGCACGAGATCCGGACCAACGGGCTGGATGAGATCCTCCGGCCCATTCGGCAGGCGGTGCAGCGGCAACGGCACGCATCCAACGGAACAAACTGAGCCGAAACGTCCCGGGCCGGGTTCGGCAGCAACTCCGGTGTCTGACCGTTTCGCATGAAATAACGACAATGAAAGGATTTCGAAAAGTAATCAAGATAGTGATGCCGGTTCTGGCCGTGTTGATGGTCGCCGGACTCATACTGTCCAGAGTCTATCAGCCGGAACCATCGAGGCGGGCTCCGGAGGTCAGGGTAAGTGCGTTTGACGCGGCTGAACACGCGGGTTCGTATGCTGAAGTATGCGGACGGGTTGCCTCGGCAAGACACGTCCGGCAGATCCGCGGGGAACCCACATTCCTGAATCTGGGGCAACCCTATCCTGATCAGGTCTTTACGATTGTGATCTGGGGGGATGACCGGCAGCGCTGGCCTGATCCGCCGGAGGAGCGTTATCTGACACGCGAAGTGTGCGTTACCGGGGAGATCAGGATGCACGATGGTGTGCCGCAGATACGGGTGCGCACCCCGGACCAGATCAGAAGCCGATAGTCAATCGAGCATTCTCTTCCGGCCGGATTGAAGAAGCGCCGGTCACATGCTGCCATCAATCACAGATTGCGCATCTTCAGCATCACCGGCTCCGGTATGTTCCGGATGAAAGCCATCACCCAGCGCATTTTCCTGCCGGTATAGATTTTATATCTGCCTCGCTTCCAGGCGTTATAGATATCCTTTCCGGCGACATGCAGCGGTGTAACCCCGAATTTGGATGTGCGTCCGGCCACCATTTTGGTCGGCACAAATCCCGGCAGTACCGTGATCACACGCACCCCGGTCGGATGCAGCCGATGCCGCAACCCGTCGAGGTATACGGTGAGACCGGCTTTGGCACTGGCGTAGATGTAACTGCTCTTACGGCCTCGTTCACCGGCCACCGAACTGAGGCCGATGATGGTTCCGCTGCCACGCTGCTCGAAATCGGCCGCGATGATCTCCAGAATGCTCACCGCTCCCGCCAGATTTCCATCCAGCACAAGGCGGGCCTTGTCAAAGTCGGCCTGGCACTCTTTCTGATTCACCAGAACTCCGAAAGCCTGGATCACAACATCGGGTGCCGGCGTGATGCGATTGTAAAACGACCGGTGGGAATCAAAATCCGTTGCGTCAAAAGCCACCCCCTCTGCCGCTACGCCATATTTGGCGGCTATTTCAGCGGCATGTTTTTCGGCATTTTCAAGATTCCGCGATGCCAGGATGATTTCGGCGGATTCCCGTTGGGCAAATTGTTCGGCGGCGGCAAGTCCGATTTCCGAATTGCCGCCAAGGACCAGTACTTTCATAGCAAATCACCAGATCAGCTGTTTGACGGGCCGGAGGAAATCGGTGTAAGGACCACCTTGCCGAAGTTCTTGCGCTCCTCGATATACCGGTGCGCTTCTGCCGCCTGTTCAAAGGTGAACGCCGCATCGACATGCGGAGCAATCCACCCCTGGCCGGCTCCGTCCAGAATGGCCTCGGCCCATTTTTTCAATTTGGCTTTTTCATTCCAGAGCCGTCCTACGTTGACTCCATACACGCCCTTGTTCTGATTCATGAGTTGAACGGGTGTGTAAAAGGGCATCTTCCGCATAACCGACAGGAATTTGAGGGGACCCATCAAGCCGGACTCCGTCACTTCAGAGACACCGAACAGCCCGAGGCGGCCGGTGGCGCTCAGGGCCTGGAAACTTTTCTTCCAGTTGGACCCGCCCAGCGGGTCAAAAATCAGATCCACTCCACGCCCGTCGGTATGTTCCATGACGCGCTCCACCCAGTTCTCGGTGCGGTAGTCGATGGCGACATCAAGTCCGCGCGCCTTCAGGCGTTCATGTTTACCTGCGGATGCGGTGCCGATGGTCCGGGCTCCGCGTTTTCGTGCGATGTCGAGGGCAGCCAGTCCGACTCCGCCGCCGGCATTGTGGATGAGCAGGGTGTCGCCTTCCTGCAAGCCTCCCATCTCGGCAAGCTGCCAGGCGGTGAGGTAGTTGACCGGGATGGCAGCGGCCTCCGGCAGCGAAAGATTGTCAGGAAGCGGAAAAACCTGATCGGCCGGAACCGCCACCGTATCGGCATAGCCGTTGAAGCGGGTCAGTGCCACAACGCGGTCGCCGCTCGAAAACTGTGCAGATTCGCTGCCGCCGCCGGTTTCCGCGATCAACCCGGAAACTTCATACCCGACCACGGCGGGAAGTTTGGGTCCGTCGGGATAGAGTCCGCGCCTGGCCAGGATATCGGCAAAATTGACGCCGGCAGCGGCCACTTTGATGACCACTTCGCCGGGTTTCGGAACCGGATCCGGGTATTCACGGATTTCAAGCACTTGCGGACCGCCGGTTTTGGGTATCGTTACAGCTTTCATACGTTCAGGGATTGGTTTCGGAATTAACTTACCATTTTCTCTTTTTATTGAACACCGTATCCCGCTATTTTGGTTTCGCTATGAACCTTTTCAGCAGAAAGCCACACCAAAGCGATCATGTTGTTCCTCCGTCGGAGGGAGGGCTGGGTACGTTTGGCGGTGTCTTCACACCATCGATCCTGACCATCCTCGGGGTGATCATGTATCTGCGGTTTGGTTGGGTCGTGGGGAATGTCGGACTGACCGGAACGCTGATCATCGTCACATTGTCCACCTCCATCACCTTTCTGACGGCCATGTCCATTGCGGCCATTGCGACCGATCAGAGGGTGCGCACCGGCGGTGCCTATTACATGATCAGCCGGTCGCTGGGTATTGAGTCCGGCGGAGCAATCGGTATTCCCCTGTTTCTGGCGCAGGCCTTGTCGGTCGCCCTCTATACCGTGGGTTTTGCCGAAAGCGTGGTGGGGGTGTTCCCCGAACTGAATTTCAGGATGGTCGGCATCATCACCACCGCAGGTGTGGCGGGACTGGCGCTTATATCGGCCAGAGTCGCGATCCGTGCCCAGTATTTTATCATGTTTGGAATCGCCCTGTCGCTGCTCTCCTTTATTTTAGGCGGACCTGTTGAACCCTCAGCTGCCGATACACCCGCTGCCGACGGCCGCCACTCCGAGGGCTTCTGGACCGTCTTTGCCGTATTTTTCCCGGCGGTAACCGGGATCATGGCGGGTGTGAATATGTCAGGCGACCTCAAAGATCCCGCCAGATCCATACCCCGCGGTACGTTTGCCGCAATTGGTACTGGATACCTGATCTATATGACGCTGCCCATCCTGCTGGTAACCCGCGCCGATGCCCTGACCCTCATCGAAGACCCGCTCATCATGCGCAGAATGGCATGGTGGGGGGATGCCATCCTGATCGGCGTGTGGGGTGCAACACTTTCCAGTGCCGTCGGCAGTATTCTCGGAGCCCCAAGGGTACTTCAGGCACTTGCCAGAGACGGCGTTTTGCCCCGCTGGATGAGATGGGTTGGCCGGGGCGACGGGGCCGACGACCTGCCCCGTATCGGAACACTTGTGACCATGGTTGTGGCACTGGTAGCCGTCTTTCTCGGAAATTTGAATGTGATCGCTCCGATCCTCACCATGTTTTTCCTCACAACCTACGGCGTACTAAACCTGACGGCCGGTATCGAGCGGCTGCTGGACAGCCCGTCGTTCCGGCCGAAGTTCCGTGTGCACTGGAGTTTATCGCTGCTGGGTGCTTTGGGGTGTGTCGGTGTGATGTTTCTCATCAACGCCCTGGCAACGGCAATCGCCATGGTATTTGTGTTCCTGATATTCAGCTGGCTCAGAAGCCGGGAACTGAAGACCGCCTGGGGGGATGTGAGGCGCGGTATCTGGATGGCACTTACCCGTGCCGGACTGATGAAGATGCATGCCGATGAGGATGCCAAAACCTGGAGGCCGCATCCGCTGGTCTTCTCCGGTGTGCCGACCAAGCGGTTCCATCTGGTGGAGTTTGCCTCATCACTGACATTGAATCGTGGAATCCTGACGCTATCCACCATCCTCAGGAATCACGAAATGACCTCCGACCGCAGAAAAGGGATGGAGCGGCAAATCCGGGAGTTTTTGTCAAAAAAAGGGATCCACTGCCTGGTCAGGGTCACCTCGGCTCCCGACCCCTATGAAGGGATGGAGCGCATGGTGGAATCGTACGGGTTGGGCGAGCTGGTTCCAAACACCATTGTCATGGGTGATACCGAAAATGAGGAGATGATCGACCACTACAGCGCCATCATCGCTTCGTTTCATCGGCTCAACCGGAATGTCGTTATCGTGCATGACAACAAGGAGCGGTTGTTCGGGGACCGTCGGATAATTGATGTCTGGTGGGGTGGATTGCAGGGTAACGGCGGATTGCTCATGGTACTGGCCCACCTGCTGATAAGCAGTCAAAGCTGGCGGCATGCCACGGTCCGCATCAAAATGGTGGTGCAGGATGAGCAGGGCGCCCGCAAGGCACAGAAAAACCTTGAGGATATCATCAGGAACATCAGAATTGTGGCCGAGCCCATGGTCTTGCTGGCCAATGGACGAACTTTCCGGGAGATCATGCCTGAAAGCTCCGGTGACGCCGATCTGATTTTTCTGGGGATGGCCGAACCGCATGACCAGTTCGCCGATTATTATTACAAGATGCACAAAAACCTGGAAGGACTGCCTACCACCGTTCTGGTTCTGGCGGCAAAGGATAACACCTTTGGTGACATTCTGTTGAAAGGGGATGCGGAGCAGTGACCGGCGATTGTGAACGCCGCTTGGCAGAGGATGTCCGGAACGGCAAATATGTGCCGGAGATTCCGATAATGTGCCGGTTAACCCGACCAAATATGTGCCGAATGATCCTATGATGTGCCGGAAAACCCGATAATGTGCGACGATCCGGCTTTCTGGTATGGTCCGTCGATAGCCGATATCAGACACGCCGGCTTCAATCCCTGTGCAGCCCGGGACTGAGGAATCACCCGAAGCGCTGTGCCGCCTCCTCGAGAATGGCTCCGGTTCCGGAAGCGCCGATGCGGTCGGCACCGGCATCCCGTAATGCGAGTACTTCATCCAGCGAGCGGATGCCGCCCGATGCTTTCACCTTGACGCCGGGGGCGGAATGTTCCCGCATGAGTTTCAGGTTTTCGATGGTGGCACCCTGGGCTTTCATGGAGCCGTCCGCCTGTTTCACAAATCCGAAACCGGTTGAAGTCTTAACATAATCGGCTCCCACTTTGCTGCAAATCTCGCAGAGTTTGATCTTGTCCTGTTCGCCGGTCACATAATCGGTCTCGAAAATGACCTTGACGATCGCCCCGTTCCGGTGGCAGGCGTCGGTCACCGACCCGATCTCTTCCTCGATGTAGGTCCAGTCGCCCGCCAGCGCTTTTCCGATATTGATCACCATATCGATTTCAATGGCTCCGTCCCGAATCGCCTGCTCGGTTTCAAATACCTTCACCTCGATCGCGCTGTTCCCAGCCGGGAAACCTATCACACATCCGACCGGAATACCGGAACCCTCCAGAATCTCCGCAGCGATTTTCACACCGTAAGGCTTCACACATACCGACGCGGCCTGGTAGGTTTTGGCATTTTCACACTCCCGGATCAAATCCTCATCGGTGTGGGTCGGGTGGAGGATGGAGTGATCAATCAGTTTTGCGATATCGGCGACTTCTTTTTTCATAGTGATAACAATAATTAACGGGTTTACAGGCCGTTGCTGCTATCCATTTGATATAAGGGAACTTTTTGGGCTCCGGCCTTTCATTTTCTCCCGAAATATCGGCACTTTAGAAACGATTTGCTGACAGATTTTTAAATACGCCTTGTCATGAGCCTGCTGAACAACAAATTCATTTCGATCTACCGCGACGCCGACCTCGAAGCGTTTTACGATGCCGATCCGAAATACCGAATCAAAATCATTGCTGCCCACCTGATGATCCATCTCCTGCCGGTCATTATCGTGGTCCTGGGGTATCTGCTTTTCCCCGATTTGCAGTCAATGTGGATTGTCCTCGCCTTTTGCGCGTTCCTCTATGTCGCCACGATTGTGGAGACAACATCGTATCTGTTCCCGCAATCACGCAGAATTTACAAGAAGTTCCTGCCCTGGTTCATTATCCCCCTGTTTGTGGTCGGCGGTGGCGCCGGATACTATTTCGGGGTGAATCTGTTTGAGAGTACCCGGGACATGGACAGTGAACCGATTCTCTATTTTGGATACTTTCTCGTCGGGATAGGCTGGACGATCGGTGTTTTTATTTGGGCCCACATCGGACTCTCCCTGATCCTCGGCGCGTCACGCTATCTGTATACCCGAAAGGCCGAAGTCGAGGCGGACGTTCGTTTTGCGACGGAAGTTCAAAAACGTATTCTTGATGATGTGGCGCTCTCGGAAGGCGATTGCCGCGGCTATGCCTGTTCCATCCCGGCCAACGAACTTGGAGGTGATTTTTTTGAGCTTTCCCGACGGGCCAACGAAGTGTTCGCAACGGTCGGTGATGTCTCTGGACACAGCTTCGGCGCCGGATTGCTGATGACCATGACCAAAAGTGCGCTTCAGGTACATTTTGAGTATAACAATGATCCGGCTCGCATCATGAGCGCCCTGAACAGGATGTTCCTCAAACAGTCGGATCGCTCCATGTACGCCACCATGGTGATGCTCAAAATCGATCACAACCGACAAAAGGCGCTTTTGTGCAATGCGGGACACCTTCCGGTGCTTCATGTCAACGGCCGTACCGGCGAGGTCATCCACCGGTACCGGAAGGGCATGGGACTGGGGATTCATGAGAGTGCCGAATATTCCAATATGGAGTTCCCGTATGAGCAGGGAGACCGGTTTATTCTCTATTCAGACGGATTGACGGAGACCAGGGACGAACGCATGGAGGTCAGGGATCCCGAAGCTTTCGAGCAGATCGTCCGGGAGTGTGCCTCAGCCGCCTCCGGCACACCAAAGCAGCTGGCCGAGGCCATCATCACAAAAGTCAAAAACGACAACCACTCCGGCCAATGGGAGGATGATGCCACGCTTATTGTCATTGAGGTGCAGGCGGCAAACTTGTCCGAGCGCGGATGATCTCTCCGCCGCAATAACCTGGTCCGGCAACATCAGGCAGAAGC
Organism: Balneolales bacterium ANBcel1; assembly: GCA_029688905.1. Classification (NCBI taxonomy): domain Bacteria; kingdom Pseudomonadati; phylum Balneolota; class Balneolia; order Balneolales; species Balneolales bacterium ANBcel1. Next base: position 41,558 of record JARULB010000004.1, on the reverse strand, counting down.
GGCAACCGGCCAGATGGGATCTCGATCTTGAGATATAAAACCCGGTTGTCACAAAAGGATTTGACACCCTGCACCATCATATCGCATTGATGATACTCCTGGTGCCAGGGATATTACGGAACCGAATAATTCAAAAAATGGATATATATTGTCTCACCGCAGCAACCGGCTTATCTGAAGTTTCGCATCGGGTGCGCCCGGAGATCCTTGCTTATCCTGTATAACCTATTTTGGACAGATTCATGAAATCATTCTTTACGACTCTGATCGTACTGTTTATTGCATTCAGCCCTCTTCAGGCTCAAATCACTCTACCGAAACTCATCGGAGACGGCATGATACTGCAGCGCGATGCTGAAGTGACCGTCTGGGGATGGGCCCCGGCCGACTCCGACATCACGGTGGACTTTCTGGATACCCGGTACGAGGCTACCGCCTCTGAATCAGGGAAGTGGCGGGTGGTGATGAAAGATCTTCCGCACGGTGGACCCTATCGCATGACGATCGCAGGCGGCGAGACGATTGTCATAGATGATATTCTGGTTGGCGATGTGTGGGTTGCCGGCGGCCAGTCGAATATGGAAATGCCTATGCACCTTACGCTTCCGCTGTACGGGGAGGATATCGCCCTGGCGGATTATCCCCGCATCCGCTATTTCAGGGTGCCGCATGCCTATGACTTTGACGAACCGCACACGGATCTGTCCGGAGGCGCATGGCAGCACATCTCGCCTGAAGGTGTGAGTGAGGTTTCCGCGGTGGCCTTTTTCTTTGCCCGTCATCTGTACGAGCTTCACAATGTGCCGGTCGGCGTCATCGACAACAGTATGGGAGGATCCCCGGCAGAGGCCTGGATGAGTGAAGAGGCGTTGAAATCTTTCCCCGTTCATTACGAGGAAGCGCTCAGGTTCAGGGATGCGGACCTGGTGGAAGATATCAGGCAATCCGACCGAAGGCGAATCTCGGCTTGGCATCGCGCCTCGGTTGATAATGATGCCGGTTACGGGAACCCGGAACAGCCCTGGCATGCCGATGACCTGGATGTTTCGGATTGGCAGACCATGGAAGTGCCGGGCTACTGGGCGGATGAAGACCTCGGACCCGTGAATGGCGTGGTCTGGTTCCGGAAGGAGTTTGATGTCCCGGCCTCCATGGCGGGCAAGGAGGTTGCTCTCGAAGTGGGACGGGTTGTGGATGCCGATTCCACGTTCATTAACGGAGTGTTTGTCGGGAATATCACCTATCAGTATCCGCCGCGCTGGTACCAGATACCGGAAGGGGTGCTGCGCGAGGGCACGAACAATATCACCGTCAGGGCTGTCAATACGCAGGGGCGGGGCGGCTTTGTTGAAGACAAACCCTACGAACTGCGGTCAATGAGGGATACCATTGACCTGAAAGGCGAGTGGCGATACAAACCGGGTGTGATTATGGAGCCGCTGGAAAGCGAAACGTTCATTCGCTGGAAGCCGCTCGGACTCTATAACGCGATGGTCGCCCCACTGCTCGATTACCGGATAAAAGGAGTCATCTGGTACCAGGGAGAGTCCAATACGGGCCGGCCGCAAGAGTATGCAGATCTGTTTCCCGCCATGATTGCCGACTGGAGAGCGGGATGGGACCAGGGCGCGCTCCCGTTCCTCTACGTGCAGCTGGCCAACTATATGGAAGCGGATGACCGGCCGCAGGACAGCAACTGGGCACGTCTCAGAGAGGCGCAGTTGCAGGCCCTGTCCGTTCCTAACACCGCGATGGCGGGGGCCATTGATGTCGGCGAATGGAACGACATCCACCCGCTAAACAAAAAGGATGTGGGCGACCGGCTTGCGCTCGCTGCGCGCAAAGTGGCCTTCGGCGAGGAGGGGTTGGTATACTCCGGACCGGTTTTCAGCGGCATGGAGAGACAGGGCTCCAAACTGAAGCTTTCGTTCGAACATGTCGGCAGCGGACTGGTTGCGCGGGGAGATGACCGCCTGCGCCATTTTGCAATTGCCGGCGATGATGGTGCGTTCGTCTGGGCGGATGCCGAAATTTCGGGCGACCACGTGGTGGTTTGGAGCGACGAAGTGCCGGATCCGGTTGCTGTGCGGTACGCATGGGCAGACAACCCCGACTCCGCCAATCTCTATAACAGGGAAGGATTACCCGCTGCGCCATTCCGGACCGATGACTGGTAACCGGATCTTTGACCGCAAATTCTCAGGATTACCATCTGCCGGCCTCAACCTGTTGCCCGGTGGTGAGCGAATCCGCCGGTTGCGCGATTTGGCCAGGCAAGTGCAAGTACACCCACGTCCTTCAGCGATAGCCGACGGCCCGGATTCAGGGTTTTGTCACATTCGCTGCAACGGTGGTTTTTTCCTGGACAACAATGCAGGGATGAGATCCGGTTTTTACATCACGGGACCGTATTGTCAATGGGCAGGTTCCGGTGTCTGCCGGACATCGATCTGGTCCCATGTCCCAAATAGCTGTTCCACGGCACGGGTACGATAGCTGAAAATCTCATTCAGCTTTCTTCGGATGATGATTCCGTTGGCCAGTGATCCCAGAAAGCCCAAAGGGGGTTTATAGGAGACGATGTCGCGCATCTTCACCCCTCCGGGCACGGTTTCGAGAAAATGCTCGTGATGCCACATGTCGTAGGGTCCGACCCGCTGCTCATCAACAAAGTATTGCAGCTCTTTGACATGCGTGATTTCGGTGACCCAGGTGGTTTTTATGCCGAAAAGGGGACTCACCTTGTAACTGATAATCATGCCCGGATACATCTTTTGAGGCAGATTTTCCGTGGTGATGTCGAAGCCCATGTAATCGGGCGTGATTTTCTTGAGATTGGCAGGGGAGGAGATGAAATCCCAAACCTCTTCAAGGGAAGCGGGAACGTGTTGTGTCTGGTGGAATTGATAAAAACCCATGATGGCGGAGAGGGAAAAAGGAGATCCGGAGGAACTTGCCGGAGGTTTCGGATTCGGTGGAAAGCGGCTCGATCAGCCGGCCATGAAACCGGACAGACCATGTTCTGATTTGTCGCGCGCCAGGCAGAAGCTTCGGCCGTATTCGCAAGACAATACATACTTTTTCTGGGAATCATTCCCCGCAGGGATTGGTGGTGCTCCGTCTGGTAGAATGTTCGTGCGATTATTGAGGATGTGCAGGTAGAAAAAAAGCTCAACTATTGGGGGCGCGAAGGATCAAAAGCCCGCGCTAATAATGAGGGTGCGCAGATCTTTAAATACCGTACTAATTGTGCAGTATCTTCAGCAGGTATTCCCCATAGCCGCTCTTGACCAAAGGCTCGGCCAGTTTTTTTAACTGCGCCGTGTCAATAAAACCCATTCTCCATGCAACCTCTTCAGGACTTGCGATTTTAAGACCCTGTCGTTTTTCGACGGTTTGTACAAAATTGGACGCCTGCAACATGGAATCGTGCGTGCCGGTATCCAGCCACGCCGTACCGCGTCCCATCAGTTCCACGGCCAGTTCGCCGTCCTTGAGATAAAGATTGTTCAGATCCGTAATTTCCAGTTCGCCTCGCACCGATGGTTTCAGGTTCCTGGCCCGTTCCACCACCGAATAATCGTAGAAATAGAGGCCAACGACCGCATAGCTGGATTTGGGATGCTCCGGTTTCTCCTCCAGGCTGATCACGTTACCCTGGCGGTCAAATTCAACCACGCCATACCGTTCCGGATCGTCTACATTGTAGCCGAACACCACCGCTCCGGTTTCGAGTTGCGCTGACTTTTGAAGCAGCCCCGAGAGTCCCTGCCCATAGAAGATGTTGTCACCCAAAATCAGGGCGACCGGGTCATCTCCGATAAAATCCGCACCGATAATAAATGCCTGAGCCAGCCCTTCCGGTTTTGGCTGCTCGGCATAACTCAGACGAATGCCCCATTGTGTGCCATCTCCTAACAACTCCTTAAAGCGGGGAAGGTCGTCGGGGGTGGATATGATCAGGATCTCCCGGATGCCGGAGAGCATCAGCACGGTGAGCGGATAGTAGATCATGGGTTTGTCGTAAACGGGCAGCAATTGCTTGCTTACAACGAGCGTGTTGGGATGCAGCCGTGTTCCGGCGCCTCCGGCAAGAATAATACCTTTCATGAATATGGCTACTGGTTTTGTTTGGGGCGGCTTCGGAGGTAACCCTCCGGGGTGACTCCCCATTTTACGGATGCAGTCAGTCCGCTTTTACCCGGATCCTGCTATTCGTCAGTATCCTCATAAAATTGGAAAATATCCATGCCGCATTTGCCGGGTGGCCGTCGGCGAAGCTGTCAGGCATCCAGCATCCGGACACTGGACATTCCCCCATCCACCGGGAGTATCTGTCCTGTGATCCAGGAGCTATCCGGAGAAAGCAAAAAGGCGGCTGAGGCGGCCATGTCGGTGGGGGTACCGACTCTTCGCAGCGGATGCCTCTGGGCGCTTTTCTCCCGCTTCTCGTCGGTAGCCAGCAGTTTTTCCGCAAGGGGAGTATCGGTGAGGGAGGGAGCCACTGCGTTGAATCGAATATTTTTGGCCGCGTATTCGGCGGCAAGGGATTTGGTCAGGCCCTCCAGGGCGGCTTTGGCTGATGCGATACTTGCATGATAGGCCATTCCGGTACTGACGGCCACGGTGCTGAAAAATACGACACTGCCGCCCTCGGATCCGAATGACGGAAGGGCCTCCTGAAGCACCCGCACGGCTCCCAGTACATTTATTTCGTAATCGGCCTTGAAGTGGTTTTCTCTCAACCGGTTGAAAGGACGAAGGTTGACCGATCCCGGACAGTAAACAAGTCCGTGAAGAGGGGAGGGTACTTCGGGATTCTGTTCGGCAAGAGGTTGTGTGACGTCAACGGTACTGTGCGCGATTCCTGCCTCTTTCAGCTCATCAGGAAATGATCGGCTCCAAACCGTGACTCTATTTCCCTGTTGACTCATTCGCTTGGCCAGCTCCAGCCCGATTCCGGAGCTGCCTCCCACTATCAGAATATTTCTTGCGGATGTTCCCATGATAATCTTTAAGGTTGTGTTCTTTTGTTGTGCTGATGAACACAACACAACCGGGGAGTCCGCTGTTCCAAATTATTCTGTGATGCCGTAGTCAGTTACCGCCTGGTAAATACCGCCGTAAATATGCGCGGAGAAAAGAGGGGCGTTTCCCCTTTTCTTCAGAAGCACAACGGCATCAATTCCTGCCAGGAGCTCTGCTGAAAACGGGTCTTCGATACGGCCGCTGCCGTCGGGCTGAGCCCAGGTCACATCGCTTCGCAGAAATGAATACTCCAGACCTGCAGCAGACGGCCATTACTATTTCAAAGCTATGTATCACCACATAAGGAAGCGGTAGTAAAGTGAAGCGGGATAGGAGCATTGCCATCGTGGTGAAGAATAAAAAAACCAACCATGGAAAGATCGGAGTTTTGAAGGAAGTCCATTATTCAGAGTGGTATATGGATACTTGCAACGACGCTTGACAGCCGAATATGATTACAGAACTCTGCGGTAGATTTAAAACATGAGCCTAAAACGAGAATGCCCTCACCGACTCCAGTTCATATTCATTTCTTTTGAAACTTACAGCGAACGAGTCTTTGGCATTTTGAACACGAACATGATTACCGGGGAAAACAACCTGAAACAGCTCATCGCTTGATAAGTCCCAGACAATCCACCGAGATTCATCTTCAAAGAATTCCGTATAGAGCTCAAACCAGATGCGCCCCTCGACATCCACCAAACTATCCCGGAAATAAACCTCACGTTCAGGATCAAAAGATGACCGTAGCGCCATAATAGTCTTCCGATGATCAAAGTTTTCCGAAAAATTTTCCGGGAAAAAGCTTTTTATATATTCGGACAAAATTTCGTCAGAAATTTCAAAAGGCGCTGGTTGCCAGGAAACACGTTGCTCCGAAATCAGTGAACCATCAATGTCAAAGCGTTTGAGTCCGAACCGCTCATTTGAAATGTAGATAAACTCATCGTCCCGCATAGTCAAGCTTACTCTTCTTCCGAAAGGGCGATTGAAAACCGAAATTGAACGATCATTTTCATCTACAATCGGCTTTATTTCGGTTTTCGGAACGGAAAAAACAGGAACCGGTGTATCCTGGTCATATCCCTGAAAGAAGACTTCAAGCTCTCTGGACTCCTCATAGTTAAATAGTGAGTATCCCTTGAATCCCTTGAAATAGAGCCCGTTATCTGAGAGCCCCAGAAGCTGTAATGAGGTATTATCGGGAGACTCCACGCGCAGATTCTTAATTACGTTCTCCATATTCGGATCGAAGATTTGCACTCTAAATAATAAAGGATCATACACCGCAATTTTTCCCGATTTCGGATCTGCTATGAGGTTTATGCTTTGAAACTCTCCGGGCCCCCTGCCTGTCTGCCTGTACTCCCACTTCTTTTCCCCCTCTTTGGTGAATTTGACGAGCGAATTACGCATCACATCTGTAACGATAAAATTTCCCCCCTTATCCATTTCCAAAAAGAGCATGTTCCCGAAACCGGCTTCATCCGGATTGTCATTAATAGAAAACAGCAACTCCGCGTAAGCCATTTTCTCAAGTTGGTCTGGTGAAGATCCAGATTTTCCACTCTCTGACGAATCAAATGAGCATGCCCCTAGGATCATGATCATCAATAACTTACGCATAATCATCATATTTTTTTCCAATTAATATTACGCAGCACTACACACCCTGAGAGTCCGCTGTTCCAAATTATTCTGTGATGCCGTAGCCAGTTGCCGCCCAGTAAATACCGCCATAAATATGCGCGGAGAAAAGAGGGTCGTTCCACGATGCCGGCAAGTGGCCGAGCGCCGTGTAGAAGGATCTGCCGCCTTCAAATTCCTGATACCAGGCGACAGGATGAAACTCGCCCATTGCGGTGTCCAGATCACTGCCCCATGTTTTGGCCGTGTCGTAGGTGCCCTCATCCAGGGTGATCAGATAGTTGAGATTGTCTGAAAGCTCTTCCCCAAACGAGTACATCTCCCCGGTGAACACCCAGCGGTCGGGCAGGTGCATGGTAGCCGGAAACTTCTTGTCAATAACATGATATACCGCTGTCTGGATTTCCGGGTGATGGGTGAATGCACGGCCCGTCAGTCGCAGTAGCCACTCATCCTGGCCATCATCGACCGACGTTGCGTGTATCCCGACAAAACCGCCTCCATTATGGATATACTCCCTGAAGTTGGCGAGCTGTTCGTCCGAAAGGTCGTTTCCTCTTGCGTTCAGAAACACAACGGCATCAATTCCTGCCAGGAAATCTGTTGAAAACGGATCTCCGATACTGCCGCTGCCGTCGGGCTGAGCCCAGGTCAGACCAAAATTGTGCAGTTCCGACAGCTTTTGAAACCGTTGCAAGGCGGCAGGAATGGTGGCGTCGTGCCAGCGGTCCGGACTCGTGTAGACCATCACTTCAAATTGCTGGCCAAGAACCGGAGCTGAAAAAAACGGGAGTATTATTAAGAGGAGAAGGCATTTAGAACGTTTCATGATCCGTGTATTTGGGTGGTGGCACATACCCCTGCCGTAGTTGCCGGAATGATTATCCGCCAGATCATAAAGTAAACAATTGCAATGTCAGATTGAAAACCGGGGAAGGGGCCCCGGACGGCCCCAACCCACAGTGTGCTTATGCCTTACTTGACGAACATCATCTGCCGTGTCTCGACATGGCCACCGGCTTCGATGCGATAGAGAAATACTCCGCTCGACAATCCGCTGGCGTCGAAGGTCACTTCATGCCACCCCGATGCCCGGGTTTCGTTGAGCAGCGTGGTGATACGCTGACCAAGCACGTTGTACACCGTAATGTTAACGTGTGATTGCTCCGGAAGGGCGAACCGGATCTGTGTTGACGGATTGAAGGGGTTCGGGTAGTTTTGTTTGAGGAGAAAGTCATCCGGCTGTTCGGCGGGGGAGGAGGCCCCGGTAACCACGCCCCTGAGGAGAGTGATTTCATGCGGATTTGCGGCCCGGCGGGAGACATTGTCACGTTCTGCCAGTACGGTCCAGTATACTGAGAAGTCGGAGCCGATCTCAACCTGCTGTTCTTCAAGCAGCTGATCCAGATGCTCGAAGCTCAGTGACAGGGTGGGCTCAGCTCCTTCGTCGTCCGAATGCTCCTCAAAGAAGGGGGCGCGAAATGTCTGTTCGGTATCCATCATCACCGTATAGGTAACCGGATCATGTTCCGACAGTGCCGCTGATTCCCAGGAAAAATGGAGCTCATCATCGTTCAAGCCGTCAATTTCCATGCTGCTCTGGTCACCGGGTGCCTGAAGGGCAAACGCTCCCAGTGTGTTTTCGGGAATGATTTCAAATCCGCACCGAACCGCATCGCCCTCATCAATGAAAATGGTCGCGGTCTTCTCGTCAAGGTCGGCATCGGCCTCACCTTGTTCACAGACGATGTCAACCAGTTCAAATCCGTCCAGTAACGATTCAAGAGAAATGCGATAAATCGCGGCATCCAGCGGATAGAAAACTTTTGTATCAGACAGGTCACCGTTTTCGCCATGTGTCAGGCTGAAATTGCCGATCTGCGGATGTTCACTGCTGAACTCAAAAGATGCGCCATCGGTTGCGGGGGCATTCAGGTCAATCTGGATTTTGCCCTCGTCTTCCGCCAGATACTCCTGCATCTGCTCATTGGGGGATACGGAAACCATTCCGGCGGCATCCTCGACAAACCGCTCATCTTCGCTCATCACCAGGTCAAATATGCAGTTGTCCAGGATGGCGGGATTGGATATGCCGCGATCTTCACATACCTGCCGGGCATGTTCTCTGGCATCTTCGTCCAGATCGCTGGTGGTCACCAACCAGCCTGGAACACCGGGAACCTTGAACGTTTCGGTTCCGAATAGCGATTCACTCTGTGTGATGCGCCAACTGTCGCCAAATTCATGGTACAGCTCTGCATAAGAAAATGGGCGGATAAATTCGCGGCCGTCACGGGCGGTGAATACATTACTCCTTCCGTCATTACGGCCCAGCAGTCCTTCCATCCGGCTATCGAATCGTCCATCCAGAGTGATTTCAATTGCCAGCGCCCGGCTTCCGGTTACACTCCCCGTGGGTCTCTGCCAGGCGATGATGCGCGTTGTCTCACCGGGCCAGTCGATAATAAACATGTCACTGATCCAGCCGATGGTGGCGCCGCCTGACAATTCCATCGGCTCACCAGCCAGCTCATCCAAATCCTGAGGCGATCCGTTGATCTCCAGGGAGGCTTGATACGGCGGGGAATCGTCTTCCAGAATCACCACACGGTCACCGTTCACATCGATCGCAAAAGCGGTAAAAATGGTGAAGCGATCACGTCCCGGTTCCATTTTTTCCGTCCGTGCCTGGACTTCAAAATCTCCGTCCACAGATCGGGCGAGGATATATTCTCCGGCCCCGTGAAAGTCGTAGGCCAGGTTATCGAAGGTAAACAGGTGCGGATCACCCTGACCGCCGCCATCATAATCGCAATCATCATCGCATAACTCCGGATTATAGTTATCCGGGTGCTGGGGCATGTTGCAATCCTCATTTTGCAGATCATCGTAGCGGTCAAGTATGTTTTTAAAGCCTGATAGTGTTAGTGCTGCGGAGGTTGCCGACAGAGTCGCGCAGACACCCCAGCCGATGGGGTTTGACGCGCAGGCTGCTGCTGCCGCGACTCCCACAACAAACCCTGCTCCGATCGCTTCCGGCCCTCCGACCAAGTCCGAGGTTTCCTGTCCCACTTGCCCTTTAACAGAGTTACTATGGTCCCTTAACTCTTGCTGAAGATTCTGACTATCTGTGTAAAAATCTGGCTGACGCGGACCGGGGTTGCAAGGGCCGCCGGTGGTTTCGGGCAGGCTCATGGCTTCTTTCAATGCGGGGATGTTGCTGTCGATCAGGCCTTCCTCCTGCAATGCTGCAACGTAGACCAGAGTCGTGAAATGGAGCAACATATTGGGATCGGATGTTTCAAAGTCTCCGGTTCGCGTGAATTCGCTTGCCTCTGGAGGGAGCGTGGCAATTTCCGCCTCGATCGACCGTCCGAAAATATCTGACAAGTTTTGCTCTACAGTGAAGTCGGGCACTTCGATGCGCAACTCCAGCGACTGGGAGGAACCGGCCTGAAGCTGATATATCCAAAGGGGGATGACGGTTTTGTCATCAAGCTCATAGTAAGGAGCGGCCGTGGTAAGATCCTCGGGTCCGTCGTAGTCCGGCGATGCCAATGACTCTTCCATCCGGGGCGTAATATAGGAGCTTTCCACAATCTCAAACTCCAGATCGGCAGGCAGGTAGACATACAGCAGCATGTCGTATAGATCAAAATCTCCGCTGTTGCCGTAATTGATGTTAATTCGGGCGGTCTCTCCGGGAGAAAGTTGATTTTTCCCGTGTATATAGGTCCACAGTTCCGGAAACTCATCGTCTACCGTTGTCACGGTGAAAGCCTCCGGTGATTCGATCACCTCTCCGTCGGGATAAAATATTCTCAGATCCCTTGCCCCTTCCGGTTGATCCGTCAGGTTAAAACGCACGGTCATCAGACCGCTTCCGGAGACACTCAGCACCTGGCCGGGTATATCGTCGTGTTCGTCATGCACCAGGACAGCTTCCATGCCCTCTTCAAAATCAGTGCCATATATGCTTACCGTGGAAGGACCACTGTTGCTGGCCATTTCGGGTGAGAGTACCAGGTTTTCATCCTGCAGGAAGGATGCTTCCACTTCGATTTCAGCGGACATGCCACTCAGCGCCTGGTCTCCTTCCTGGAACTCTGCGGTGATGGTATGGTTGCCCGGCTCATTGTTACTGTACCAAAACTCCGCTTCGGTTTCATCGTCGCCGATCGTCACAGTCGTGATCTCATCCTCCGAATCTCCCTCCGGACTGTTATAAAACACAGGCTCTCCATCAGCGGAAAGCGTAAAAGTGGTCGGCTCTTCAGGGGCGGACGGGAATCCCTCCTGGTTGCGCACAATCAGCCTGTACGGCGTGTCAAGAACCCTGCCCACCAGGGCCTGGTCGCTTCCGATCAGAACAAGATCCTCCACCTCATCCATAATGAGGATTTCGACAGACTCCTGAACGCCTTCGAGTGTAGACTCTCCCTTCTCGTAGGTCGCGGTGAGTTCGTGCATCCCTCCGGCATTACTGATATAGTTGAATGACTGGGAAAAAGAGGTCAAATCTGTTCCGAGGGGTATGCGGATGATTTCGTTGCCATCCTGATCAAAAAACTGCCCGTCCCTGTCAGACTCCAGGCGAAACCAGGTGGTTTGATTCATGAGGGTTCCGTTGTTATCGCCTGTGACTTGAAGGACAACAGGTGCTTCGGAACCGGCATCAACCGAACTTAAAACAGCTTCCATTTCAAGGCCTGTGGGCGGATCTTCGATCAGCTCGAGCCTGATCAATCCGGGATACGAGTCTGCGACGGCTTCCCATCCACCCGGCTCGTTATAATCAAAGCCCTCCAGGTTTATTTCCGCTGCCGGACCGGTCATTTCATTGGACTGCAGTCCGGTAACATCGCCTTGTTCTCCCTCGCCGATGCCCTGATCCTGCTGTGTGGTTTGAATATCCCAGTAACTGGTTATGATTCCGTCGCCGTCCAGATTGTTTTCCCCGACCAGGCCTCCGGTGTGATTCTGACCTGTGACCTCGCCGGTGGCGTAACTGTTCCTGATTTTTTTTTCGAAAGAAATCCACGTCACCTCATCCGACCCGGGAAGAGATGGCTGCTCTATCTGCTGATTCAGAGGGGTTTCCGGGTTATTTGAATCTGTTGACTGTACTGAAAAAAAGCTGAACCCTTCAGGAGTAAAGGTGCCAACCAGTCCGCCTGTGCCATATTCTCCGCCGCCGGTCACGTTGCCGTGGGCATAGGTATCCCTGATGATGCCGTCCGAGAAGCCGGCCAGTCCGCCGACCGCTCCCGTACCGGAGACATCCCCTTCGGCGAAGGATGTAAGGATGGTGCCGAACATGGCATTGTATCCCACCAGTCCGCCAACCGCGATCTCGCCGCTCACGTTTCCTGTGGCATGGGAGTTGATGATCACGTCGCTGGGGCCGTTCTCTCCCACGAGGCCGCCAACCTGGTCACCGCCCTCGACGTTACCCGTCGCATAGGAGTCAAAAATTTGACCGGTATTGGTTGCGGCCAGACCGCCTGCGATGTTGTCCTGGGTAGTGACATCACCCGTGGCATGGGAATTGCGGATGATGCCATTATTTCTGGCTGCCATTCCGCCGGCCTGAATCCCTTCAATGTCAACTTCCGCATGGGATTGTGAGTGATGGATTTCACCGTGGTTGACTCCGGTCATGCCCCCTCCGCGACTCATGGAGTTGACCAGCCCGTCTGACCGGCTCTGGTCGATGACCAGCGCGTTGATACCGGCAATCATTCCGATTTCACGGTCACCGGCTACCCAGCCCGATACTTCGCTATTGTAGATCAGTCCGTTGTTGTAGCCTGCCAGGACACCGGTAACAGAATTTCCTATGACCTCGGCGTCAATCAGGCGAAGATTTTTGATATGTGCGTACTCGTTGGTCTTGGCAAATAAGCCGATCCCCTCGCTGTCAGGCCGCTGAATGGACAGCCCGGAAATGGTGTGGCCGTCACCGTCCAGTGTCCCCCTGAATGGTTTGTTATCCGAACCTGCTCCGGTTCCTTCAAAATATCCGATGGGTTCAAAACCTTCCGAGTCATTCCATCCTTCGGTTTCTGAAGCATCAATGTCATTGACAAGCAGATAATGTGCGTCCAGATCGTCCGAAATCTGCTGCAGCTGCTGGATGGTTTCGATATGCCAGGGGTCATCAATCGTACCCGATCCTCCGGCAAAGGAACTCTGTTGTGCCTGGGCAGGGAGCGTTGCCAATGCTGCGAGCCATAGGGTTAGAATGATCTTGACGTTATTTGTGTATCCGGTTCTTTGCGACGCGATAGCTTTTTGTCTCATAGAGGGAATGTGGGTTGATCCATAATTGCTCTCCGATTAAGGGGGTGAAGGGTAAAAAAAACCAATTGCGATGTCAAAAAAATCAGGACTTTGTGAGTAAGTTATAATGTGGTTTTTGAGGCAGGTATTCACTGAAGGGGCATTTTTTCATTACCCTCGTTTGGAAATGGCCGGCAAATGTGATAGTTTTTGCTGCTTATTTAGTCTTTGTCTAAATAAGGCGCGACAACGCACGGCCATTATTGCAGGTATCACAAGCCAAAACCATTAATGCCGGCTTGTGGCTCTGAAGCACCGGACACGAATCGGTGAAGAGCCGCTTGCAAGGGTTTATTCCCGCAGGCTGTGCAGTACAAAATTATTCAACTCCCAACTGAGTAGTATTATGAAGAGAAACTCTGCGGCACCAGCCGCCCTGATAACCATTATTGCATTTTCCCTGAGCTTAACCGCATGCAGCGACAGCAATGATGACCCTCTGTTTCCGGATCCTGCCGGCTTTTCCCTGGTCAACGAAGGCCTTACAATCGCTACCTACGAGAACGGGGTCTACGAGTACAATCCCGAGGGTATGACTCCCGATTTTGAATACGACGGGCGCCTGATGCTGAGCACGACCCACGAGGGTGGAACTCTCATGCCGCCGCGATATTATACCACGGACATTAACATTCGTTTTCATGATGCCAGGGGACATGTTATTGAGTACCCGGATGAGCGGCTGAGTGAAGACTACGCAGACATCAACCCGAAGGGAGAATACCGGCTTGAGTGGGAGTGGATCCATGACATCCATGAGCGGCATGCCAATCTTGAACTGCACAGTGACCATGGTTCGTGGCAGTTTCATATGCGCGCCGACCGACCGGGTGAAACCGGTATCATTTTCCAGTTGTACCGTTGCGAGGGAGAACGCGAACTGATCCAGACCGGAGATATGACGGACCCGAATAATCCCAGAAATTCCATCCGTCACTGCAGTGTTGCCGAGCAAAAGGTCTTTGAAGCCGGCACGCCCTTAATGATCTACGTGGACGATTATGAGGGGCTCACTGACGATGGACGATATCCTCACGGGCGTGATTACCGGATTCGCTAAGAGACCGCCCGGCCATCCACTGGAATACCAAGTAAGGAAATCCCATTCATAATGTTACTTTCACGATCTGACCCAAAACCGCTCCTGCTGCTTTTTGCACTCCTGATACTGGCCTTGCCGCTCAATGGATGTGAAGACAATCCGGTGGGTTCGGGGGGATGGGACCATGTGCCCGCTGTCGGTTATGAACTCGAGATGAATGGCAAGGTCCTGGTTTCCTATTTTCTGCGTGAATTTCTTTTTGATCCGACCGGCGCTCATGATGAGTATATCGTACATGACCAGGATATTTATGCCGGATCCTTTCTTGTTGGGGGCAAAGTCGTATTTCAGGAGCACCACCTGGATCCGAATTCCAGGAAGACGCCGGAGTTCACCATCTATTTCCTGGATGAAAACCGGGAGCGACTGATTGTTCCGGAGTTCTACAGGGACGGGGTGAGGAGTCCCGACGGTGAGTGGAATCTTGACTTTCAATACTTCCTGCCACGAAGCCGTGAGCAGCAACTTGATCCCGAAGAGCGCCCCTTTGAAGCGGTATATGATAAAACAAAAGAGACCTGGAAGTTTCATCTCAGGGGAAAATCTCACGGCGAGGGTGGTTTACGCATAAATTTATTCCATCTGGACCACTACGATATGACGTCCATCCCGCTACCGGTCAAAATGAAACTGGAGTAAGAACCGACCCTGGTGCCGTCTGGCGAGGATCAGAAATACATTGATTTCCATGCATAAGCTAATCCTGTTTTTTGCTCGCTTTCAGCTCATTGCCGCACTGTGCGTGTCGGTGGCATACGGGGCAACATTCCCAGAAGGCAGCGGTGTACAGGCAGGAACGCCAATCGCAGCGCCGGAGGCAACCGGAAGCTCGGGATCAATCCGGACAGAGACAGGAACCACGGAAGGGGGGGGAGCCGGTGTTTCAGCCACGGGCGTAATCCGCGGTGTCGTATATGATGTGGAGAATCGGGAACCGGTGCTTCTTGCCTCAGTCCAGATCCAGGACCTGAACCGGGGAACGGTAACCCGTGAAGATGGGGATTTTCAGCTTCGCAACCTCCCGGAAGGCTCACATACACTTCGCGTACAGCATGTGGGTTACGAAACAACACTGAAGGTGGTCAGGGTACAGAAGGACGACACCACAATGGTGAGAATTGGAGTTCGTCCCTCCATTTTTCAGACATCGGAAATTCGAATTACTTCCCAATACATCCAGGAGGATGAGATCACCACCCATGTCGAACGCGTACTGACAGGCCAGCGTCTTCGTCAGCAATTGGGGCGTACAATCGCCGAAACGCTGGAAGATGAAGCGGGTATGGCGCAACGCACCATGGGACCCGCACCGGCACGGCCCGTTTTGCGCGGCCTCGGCGGTGAGCGGTTGCTGATACTCGAAGATGGCGGCCGGACCGGAGACCTATCGGCGACCGCATCCGATCACGCCTTGACTATCGATCCCATGACCGCCGAGCATATTGAGCTGATCAGGGGCCCATCGGCATTAATTCACGGTTCCAACACAATGGGCGGCGTAATCAATGTGATCCGCGGCCAGATCCCGCATGATATTCCCGACCGTACCAGCTGGAGCGGAACCATGAAAGGAGAGTCGGTCAATAACGGATTCTCAGGTGGTGTGCGCGGATACGGGCCTGTCAGTGACCGGCTGCCCCTGGGCGATCGCATGGGGTTTCGATTTGATCTGTCCGGAAGAAGTACCAGCGACATGAACACCCCCGCCGGTATGCAATTGAATACCGCGATAACCACATTGAATGCATCGGCCGGTTTGGGCTATGTCGACAGCCGGGGCATGCTTGGTTTTTCGGGCAACATCATGGATATGAAGTACGGTGTGCCGGGCGGGGAAGGGCTTGCCGAAGCGCATCCGAATGGAGTGGATCTGGAAATGTACCGTCGCTATCTGGAGAGCCGGCTGAGGCGCAATTTCTCAGACAGCTGGCTCCGGAGGCTGGATGTCACCTGGAACTACTCTTATTATTCGCACAAAGAGCTTGAAAAACCCGATGACCCGAGCATCCGGCAACCTGTTGGAACCGAGTTCGGGGTACTCACGCACAATGCCAAAATTCACTTGCATCACAACAGCCTGTCCTTTTTTGACAGGGGAGTGATCGGGGTTTGGATGGAACACCGGGATTACGCTTCCGGCGGCCTGACCTACACGCCGGAGACGGTTGAGTATTCGGCTGCCGCCTATGCTTTTCAGGAACGTGATTTTGGGCGTTTCAATCTTCAGGCAGCGCTCCGGTACGATCATCGCCATCTTTCGCCCGAGGAGAAACGATCCATTTTCCTGCCGGCCGATATCACATCTCGAAATTATTCCGGGATTTCAGGCTCCCTGATGGGAACCTGGACACTTCGACCCGGGACGGAGATCGGGGCGACGGTGACCAGGACTCATCGTTCACCGATTATTGAGGAACTGTATGCCGAGGGTCCGCACCTGGCCAATTTCGCCTATGAAATCGGTAATCCCGAGCTTTCACGTGAACATGGCTGGGGAAGTGAGCTGTTCTTCCGGACCAGCCGTGACCGCTATCAGCTGTATTTGGCTCTGTTCCGAAATCAGATGGACAATTACATTTTTCCACAGGACACGGGAGAGCCTTCCATTCGAAGGGATGATCTGAATACGTTTCAGTTCACGGAAAACAAGGTCCTGATGGCCGGGGCGGAGGCAAGCTGGCAGGTGAGGCTGCAAAGCAGGCTTTTGACAGGCGGAACAGTCAGTTATGTCCGGGGTGATTTCATCGACGATGACTCCTCGTTTCCGTTTCTGGTGCTGGATGATCGCGAGGCCTCGGTCCCCATGATGCCACCACTCAACAGCCGCCTGTTCCTGGAGTTCGGAGACAGCAGCCTGAAAATCGGAGGCGCCGTACGCCTTGCCGCAGAACAAACCCGTACCGATCAGTTCGAAGAACCCACGGACGCATACGCCATACTGGATTTCTACAGCCAATACCATCTGAGCAGCGGCAACATGCTGCACACGTTTTCACTTACCGTTGAAAACCTGGCCGACACCGAATACCGTAACCACCTGTCGCGAATCAAATCGGTTATGCCGGAACCGGGGCGTAATGTAAAGTTGCTTTACCGGGTATATTTTTAGAGCCATCGCAAAGGGACTGTATGCGGCTTCCATGAAATGCGGCATTTGTGATTGCGGCATAGGAGAGACCCGAAGCCGAAAAGGCGAAAAACTCAAATGCCCGAGTGCAATCCTGCCCTTTCGAAAATGCCGTCCCGGGACCGAAGGGCCTGTGATGCGATCTGATCCAGGTCAGTGCGCACAAGTTTGCCCTTCCACTTCTTGATGTCGCCTGCTACCATCACCATATCCACATTGGTGCGGTCCATGCCCGTTACTACGGCGCCATATGGGGAATTTACCGGCATTGTGTTGATATGGCCGAGGGACAGCATCTGGATGTCGGCCTGCTTTCCAGGAGTGAGCGTACCGGTAAGATGATCCAGGCCGTTGTGTATCGCGCCGTTGACAGTCGCGAACCGGAGTATCTCTCTTGCGGTTAGTAAATCGGGCAAATCGCTTTCTCCGGCCCGGTCGCGAGCCAGAATCTGCATGCGTTGCAGTGTTTGGACCGATTGCATCTGTGTAAACATATTTCCGGGGACCGTGGTCTCCACATCTACGCTGAGGCTGGGCAGAATGCCATAGTCGAGGGTCTGCTGAATTGGCGGGATACCGTGCCCCATAATCATTTCAACCGGAGAGGAGATGGATACCCCTGTCCTGTTGGCCGCAAGCAGTTCCCACTCCTCATCCAACAGATTGCAACAGTGAATGCAAGTGACATCGGGTCCGAGCAACTCGGTCATCGGGAGCAAATCGCCCGTGCCGTTCACGTGCACGGAAATACGGACACCGGTTTCCCGCGCAAGTTCCCACTGTCCGGCATTGATTCCGGCTCCCAGCGCAAGGGTGAGAAGCGGATCATCCGGCGGAATAACCTCATCACGCAGACGGCGCAGATCATCCGGATATCGGTTTTCGGGGGTTGCATCGCCCGATCCGTACGCATAGAGCGCCCGAATTCCCGAATCTCTCAAGCCTCTGACGGCGGCATCGGTATGTGCCGGGGATTTGCCGATATGCGACCAGTCAAGCACCGTGGTAACACCGGCATCGATGGCTCCCAGGGCACTGATCAGAGTGCCGATGTGTGCATCATCGGGACGGTAAACGGGTCGCGCCTGACCAAGTACAACCCGCACATAGTCGCTGAGGAGCCCATCCGGCAGCATGTTTCGAATGCAGCCCTGCCACATGTGGCGATGTGAATCGACAAAGCCGGGCAATACAATGTGTCCGGCCGCGTCAATCACTTCCGCATCGCTGTTGACGGATGCGGCTACTGCTGATATAACGCCATCTTCCACAAGAACATCCGCCGAATCAAAATCACCCAGGTCATCGTCCATTGTGAGGACGGTACCGCCTTTCAGCAGGTAACGGCCGCTGTTCGGTACGGCGTTCGGCTGTGCGCTTCCGGATGAACCGGGAATAAACGGCAGGATGATTCCGGCGCCGGCCCCGATTAAAAAATCCTTCCTGGAGTGGAGCCTGGGTTGATTTGTTGATTGTGACATGACGGCCCTCTGTTTCATGTTGAAAAAGGCGGACACCATGATGTGCCCGCAGTTATCTGCACCGTACAGAAGAACAATCGGAAGGGATGAATTCGTACCGGGGAATATCAGAAGCAACCTGTATTTGCACAGATGCGTTCATTTATCCGGCCGTTCATGCCGAGCCATTCTCTGCTTATGGAAAAACCGGTCGGCACGAAATCCACCCAGGGAAGATTATGTGCGGCATTGTGTTGTGCGAATACAGAAAACAAGCCGCAGCCGACTTTTCATTACCCAGCATCGGGGTCACTTTGGCCGGCGGTCAGAAAACCGTTCACATCCAGCCAGTGAATAAACGCCTCAAACCATCGATTGCTGGTGCGGTCCGGGTTTCCGAGGCCAAAGCCGTGTCCGCCATTTTGATAGAGGTGAAACTCTACCGGTACTCCAGCTTCGAACCATGAGGAGATAACACCGAACTGGCCCTGGAAGAGAAAATCATCCGTGGCGATGACATTAAACATGGGAGGGGCGTTTTCAGGTACTTCAACCGGTCCCATGCCGCCATAAATTGGTCCGATGAAGGCAAGCTCCATACTGTTCGAATTGAGGGTGGCATGCATGGTAAGTCCGGCACCGGCCGAGAAGCCGATCATGCCCAGCCGCCGGGTATCGACGCCCCACTCTTCGGCCCGCTCCACAATCATGGCGTAGGCGGCCTCGGCATCCTCCAGCTGGTTGGACAGATTCGGGCCTGGTCGTTGCGGTGCTCCATTATCCCGGGGAGGGTCGGAGGGTTCGGCAGCCTCGTCAAAGGAGCGGTTCATCGAATCCCTGAAGTCGTCCAGTGACTCCGGAGTCGGGTGAAGTCGGTATTTGAGTACAAAGGCAGCAATTCCCTGCTCCGCAAGCGCTTCAGCAACCTGCCATCCTTCATTGCTCATCGAGAGCCATCTGAACGCACCACCCGGAGCTACGATGACGGCCGCGCCGTTTGCCTTGTCGGGATCAGGCAGGAACGGAGTGAGGGTGGCCTTTGAAATATTGCGTGCCATGGGGTCGCCCCACTGGCGGAACCAGGTTTCAGGCGCGGATTGACCTTCCACACCTCCGGTGCCGAGCGGAATGGCATTCGGCTCATCGGGGGTTTCAAGGGGATAAATGGTTCCGTCTTGCGCCTCGGTGCTGGCGGGGAACAGGAACACGGCTGAGGATAATGCCAGTAGCAGGATGAGCAGGGATGAAACCATCCGGTTTGGGAAATCATCCGTCATGGCAACAGGGTGTCTCCACTTGTCCATGTTGCTCCCGTTCTCCCGGCACGTCCATCCACCTGTCATGATTTGATGCAAGTTTTCCGGGATTCTGTAATTGGGCATCTCTTCATCACACTGTGGACAGAATACGGTTTCAAGGTTCACTCCCCAATTGCTGTCTTTACCGATTTTCATTATAAACTCCTTCTTTTGGTTTTATATGGATACCGGGCATTTTGAATTTTTTATGGTTTGCCGCACAAACGTTGGGCGTAATTATTTTTATGAGTTTGTACGGATACCTGGCATTTCCAGGTGTTTCAATTGCAATGGCATTCCCTGAATTGGTCAATTGACTGGTATCGTTAAAATGGGAGTAAATCAGGATAAAAGCGAGAGGCTTCTCTGCCATAATCAAAAAGCGGCGCGGTGAGCCTGGACACACCTCTGTTGCCTGGTGGGAAGGGAGTATAAAGAGGCGGATTTACTTCGCGAGCGAGTATTCGATCAGACGAAAATGGCGTACCTCACTTTCTGTCTGAGGATGTCAGATTTTCATTCCACAAAACTTATTCAGGAATCCAAACAGAAACAGATCCCCCTTTGCACAAAAACTCACCCCGGCCATCTTTATCGGTTTTAACACGTTTTGAGATGTGTTCGGTAATATCTCTGTATGAAGTATCGGGAGCACCGGTTACCATATGTTTTTTACTATCCTCACCATTGCTTAACAGCACTGCCATTCCCCGTGGATACTCATCGTTACCGGTTCGTGTCCATCCCACGCAGTTTGGGTGGTCAAAATAGTCATGCTGCTCACCCCATGCATGATCTCTGCGGGCCTTTAAAAAATTATCGATCATCCACTTATGGCTGGGCATATGGATCTCATGCTCATTGCCGTCTTTTCCGATGTCTTTATACGAAGTGCCATAATAATCTGCGGCAAACACACAGGGATAACCGTCGCGGCGCAACAAAATCAGTGCATAGGCCAGCGGTTTGAACCAGGGCTCAACAACCGATTCAAGGGATTGAAGTGGTTGTGAATCATGATTACTTACCAGAGTAACAGCAAGGGTAGGGTGTGTTGCCACCAGTGCATTGTCAAAAATTCTTTGCAGGTCATAATCCTTTCCCTGCTTTCCTGCAGCAGCAAAATTGTAATGCAATCCCACATCAAACAGCATCATACCGCCATCGGTTTGCTTTATGAAACGGTTTTTGGCTTCACTTTCTCCCGACCAATACTCGCCTACGGCAAAAAGATCGCGTTTGCTGTGGTTACGCATATGGTTCAACCAGTCCAGAAAAAAGCTTGATTTCACATGCTTCACCGCATCAAACCTGAAACCATCGATACCGGTAGTTTCAAGATACCATTCACCCCAGTAGAACAATTCCTTTTGTACATCAGGGTTGTTAAAATCGAGATTGCAACCCATAAGGTAATCAAAGTTGCCTTTTTCGAGGTCCACGTTTTCGTCAAAAGACTTGCCCTCAAAAAGATAAATGGCATCACTCTTTTCATCCAGGGCATTGTAATCAGCGGCATTAAAATGCCACCAGTGCCAGTGCAGTTCAGAGTATTTTCCTTTTCTTCCCGGAAAGGTAAAGTTTGTCCAGGCTTTTATGGCTTGCAGCTCGCCAATGACTTCGTGCCTGTTCTCAGGATTGTAGGGAGTCGCTTTGAACTCTTCCTGATGATCAGCGCCCAGTTTATGATTGAAAACAATATCGGCATAAACTCGTAATCCTGCCTTTTGTGCTGTTTTAATGGCTTCAAGATATTCATCGCGGGTTCCATACTTGGTGCGCACTGAACCTTTCTGGTCAAACTCACCCAGATCAAAAAGATCATATACTCCATAGCCTACATCATCAGCTCCCCCGGTACCCTTGTAGGCGGGAGGAAGCCATACAGAGGTTATGCCGGCTTCGACAAGCTCATGAGCTTGCTCGGAAAGTTGCTTCCATAACGTGCCATCGGCAGGAGAGTACCAGTGGTAATACTGCATCATTGCACCATTATAATCTGCCATAATTATCTATTTATAAGATTGTTCTCTTTTGCTTGTGCAAGAGAGGGCCATTTTCGCAATAAACGGAGGAATAGAAGTTATATGCGAAAAGTTATTGTGTTTAATTGATGATTGAAGTTTATAATCTGCGTGCAAGTGAATTCCGCACCATTATGACTTGTTGTATCTGCTCACTACCGACCGGATCGCAGGGTTCGCAGGGTGTCGGTACAATTGAACATCACGCCCGCATACGTGGGAGCCACCGCCCAAACAGATGTAGCGCTTGGACCCGATCATGACTGTCGCGCTCAAAATATCCCGTAATTCCCTTTAATGGACCGTTTGCGAAGACATACCGACCTGCATCTCCACTCGCAAGCGAGGCATGAAGGACCGTGGGCTCCGATTGTGGCACTTCTGCGCTTTCCGACATCAGCGCGAGTAATTCCGGCTCGTCGGAAACCGTGAAAACAAGCTCTCCAAACTCACTGACGGTCACCGTACACCGCATCCCACGTGCGCCATACACTCCCGAATAAGATTCGAGATCCGAAGGTGCTGCAGAAACCGGTTGCATTTCTTCCTCTGCAAGCCCGGTACAAGCTGCCAGCACGCGCTTCGTCGCGACCTGGCTAAGCGCCATACCGCCGGGACTTGAATTGGTCAGAAGAGCAAATGCCCAGTCATGTTCCGGGAGGAACGACAGACTGGCCTCTTGTCCATGCGTGCTGCCACCATGACTTACCAACCAGGCATTACCAACCTTGCTCAGGAACCAGCCAATACCGAACGCATCGCCAAATGCGCAACCGGGCATATGCACCGTGGGCTCATGCATCGCATCCAGGCGTAATTTACTGGGCATCTGCTGCTTGTAAATATCATGACGAGCGCCGTACAAATGAAATTTCCCCCAAGCAAGAAGATCGGCGATACTGGAAACAAGTCCACCGGCCGCGGCGCCATTACGAGGCAGCCCCCAGGGCCTCGCTACCTCCATTGTGTCATCATCCTTGGGCTTGTGACCTACGGCGAAACGCCGCGTCATCACTTCATCCCGGAAGAAGAACGATTCGCGAAGCCCGAGAGGATCCAGTATGAGGCTTTTGATCGCAGACTCATAGGTATTACCGGTGACCTTCTCGATAACCCGGCCGGCAAGACAGAAGGCCGCGTTATTGTATGAAAACACTCTTCCCGGTCTGGTCAACTGCTCAAGTTCATTCAGACGATCGACCAGGCGTGCCAGCGCGTCATCACCTTCGCCCGTATCCGGAAAGAAGTCGCCTTCCCAGCCTGCCGTATGATTAAGCAACTGCAGCAGAGTAACTTCGTCGCCAACTGCAGCATCCTTCACGGTGAGGTCCGGCACATAACTGCGCACCGGAGCCTCGAGGTTTACACGTCCATCAGCCTCCAGAATAATCAGCGCGGTTGCTGTAACGGTTTTACCTATGGAACCTGCCTGAAAGAGTGTACGAACATCGACCGGCAACCTGTTCTCGATGCTGGTTACTCCGTGGCAGGCGTATGTCGCTTCTCCCCGGTACCAGAGACCCGCGGCAGTTCCTGGTACGCCGAACTCGTTGGCCAGTTCGGTAATCATATCCTGTAATTCTTGTCTGTTCATTCTTGCACCCTGCCCTTAAATGTATTCCAACCCTTATGGCTTGCCAAATAAGCGTTTAAGCCTTTGTTTAAAAAGAGTAAACCAAGTTTTACGGCGGAAATACGGTAAAAACCAAAAAATCCGGTTTCCAGATTTTGAAAGCGATATCGGTCTTTATACATCTTCAATACCAAGCCCATTTGGCAAAATTGATGATAGCTGAGCCGATGCGATGGGCGGCAAGAAAAAAAGTATTGCGATAACAAATAATTGAATTTTCAACTTCTTCAAAAAATGGTATTCCATAATTCAGTATTCGAAATATATAAGTAACAACGGCCTCGCAATCAAGCAGTTCAGCGAATTCAGCGTGTAAAAAAGAAAAAGCGGGATCGCCTGGCTATTTGGCCGGTGGCCTTTTTTTATGACAAGTTTCAGCGAAAAAGCCCGGAGGAATGTCATCGGTCAATTCTGCCAATTTGAAAACCTGAGACCGCCCTCCCAAGTTTTCCAGAATTCTGAAAACCGGAATGGGAACGCGGACATACCAGAGCCGGGTGCTCTAATCAAAGCACCCGTATTGGCCGGGCAGTACCCCCGAAAATTCACCGCGCATCACCGTTTCCCTGCGCACTTCGCCCTCAGTCATTACATACAGGTCATGATCAAAAACAGGAAGTAAAAACGAGCCATACCAGGCCCCTACCTCTTCTCCGTTTACAGTACGGGTTTTTCGTTCCAATCCGAGCGGCCAGCCGGCTGCGGAAATGCTTTCTGAAATAATCCATCGGGGGATCCCGGGAATGAGCTGTCCATCTTCATGCAGTCCTATGGAAATCCAATGTGGAGCATGAATCTCAGTACCTTCAGGAACCCACGGGATTTGTCCGGACCAGTCTCCGGATTCTTGAAGAACATTGCCATGTATATCCAGATAGAATAAAAACGGGTCATTCATACTGTTCGAAAGCTTGCCATAAATCGGAACACCTTCCATATCAGGAGGAACATCAATGAAATTCAGGCAATTGCTTTCGTGATTAAAATAGATCGAACTCAAAGTCATATAGCTGCAAATATCACGCACGGTAAAAGAAATCTCCTGAACATCATCCGGATTATCCGGATGATAAAACGTCATGGTGACATCTCCTTCCACAACCGGAACGTACACACCGCCTGGCAAAACAGAACCGGGACCTGTCATATCCCACTCAAGATCACTGAAATCGACAGGCATCCCGTCAAATACAGCCTTGAATTGATGTGTATCGTCCATCTCAAGACAGGCCAGGTCGGGGTAAACGATTAGCTCGTCTTGTGTAACATGTACCCGGGCGGTAGCGGATCGCACGGGAGCATTGCTATTATCACGCGCACCGCCGGTGGCTTGGCTTCTTACAATAATAACATGAGTTCCGGGCTCATCCGGAGGGGAATAGGTAACATCATTGGAGCCCAACTCCGTAAAAAATCCGTCCTGGAATATCTCCCACGAAACGGTTTGGTCATCGGCATTGAACACATCGGCACGTATGTCCATTTCATCATCCGACCGTATATAAAATGGTGGATCCTCTGGAAAAAACCATATTTCATCGATTGGAAGCCGCCGCAGACTCACCTGAATCGGTCTTACAACCAGTTCCTCGATACTCTCCCTGAACTGATCCTGAAACACGCCAAGGCTGGTTCTGACACGAAGGTAGGACGTGCCGACGGCATTGGGATAAAAGTGTCTGTCATTGTTTTCAACAAATCTGAAGGGATCATCCCCAATCTCGCTTGTTTGCGTCTGGAGACTCCAGTCAAAGTAGGCTTCATCACGCTCGGGATCGATGTTTATGACCCATGACATGGGATCGATGGTAACCGGCCCGGTGGGCTCATCCCAGATTGCCGTCATATGTGTTTGAATAATCCCAACGATATTATCGGTAACATACCCGGTGCTGTTACGAATTAAGTTGTTATTGGTAAGAATGGAAGTAAGTTTGCCCATACCCGGCACGAATCCAATTGCGGTGGGTGTATCCAGCGTAAAGCCGTTGCTGACAGCTTCAAGGGTCGCTTTCCATTCGCCAATATCAGAGTTATCTTCATTGTATGTAGTTGGGGAGGCATTCAGATCCAGTGCTTGCAACTGTGAGGGCAACGTATTTTCACCCAGATCGATAACCAGTTGCATTAACGAAACGGCAAGAGCCGAAAGGCCGCAGGCAGCTGCAACGGGTGCTGCACCAACGGCTCCGGTTGTTACCGCCACACTTCCCAGTGCAAGTCCTGTTATATCACGCATTTCACTGGCGAGTCCTTCATTCATGGAAGCGATGTGCTGTCGGGTATCCAACATGGCATCCAACTCTTCCGGGGTGCGGATCTGAGGTACGTCAGCAAGGCTAACCGGATTCGCTTTGGCTGCAGAGCTGGCCGATTTAAAGGCAACTGTATTGTTTTTCAGGTCATTACTGATGGCCCCTATATTATCCGCAATACCGGTTACCGCGAAAATCGCATCCACCACTTCCAGAATCTCTTCATCAGGGAGCTGTTCCTCAAGGAAAGGCGAGTCGCCTTCCAGAATGGCACGAAGATTATCGGGATTATTGGGACCGCTTGCCATTTGAAGTCCGGCCGCAATATGCCAAAGATGAGAATCGAAATCAGAAAGGGGTTCTGCGCGAAGCATTTCCGGATCTTTTCCATAAGCACTTGCAACTTCTTCCAGGGCACTTTCGATATCTATGATCATTTTTTCGATAGTACCGGCAGCGGGTGGCAGCGCTTCAACTTGCAGGGGCAGAGCCGGACATTGTATCTGGTCGTTACCACTCTTAACGACCAAAACAGCATCACCACCTTCCATGTAGTTGGCCGGATGCACCGGCACAAGTACCTGGCCCTCACCGTCTCCATGATGTTCGATATATACCGGATGTCGCAGTGCATTCTCTGATTCCGGGGAGCCGGCTGTTTGGGTGGATGCTGTTTCAATATGATCCTGGTAGTAGTCGGCATCATACAGCCATCCGAGGGGATAGTCGCCGAGCGACTCCGGTATACCCTCGAGGGAAATCATGTGCGCGGGCATCGAAGAGGAAGCAAGCAAGGTCAGATCGTCACAGGATTCGGTTGTATGTACCGATAATATCAGAGAGCCGAGATTTACATTCTGCATGGGAGTGACGCTTATCTCTTTACCGCTAAACTGCCCCGACTCTTCAACCACAACACGGAAGGTATCGCTGTTATCCGTTTGTTGCACATTGGATTCAATACGCGCCGTAGGTTGGGTGCCGGACTGAAGCCGTATTTCCGGACTACCGCTTCCGATTCCTGTACTCAGAAAAGTCATGCTTTCTGAAAGAGCATAACCTTCCCCCAGTACTCTCAGAATGTACTGCCCCTGAGCAAGGCGGCCACCCAGTTGGATGACTATTTCATGACTGCCGGCATTTATGTTGACTTGCCTGCTCAGCACAGACTGTCCGAGAATATTGTATAGTGAAATGTTTGCCTGGGTGTTTTGCGGGGCATAAAAGGGCACGGTGCTGCGCGGATTGAATGGGTTGGGATATGGAGATCCCAGCTGGAAAAATGAGGGTAACTCCTGCCCGGTCTGTGGTTCTGCGGATGTTGGCTCCAGCTGATAGACAAGCGAGAACCGACCCTCGCTATCCGTTTCATCAGAAGCAATTTGTTCGTCCATTTCATTGAACAGCATAACGGACAAACCGTCCAAAGGGGTTTGGTCCGAGTCCACCAAAACACCGGTGACCTCATACTGTATCGAAGAACCGGTCAACAAAAAAGCCAGTGAGAGTAAACCAACGATGTGTATCGGAACAGCTCTGTAAAGATGTTTCATTGCTCTCTATGCTTGGTTTTAATTTCCGTGGCATCCTGTGCATCGAGCCTTGAAAAAAACTTGTCCAATCAGGATGGTGAAAACAAAAGGGTTTTATGCAGGTAGATTGCTAATAATAATCTACATATAAGTACTAATAAATACTAGTAGTTATAGAGGTCGGGTGAAATTGGACAGTTAAACCCAGACTGTTACTTTGCCTGAAATGAAACGTAAACGCAGGCACTTCAGGCCGAGCTTCAAGACCAAAGTAGTCCTGGAAGCTCTCAAAGAACGCCAGACGATCAATTACATAACTGATCTTAAAACGGTCAAAATCTCCATGGATGGCAAGGGCCGTGCAACAGACAATGCTCATATTGAGCGATTCTTTCGAACCATTAAACACGACAAAATCTATCTTCACTTGCCGGAGAACGGGCAACAGTTATATGCGCTTTGCTCTGAGCTCATAACCTTTTATAATACCAGGCGGTCTCATTCCCGGATTGGAAAGATTCCTCCGGTAAAGCGGTACCTTCCGGCAGCTTGAAATCAAACTAACAATCCTCAAAAAGCTGTCCAACCATTCCCGACCATCTTAGCTGAGCCGCAAAAAGCTTCTTTCTATTTCGCACGAGACGATTTACCGGTATATATGGGCCGATAAGGCGGCAGGCGGCAAGCTCTACACCCATCTTCGCGGAGCTAGCAAACAGCGACGAAAACGCCATAACAGCAAAGACAGCAGGGGACGGCTTGCCGGCAAACGCCATATTTCGGAGCGGCCGGCCTCGGTGGAAACCCGAAAGACGATTGGACACTGGGAAGTTGATACCGTTGTTGGAAGCGGGGATTAGCACTGTATCTTAACGCTTGTGGAACGCAAAACCAGGTACATGTTGATCGGAAAGCTGGCGAATCGAAGCAAGCAGGAAACGAAAAAACGAGCCATACAGCTCATTAAGCAGCATCAAAGGCGATTTAAGACCATCACCAGTGATAACGGGACGGAGTTTCACAGTTACGCCGACATTGAAGATCGCCTTGGCGTCCGATTCTACTTTGCCACCCCGTATCATTCCTGGCAGCGGGGAACCAATGAAAACACCAATGGATTGATTCGCCAGTACCTGCCGAAACGAAAAAGTATGGCTCATATAAATCAGCATCATTGTAACGCCATAAGTGAAAAACTCAACTCACGCCCACGAAAGGTTCTGGGCTTCAAAACGCCGAAGGAATGCTATGAACACCGTTTTTAATTGTTGCACTTCAAAGTTGATACTAAGTGGCGGAAATCAGGATAAAAAATTTGTGGGGTGTGTCGCAATATCTGGAAATGAATTCAGTACTTTTTTGTCCAAAGTAATCAGTGGTACTGACATGTCATTAGCAAGACATACAAACTCACAATCGTAAGAAGAGCAATTGGATTTGTTTACAAATTCAAATACTTGCGATGAATGAACATGAAACTGCCGATCTTTCATCAACTCCTGGGCTTTCTCTGAAATTTGTAAGGCCTTACTCAAATCGATCAACTGTTTCCTCAAATATAAGCTCACTACATTTCTGAATTCACTGATCCATAAGACAGGGGCGATCCATTCCGGATCCTGTTCAAAAACCTGGTCACAGAGTTGAGAATGATCAGATGGCAGCCAGAAATGTGCAATGATATTGGTATCAACTACAATCACGGCCTACCCTGATCAATGGCTTTTTGAATGAGTTGAGCAGAGAGACTACCTTTTACTTGTTTCCTAATTTTTTGAGCTTGTAGAAGAAATTCCTCCGGAGAGGGGCGATGAGGTAGTGTAGTTTGCTCCAAGCACGCAATAATTTCACTATTAATACTGCGATGTTGAGCTTGTGCACGCTTTCTGAGCTGCTGGTAAATTGGCTCAGGAATGTTTTTGACAGTTATGCTTGGCATGGCTCGATAGTTTCGTTGTGGTATAGTAATGAAACTAATATAGGGGACTGATTATTGCAAGTTATGATAGCCACTTAACGCCAAACGCATAACCGGCGTGGCCAGCCGGTTATAATGGGGCGGAAACGCCCCACACGACCGGTTGATGCGCATGTTAGCGCGAAATTTAGGTTGATAGGGTATCAAAAATTGCTTTGATCATTCTATCTACAACTTTTTAAACTACTCTGGCTAGTGCAAGTGACTTTCTTCACCCTGTACCCATTTGTGAAATTTGCTAGCACCGATTCAAAAGCGAGAAGAAAATTCCTGCTGATTCAAATTGTAATTCTTGCGGGTTTCAGCGACATCGGAATCGGTAATTACAATTCTTTGAGAAGCATTTAGTTCACCTTCTTGGATTTTGCCGGCTTGTTTGATGCTCTCGATAAATTCGTCGAACGGTTCTTTCTTCATTACTTGAGTATCTGAGTGATATAGTAACTTATCGTAAGAACTTGCCGGATTGGGGCGGTTTTTGCCGGACATGGAGAACCGTTGTGATGTATACTACTCGCTTTGGTTTTCGAATCCGGTATATGATTCTGTAATTTCCTTCAATGATTTCTCTTAGATCGGGATGGTTGTATTCAGGTACAATTCTACCTGATTCAGGATGCTCAATGAGCTGATCTGTTCTCTCAAAAATAAGCTCAGACCACTTATGTGCGGCTTGGAAATTATCCTGAGCGATATAGTTTACGATAGAATTAACTCTTTGGATCGCAAGTTTTGTCCAGATTACTTCCACTTGGCCAGGTTTTCACGGATTTGTTGTTTAGCATCTTCATGAGCAATCACTTCTCCACGAGCAATTTGGCCGTCTGCTTCCATGAGTTCTTCCATGAGAGTAATTTTATCAATCATTTGTTGGTATTCGGAAACATCAACAAGAACAGCAGCACTTTTGCCATGCTGAGTCAGCACTATTGATCGCTTTTCACGCTTAAGACGCCCAATAAAATCAGCAGCATTTTTCCTGAATTCAGAAAGGGGTTGAATATCTTGCTCTAAAGAAAAATTGGAGATAGCCATTGTTTTGCAATTAGGGGACAATATGTCGTACAATTAAAGTACAAAATAATTACTTAACGTGAAAAAATGATAAGCTGGTATTGAAAATGAGCGCTAACGGCCACCCGTTTGTGCGGCGTGGCTTTGTTTAAGTGCAAGGGCAACAGCAACAGGTATATACACGAACGCACGAAACGGTTGTTATACCACACAGAATATATTAACTAAGTGCGTAGGAGTACATCCATGCCAGTATAAAGCTCATGGTAAAAATTTGCGACACCTATTGTGGGAAATCCCACATATCGCTATCTTTGATTAGTGATAATATAAATGACGTGAAAATTATGGCACGAGCAATTAAAGAATATGATGCCCGACTCGACTCCAAGAAGCGATTGACTCTTCGGGGAGCAAAGACGATGTATTATCGGGTTCGTGAAAAACAAGATGGGACCATTGAGCTTAGCCCAAGAGTATTAGTTCATCCTGATGCCATTTCTCAGAAGACTTTGAAAATGATCGACCAATCGGTTGATCATTTGAAAAAGGGGAGCGTCTCCGCCCCGGTTGATTTGGACGAACTGAATAAACTCTTGGACTAAATCCATGTTTACAATTCGTATGGGAGTTCCTGAGATGGAAGCGTTTTGGAGCTCGTTGCTAGAGAAGCGCAAAGCCAATTCGTTGAATTCTGACGAGAATGAGCTATTTAATCGCTTGGGTAAAGCCATCACAAATCTGAGTGTGAATCCAAAACATCCGGGATTAAAAACTCACGAAATTGAACCCTTGAGTAGAAAATATGGGATCAAAATATGGCAATCGTATTTGGATCAAGGGAAAACAGCCAGGCGATTTTATTGGGCATATGGCCCAAATCGCAAAGAGATTACCATATTAGGAATTGAACCACATCCGGAAGACAAAAAACATGGTGCATATGCTCGAATTAAACTATCTGAATTACCAGAGAAATAACTTACGGCTGGGGTGATTATGTGTGGTATAACGCCAAACGCATAACCGGCGTGGCCAGCCGGTTATAATGGGGCGGAAACGCCCCACACGACCGGTTGATGCGTATGTTAGATACCGAAACTCCCAGTGAACAGGCATAATACCCGTTATCATATTGAAACGGTATAAGACTTACCCGGTTTGCAATTTTTAATGATCTTAACGGTTGGCTCTAGAAAAGGAAGCAGGTCGTTATATCGATTTGATTTTGCTTGTAAGGCAATTAATGCAATGGAAAACTTGGAAACTGATTGCTGGTATAGGATATTTTGGTCGATAGTGATAAAAATATCAAAACTTTCCTGAGCCAATTCGAGCAGTTTCCCATTTTTAATCCCATTCCAGTTTTTCCCGGTGACGGTTGCAACATGAAAAGAATCATCGAGTTCCAAAAAGCGATGCTGAAGTTTGACCGGTAGACATTCGTCAAGGAGAATGCGAGTCATGAAATTTTGGTAAGACGATTTTGAGCTCGCTCAATAAGGGCAACAGCCTGCTTTCGTTTCACGGAAGGGAAGTCTTCGAGGAAGTCTTCCAGAGAATCACCGGCTTTCAGATAATCCCAAAGCGTTTTAATGGGGACACGAGTGCCATGAAAGACGGGAGTTCCACCGAGAATGTCTTTGTTACGAGAAATGATTTTATTTGGCTTATCAGTAATCATATAAAGAAGTTACTCAGTAAGGTGGTAAAAAAAAACGAAAAAGGGAACAATGTCATCAGTATAAAGAACGAGTAGGGACAAATACGAGTATGGTCCCAGTTCATCATAGATGAAGAAGTGAAGAATGGTACAGTATCAGAGAAGGGGTATGAATTTAACCTGGTAGTGATTATGAGGTATCTAACGACCCAGCGTTTAAGCGGCGAACCGAGTTGTTCAAATTAAAGTCCCGAACCTAAAACGAGTCCGTATGAAACGCCTTGTTAGCTACCCGTGTGTCCTGAATTACCACAGGGTACGAAGAATGATAAGTTCTTTGAAAATGGTAATAAAACTCTGCCAGAGATGACAGACTTCTGTTGCACCTAATCCTAAGGTTATGATAACAGTGCGGATGCAACCCGGTGAGACAGGGGAGTCGGACTGTCGGTAAAGATGTACAGGCGTATTTACCAAACCGCCTTGAGGTGCTTGCCTTAAAAGGGCCGGTACTGAGCGTCAAGGTCAAAGCAAGGGCCATCGGAATAAACGGTGAGCGTATGTATGGTGGGGATACGGGAGTTGAACGCAAGTGAACCCTTGTGGACGTGTCGAAATAACTGTTACTGTGTCAAAATCAAAGGGGTGTGTGACCCTGCGAGACCAAGTGTATGACGGAACCTGTGATAGTGCATACGCGGCACACGGCATTTAGAGGGCAAGACCCGTATCCGGGCTCTGACAGGGAACAGGAGAACCGGAACCACAATGGCAAGCCAAAATGCCGCAAGCCCGAAGCGGGTAAGGCAGAAAGTAGCGAAGTGTGGATTCCGGGGCGGATGAAGTCGTAGTAGCGACCATACCCAACAGAGCTTCGGGGAAAAACCGGAGCGAGCGAAGGACTTCACTTAACAAGTTCATGGATCACAAAACAACTTGATGCAAATTGAGGATGATTTTTGAAAATGAACACAGAACGCAACCGATAAGCAAGTTGCAGATCATGCAGGCTTTTAAGCAAATAAAAGCCAATGGCGGAGCTGCGGGCGTAGATAAAGTGAGCATAAAGCAGGTGGATCAAAACCTGCGTAAATATCTGTATCCATTGTGGAACAGAATGGCAAGCGGAAGCTACTTTCCCAAATCGGTCCGCCAGACATGGATACCCAAAGGCAATGGCAAGATGCGCCCGCTGGGCATCCCGACCATAATCGATCGAACAGCCCAACAGGTCATAGCAACCGAATTGGAAGCTATCGTCGATCCCCATTTCAGTCCGAACAGCTATGGCTATCGACCCGGCAGGTCGGCCCATCAGGCCATAGCGCAATGCCGCAGCAACTGTCTGAAGTACAGCTGGGTCATTGACCTGGACATCAAAGGGTTTTTCGACCATATAGACCATGAGTTGCTGATCAAAGCCGTGCATCACTACACCGGGAAGAAGCATATCCTGATGTATGTGCAGCGATGGCTTGAAGCCCCTGTGGAGCTGGCTGACGGAACGCACAAACACCCCGATGGAAAAGGTACGCCACAGGGTGGGGCTATCAGCCCTGTACTGGCCAATATTTTCATGGATATCGTGTTTGACAAGTGGATGGAGAAGACCAACGGCCGCCGCTCGCGATCTCGGCGTAACGAACAGTTCAGTGACCGGGATAAACTCAAGGTGTGGTACTTTCTCAAACAGCAATGGAGCCCACAGCAGATCTCGGCATGGCTGAGCCGCAAAAAGCTTCTTTCTATTTCGCATGAGACGATTTACCGGTATATATGGGCCGATAAGGCGGCGGGCGGCAAGCTCTACACCCATCTTCGCGGAGCACAGAAACAGCGACGAAAACGCCATAACAGCAAAGACAGCAGGGGACGTCTTGCCGGTAAACACCATATTTCGGAGCGGCCGGCCTCTGTGGAAACCCGAAAGACGATTGGCCACTGGGAAGTTGATACCGTTGTTGGAAGCGGGGATCAGCACTGTATCTTAACGCTTGTGGAACGCAAAACCCGGTACACGTTGATCGGAAAGCTGGCGAATCGAAGCAAGCAGGAAACAAAAAAGCGAGCCATACAGCTCATTAAGCAGCACCAAAGGCGATTTAAGACTATCACCAGTGATAACGGGACGGAGTTTCACAGTTACGCGGACATCGAAGAGCATCTTGGTGTTCGATTCTACTTTGCCACCCCGTACCACTCCTGGCAGCGGGGAACCAATGAAAATACCAATGGATTGATTCGCCAGTACCTGCCGAAACGAAAAAGTATGGCCCACATAAATCAGCATCATTGTAACGCCATAAGTGAAAAACTCAACTCACGCCCACGAAAGGTTCTGGGCTTCAAAACGCCGAAGGAATGCTATGAACACCGTTTCTGATTGTTGCACTTCAAAGTTGATACTAAGGTTCAGGTTACGCCTTTATTATTTGGAAACAATAAAAGCTACTGTTACATTTAATCGTAAAACGACGATTAAAATTCCTAATTATGAAACTCAAAGATATCTCAATTAATGAGAAGTCCATACAGCGATCTGCCGAAATCGCAAAAGCCATCGGGCATCCTGCCAGGATAACCATTCTCAAAATTCTTGCTCAAAGAACAACCTGCTTCTGCGGAGATATTACTGAATTCCTGCCTTTGGCTCAATCAACGGTTTCTCAACACCTGAAAGCATTGAAAAATGCCGGCCTGATTACCGGAGAAGTCGAGGGAGTGAAAACCTGCTACTGCCTCAATCCGGAGGGAATCCGTGAGCTTCAATCCGTTCTCTCCGAATTATCAACCGAACTTATACAAACCTGCTGCTAACTATGAAAGTCGCCCTGTTTAGTGATATCCACGCAAATATTGACGCTCTCACTCCCGTATTAAAAGACATTGAACAAAGGAAACCTGACGCTGTGTACTGCCTCGGTGACCTGGTTGGCTATGCACCCTATCCAAACGAAGTGGTTGAACTGATTCGCTCGAAAGGAATTCCAGTCATTGCCGGGAATTACGATCAGGGCGTCGGGCTTTCCAGCGACGACTGCGGCTGCGCGTACAAAACGCCGGAGGATGAGGCGAGGGGTGTTGACTCAATCACATATACAAACCGAATGATTAGTTCCGGGAACCGGGCCTACTTACGCTCACTGCCGGCACATCTGAGACTTGAGTTCGGCGTGAACGGTAATCCCTGGAACTTCCTGATGGTGCACGGGAGTCCGCGGAAAATCAACGAGTACCTATTTGAAGATCGCGCCGAAAAAAGCATGCTTAGAATGATGCAAAAGGCTGATACCCATGTGATGGCGTTTGGCCATACGCACAAGCCCTATCATAAAACCATAGAGGATGAAAGCGGAGAGATACGACATGCCATTAATATCGGATCAGTCGGTAAGCCCAAAGACGGAGATCCCCGCGCATGCTATGCCATGATTGAGTGGGATGGTGATCTGGATCTGAACGATAAAAACGATCTGAAGGTCGAATTCATCAGGGTAGAGTATGATGTTGAACAAGCTGCTAAAGCCGTTGAGGAGAGCCCATTGCCCGGTGAGTTTGCCGATATGCTGCGAAACGGTGGATAAAATCAAATCATAAGAACAAATGAGGTTGGAACCCGATCTTATTAATCGTAATTTTACGATTAAATAAACCCTATTATCAAACACATTTAGAAATGAACACAACCATTGAAATATATGACCCTGCCATGTGCTGCAGCACCGGCGTATGCGGTACCGACGTAGATGATACCCTTGCCGATTTTGCCAACGATGTGAAATGGCTGAAAAGCAAAGGGATTGAAGTGAAACGCTTTAATCTCGGGCAGGAGCCGGAAGCGTTTAAAAGCAACGCTCACGTGCTGGCACGACTGCAAAAAGAGGGGACGAATGTACTGCCGGTAATTCTGGTCAACAATGAAGTTGCATCTGAAGGTGGTTACCCCGACCGCAATCAGCTCTGTGCATGGCTTGGAATACAGAGTGAGACTGCCATCAATAATGATTTGGAAGCATTTAAAAACAACCTGTTAGAAAATATCAGGCACACAGTAATAATGGGTGATTCGGCAGAGATGACAGTGAAATTCCGTGAAGGGCAGGCGCACGGCATTGACCTGCCGGATATTGTTCAGGCGATGCAATCCGGTCTTAATGAGCGACAAGCGACTACACAGCAGCTGGTTCAAACGGCAAATGAACTGCTGGGAGTACCCCAAAACGGTTGCACGCCCGGCGGCGGTTGCTGCTAACAGTCGATTTTTAAAACGATCACTTTCAGAGAGACAATCCATGAATATTTCAGACTCTACTCCCTTCATCTTTTTCACCGGAAAAGGCGGGGTTGGTAAAACATCACTCGCCAGCGCAACGGCTATCAGGCTTGCCGACAGCGGTAAATCTGTGCTTCTGATTTGTACCGATCCGGCCTCTAATCTCAAGGATGTGCTTGAAACAGAGGTAACCGAAAAAGTTGCCCCGGTAAATGGCGTATCAAATTTGCACGTCGTTAATATTGATCCGGAAACATCAGCCGAAGCATACCGGCAGCGTGTGATTTCGCCGCTGGAAGATATTTTGACTCAGCAGGATATTGATCGTATCCGGGAGGAGTTGTCCGGGGCCTGCACCACGGAAATCGCCGCTTTTGATGAGTTCGCACGGTACATCGCCGGAGATGGGGACAATAAGCCGTATGATGTAATCATTTTTGATACGGCCCCAACCGGACACACGCTCCGTCTTCTGGAGCTGCCGGCTGCCTGGAGTAAATTTATTGATGAAAACCCGGATGGAGCCTCCTGTCTTGGGCCGTCTTCTGCCCTGAAAACCAACCAGGAGCGGTACCGGAAAGTGGTTGAGCGTCTGAAGGATCCGCAAACAACCACCATCTACCTTGTTACACGTCCGGAAACTACCGCACTGCGGGAAGCTGATCGCTCCGGCAGAGAGCTGCTTGACATGGGGCTGACCAACCAGGAACTGCTGATCAATGGGTTGTTTGAACCGGCTGACGAGACCGATCCCTTCGCTGTGAAATTGTCTGCTATGATGAAGCAGACGATTGACCAAATGCCGAAACGGTTGAAGAACCTGAAGCATCACACCTTTCCGCTGCGTCCGTGGAATCTGCTTGGAATCGAAAGGCTCAGGCAGGTTTTTGAACCGCTTGACAAAAAAGAAGCAGCACGGGTAAGTGAGAATGGTCTTACGGCTGAGCCGGAAACAGCGCTGCCGGACCTGAACCAATTGGCAGAAGACCTGGCGAAAAGCTCAGATCACGGACTGATTATGACCATGGGTAAGGGCGGAGTCGGTAAAACGGTGGTTGCTGCGGCCATTGCATTAAGACTTGCCGAACAAGGGTATCCGGTTCACCTAACCACGACTGATCCGGCTGCGCATTTAACAGATTATCTTGAAGAGATCACGCTGCCGGAAAATCTGGAACTGAACCGGATCGATCCTCAAGCCGAAAAGCAGGCATACATCGAAAAGGTACTCCGGCAAAAAGGAAAGGACAAGACGGATGAGGAACTACGCCTTCTGAAGGAAGACCTGGAATCACCCTGCACAGAGGAGGTCGCCGTATTTCATGCTTTTTCGAAAGCGATACACCAGGCTAAACGAAAATTTGTGGTGGTAGATACGGCTCCAACAGGCCATACCTTACTGCTGCTGGATACCACAGGAAGCTATCACCGGGAAGTGATGAGAAACAGCAATGTAGACACTGGAAATCTGAAAACGCCTTTACGTTATCTTCAGGATCCGAAGTTCACAAAACTACTGTTGGTAACACTGCCCGAAACAACACCCATATCGGAGGCTTCAAAACTGCAGGACGATTTGAGAAGGTCGGGTATTGAGCCATATGCATGGATAGCGAATCAAAGCATGAATGCATCCTCTTCAGAGCTGTCAGACCCGATTCTGAAAATGCGGGCCGCTGCCGAGAAGCCGCTTCTGAAACGCGTTAAAAAAGAAGAGGCAAGCAAGCTGTACAGCATCCCTTTTATCGTTGATGATCCGGTTCTCACTCAGATGCTGCAAATCCCTCAGCAACTATCTTGAATGAAGAAGGATATGGTTTGAGCTGAA
Organism: Balneolales bacterium ANBcel1; assembly: GCA_029688905.1. Taxonomy (NCBI): domain Bacteria; kingdom Pseudomonadati; phylum Balneolota; class Balneolia; order Balneolales; species Balneolales bacterium ANBcel1. The sequence continues at coordinate 3,351 of JARULB010000004.1, read as the reverse complement.
CGCTAACGGTCCCGCGCATAACCGACGTGGCAGCCGGTTATAATGGGGCAGAAGCCCCACACACGCCCGGTTGATGCGATTGTTAGAGCAACCGTAACTTGCCAAGTGTAAAGAATTTCTTGATGGATTCTATCTTGAGATCAGGCCACACTTCCATGCAAATATGTCAAACAACCTTATGGGAATTGGTCAAGAATCAGCGGAAATCATTATCTACTGAATTTCGAGTTTAACTTTTCTACCGAGTGCTTTGGCATACTTTGTAAGGGTGGAAAGTCGAATATCCTCGGCATGATTTTCCATTCGGGAAATCACCGACTTGGTCGTATTCAGCTTTTTGGCCACTTGTTCCTGGGTGGCACCCATTTCTTCGCGAGCCTGACGAAGAAGTACTCCAATTTTAAAATTCAGATATCCTTCTTCGAAATTCTCAGCAAATTCCGGACTTTCGGCTTTTTTTTCTTCAATGAAGATTTCAAGGTCATCTTTGATCATGAGATTTTCTCCGGTAATAATCTTGTTTTCGTTGTTCAGCCAGGATGATTTCTTGTTTTGGTACTTTTTGAGACTTTTTGGCAAATCCGTTGGTAAGTATGATAAGTTTGGAGTGGTCAAAAAAACCGAGCAATCGAAAGGTATTATTGCCCAAGGTTGCCCGGATTTCCCAAATATCATCTGAATTAGTGAGTTTTTTAAGGTATTGAGTAGGAACTGGATCCGTTTCACGAACAGCGCGAAGTGTCCAGGCAATTTTTTTGGAGAACTTGTCTGGAAGACTTCTCAGAAATTCCTTTACAGGTACTTTCCCGGATTCTGTTCGGTAGAATTGTATAACGCGCATGGAGAGAAGTTAGCATATATGCGAACATTCACCAAATAAAAAAAAAGGATCGGCTAGAGACTGCTGCCGGGAAGAAGGTGCGTTTATTATTGAGGCTTAAGGTGTTTAAGAGCAAAATTTATGGGTTGCTCTAACGGTTCAGGTTTAACCTGCAGCGGCTACGCTGCACTCAGAGAATGCGAGAAGCATTCTCTCCAGCAGTGAATTTTGTAGAAACATGATCCGCTGTCAGGTTGAAACCGTTGTTACAAGGCAGACTTTCATTTGACATTATTGGGTTATGAGCCGAATAAACTACTTAAGCGGCTCATAAAATATGTTGATAATGAGCCGAATGTGTGTTATAATTGGCTCATGAGACAATATAACTGGCAACAAACCGATTGGCCACATTTTACTTATAGTCTTTCAGGACTTGAGGATAAACTATTTACGTTTGCCGAAAAAGTTGGACGCATATCGGGAATACTGGAATCCTTGCCAGAAGACATCCAGCAAGAAACCCTCATTAATCTGATGCTGGAGGAAGCTGTCAAAACCTCTGAAATAGAAGGGGAGTTTGTAAGCCGGCAAGATGTATTATCGTCCATTCGAAAAAATCTGGGGCTACACGTTTCCCCATCGGTGATAAAGGATCCCAAAGCCGAAGGGGTGGGTGAACTCATGATCGATGTGAGAAAATCATTTAAACAGCCACTTACCAGGCAGATGCTTTTTCGTTGGCACCGGATGTTGTTTGGTGATAGCGACAAAATCATGGTCGGAAAATGGCGAACACACAATGAGCCTATGCAGGTGATATCTGGCGCCATGGGTAAAGAAAAAATTCATTTTGAAGCTCCGCCATCTTCGCAGGTACCTTCAGAGATGGATCAATTTATAGATTGGTTCAATAAAACCGACCCGGCCGGAAAAAAGCAATTGCAGAATGCACCGATTCGTAGTGGGCTTGCGCATTTGTATTTTGAATCGATTCACCCATTTGAAGATGGAAATGGACGGATCGGGCGGGCCATTGCAGAAAAGGCACTGTCTCAGAGTATAGGTCGTCCGGTATTATTAAGTTTGTCTGAAACCATAGAGTCCAATAAAAAGGCTTACTACAATGCGTTGAAAGTCGGACAGCGATCGAATGAGGTGACTAAGTGGATCCATTACTTTATTGATCTTTTACTCCAGTCGCAGGAAAAATCCGAACGACAGATAGAATTTACGTTGCGAAAAGTCAAGTTTTTTGATAAATATAAAGATCAGTTCAGCAAACGTCAGGAGAAAGTAATTAACCGGATGTTGGACGAGGGACCGGACGGATTTGAAGGCGGAATGAATGCCAGGAAGTATGTAGGGATAACCAAGGTTTCAAAAGCTACAGCAACAAGAGATATTCAGCAGTTAGTCGAAATGGGAGCATTTGTACGCTACGGAAAAGCAGGAGGAAGAAGTACAAGTTATCGTGTAAATCTCTAAGACTATTTATTGGCTAAAACTGCCTTGTAACGGTCTTGCATTTAAGCGATTTTGCCATTTCTGATTAATAAAGTGGTAAAAAACCGGACTATCTTCAAGCACTGAAGCCCAAAATCACCAACATACGGCAAAATTCGCTTGAAATGCTTGTTATGCGGGCATTTCAAAAAGATACCTCGTACTTAAATATTCTTTCCAGTCTTCAATCTCGCTATCTCCGCTTAAACTGCTTATGTATTGTTCAAAAGTACAGCCAAAAAAATCCCTTCGGGCACTTGCTTGAAGATGATTTTGATAGTCGCTCAATGCATGCTGAAAGTGATCATTACCCGCAGGATACAACGTGGCTGAAATAAACTTGTCAATATCATTGTTCTTCACCATAGACAGACCGAGTAAATGATTTCTCCAAATTTGTCTCAGATTATCTGACGCCAACTCTTCGTGACTATTTGAAGAAAAAACTCCCGATTCCCTGGTTACAATCCAATAGCTTGAATTTGAATCTTGCACTCGTTTGGCTTCCGATGCTCCAATTCTATAGCCACGTTCCGTGTACTTTACTTCAATTCCCAGTCCAATACGTTCCCCATTTTGATTTCTCCCGCAAATATAGGTATCGAATGAGGTCAAATCACCTAAATACTTATCTGCTGGGAATGGAGCCCATTCAAGCTTTAATTCAATTGGATCGATTAGTTTTAACCCGAAAACTTCACTCAGTACTTTTTTCATCAGGACTGGCTTGTGGACAAGAGGTGCAAGCATATTAAACGGGATATGTTCACTTCTGAGAAGGTCGGCATCTCGTTTTTGAGAATAGTGAGGATATCTTTTCCTCAAAGCTTCTTTCACTCCAAGCCCATCATAGTAGTTCATTAGCGCTCGTCCATCATGCTCTGTAAGACGATTGCCGTATTCTAAATAATCAACTTTAAGTATCCTTGCACGATAGTTTGACTGGTGCAACCGTGCAGCAGCTTTGAAGAAACTGTCTTTATTGTACTGCGGACCTATTTCCATTGTATAAGCTTTGCCCCGCA